>JANNJZ010000146.1:0-4974 GCA_031396065.1 Pyrinomonadaceae bacterium | reverse complement strand
TGACTCGATTGCGAGGGTTTTGCCGAGCAGCAAAGGGACCATCTGGGCAACCAAAGCACAACAACTGTACAAAGAAACCTGACCTATCCGGATGCGATGGCATGCTGGAGTTTGCATGATACCGAACAGTTCAACTACGTGTCCATTTTCATCGCGGCTTGTGCGACCATTTACGAGTGCCAGTTCAACGTTAACTATGTCTTTTCCGGTGATTTCAGCGAGGTAACCAGGTGACACTGGACTGCCTTCGGCAAGGAGGGGGAAAAGCTGTCGCAGGAACGGCTTGTCGGCATCCTTCCAGCGAGCAGCAAGATGCATGATAGTATCGTTGAATGAATCGAGTGACATATTGACCTCCCTTTGAGCATTGCGGCTTCCAAGCATCGAGCCGGAAAAATCGGTGATGCTAACAAGATCTGTTACGTCAACTCTATGGCGATAATTTCGAGTTTTTCGCTTTCTCCTCGCGATCAAGGAGCCGTTTTGCCCATTCGCGGGCACGCTGATATCGTTCCAGTTGACTGGCAGTAGGCAGTTGGCCACTGGTCATGGCACTGGATGCCTCCAGTAATTCCTGAAGGGCTGCCAGCAGGTCTTCATTGAACATTACAGAATCCTCCATTTGATGCTTTGTTATCCTTCAAAGCGAATTCGGCTCGCAACATCACTAAAGAAGTCGTGCGACCAGAGAGCGAGCATCTGTTGGTCCTTGATGAACGGCGCCACGTCTTTGCGGGCTTGATTCACATCAAGCCGGTCGATTGCGTCGAACAACAAATCTGAGAACGCTACAGGTGAAAGACACTGTTCCCCGCTCCAGTGACCGGTCTGACGCATCCGCTGTTCAAGGTGACCAAGGTTCAGCTGGGGGTGGTTGGCGGCATACCAGACAAGATCATACCAATCGCGACCTTTAACACGATTTTTCCACTTGCGGAAAAGGATCGCATGCATTTTGCCGGCAAACAGGTCAGGGAGCGAATAGCTCCGCACTGCAAACGGTATCGGTTGCAGCAGGTAACGGGTTGAAGTCGTGAAACCGGGCGGCGGGTCCGTGTCCACCTCAATCTTCACCTTCAGCACCTGTCCGGCTGCGACCTGTCCCGTAAGCTCTTCTCCTGCCTCGATGACCAGGAGTTCGTTGCGGGTGTTCGCCTTGAGGAAGGCGGACTGAACCGCCGACTCCACTGCCTTGTCGACCATCTCTACCCGGACATTGAAGCCGAATGCCAGCAATTCTTCCTCAAGCGATGACGTGTAACGTGCCAGATTAAAATCGGGAGACGGCGCCAGTAACGAGAAGTCCAGATCCTCGGAGAACCGGTCAAGCCCGTAGAGAATGCGCAGGGCAGTTCCGCCGTAGAAAGCGGCATGCTCAAAAAACTTGGCTCGCCAAAGTCCGAGCAGTGCTACCTCCTGAATAATCTCACGGAGCGCCCTGACTGAATCGTCAACGCTCTTCGGTTCGTACTTGGCAAGCATGCGGGTAACAGCCTCATGCATCATCGCGCTCCTTTACTCAGACGGTTGACTAGGTCGGCCAGCAGCTTCACCCTGCGGGATCGGTAGTGTTGGGCGATTTCCGCAAGCCGGGCAGGATCGAGACCGCGGAGACCAGCTGGATCGATGCGGAGACTGGCCAGCAGATAGTCGTGCAACTCCTTCTGTGTCGAGATGCCGGCGCCTCGATCGGCAACGATACGGTCTGCCAGGGCCTTCTCCGGGATGGCGATCAAAAAAGAACGGCCATCATCCAGTTCAACACGGTCCATCCCGGTGCGAAATGCCTCCATTGGGATCATCCGATAGAAAAAAGTACCCACCGGTGAATCAAAGGTCCGTGTGCGACCGCAGGTGACAGAGGTTACCGTCTCTACCCGTTCCGGCGTCAGGCCGTGATAGTGCAACGCATATTCGAGGGACACATAGGACGGTCCGTAGATAAGGTTGGCAAGAAGTTCCCGGCAGAACGGCCGGCGGCGTAGCGAATCGCCGAGGATATAGAGTCCCTTCTTGACACGGACGATGTCTCCTTTGGCCAACATGGCGGATATCTTCATCCGTGGCTGTGCATATCCGTGGACGGCGTCCAGCAGAGTCTGGTAGTCAAACTCCTCATAGGGAATACTCTTGAGCAGCAGGGCGTTAGTCATGATCACCATCTCCTGTATGATGGCAATAATTTAGCAGTAAGCTACATAGTATGTCCATTATAAATGGACATACTATGTAGCTTATGGGCATTGGTTCGGAATGGAGAGTAATGGAAGATTGTGTCTACATCGGGATTAAGTAACACCGAGTTTGGCTCAATTCACATTGAATCGCTGTTTCAGCTATACGAGGAAAAGGAGCCGACAACTGTCGAGTCAAGTGATTGAGAGACTATAGCGATAGTTTAGAGCATTAATAAGTTACCCCTGTAAGAACTGATTAAATATCCATATATCCAACCCGACCCCGGCCCCACTAATCTTTTCAGCTAAACACGTCTATCTTGGGTGACAAAAACTTATATCCCAAGACCTGACCCCCAACCCGCGCACATAAGTATATATTTTAGTAGGTTGAATTGGAGTGTGAAATCTCCAGGTCATTGACCTGAAGAAAGGCGGGTACGACAATCGAGGTTGGGTTGCGCGCGCCATAACTCATCGATGTGTTGTGGACGACCTGAGCCTGCGAGAGCCATGCCACCCTGTCGCCAAAAATATCCAGCAGGCTTTGGGTGACACGCACATTGTAGGGCACAACTACAGAGCCGTCTTTCTTGAGCAGCAGCGCGCCAAAGCGCGAGCTGGCCGTAATCAGCCCCTTGGAAGGGTTGACGATGTTCATGTAATGAAGGAAGGGGATGTAAAGCAGGTCGTTCTCGCGCGGCAGATTAACCAGTTCTTCGAGCGTGCCGGCCTCTTTGTCGCCGCCGCTCAGCACAAGACTCTTGTGCATGACCGTGTGACCCGTGGGCGGAGCGCCGAACTCATCGGCATCGTCCTGGGACCAGGTGAAGGAGTTGAATACCCCGTACTCGAAGATGGGGAATGGCTTACGGGGCATGCCCATCATGTCGCGCTGAAACGGAAAAGTCTCCAGGCGGGTGGGGTCATCGGTCAGGTTGAACTTGCTTGAAAAAACTTGTCGACCGACCTGATCTTCGGCGATGAAAGAAAACCCGCGTTTCATCGCGCCACCGTCAAAACCGATGCTGTTCATGATGTCAAGCAGGCTGCCAATGGCAGCGGACCCGAAAACGATGTCATACCTGCCCAATGGAAGCTGCTGCGGTGTGTCGTGCAGGTAGCGCTCCAGCAGGAAGGCCAGGTCGCGTCGTAATGCGGAGGGGTTTAACTCGGGCTTTTTCTGGGCTGACTGTTCGGCAATCACTTCCCATTTAAGGGCGATATGCGAAAGGACAATGCTGATCTGCGCATCGGAGCTCTTGAAATATTGGAGGTGCTCCGAACGGGTATTGATTTGCGCGCTGATGTTCACGCCACTGGAAAAAATCCCGGAGAGTTTGATTTCGTCCGTTTCGAGACCTGCCACCGCCTGGTTGAAGTAAAGCAGGCGCTCTTCGTTGCTGATCCCCGCCAGCGCGGCGTCAAAGCCGCTTTCATCGATAAACGTCTCCGCGTAGAGCGGTACGGTGGGCTGGTAATTCAAAGGCTGGGCGTGTTTTACCATTTCCGCGGCAATATCCACCCCTTGTTTCATCTCCTCCAGTTTGCTCAAAGCGGTGATCATTTCATAGCTGGCGCGCTTGCGATCCTCAAAGGCGGTAATCTCCAGGCGAATGAGATGCTCATTGGTGTTGAGCGAAATGGCCGAGTTGGCAAAACGCATCAGGTAGCTCTCTTCTTCGTGATAGAAGAACGTGGCAGCGACGTTTTTTGACAGAGCATAGGCGCGCAAGTCGCGCAAGGTTTGCAGAATTAGTTCCTTCACGGCTACTCTCCTATGGTCACATTGTCAAAACGGCAGACCGGAACGCCGTGACCCATCTGCATGATCTGGTTGGGTTGACCCTTGCCGCAGCTATCCACACTGCGCACTTCCCAAGTGGATTGATCACCCACGGCGGAAAGCGAATTGTAGAATTTGACGGTCTCACCCTTGTAGGTAGAATTTTTGACGACGCGCGTAACTTTGCCATCTTCCACCAGCCAGCCTATATCGGTGGCAAAGTGGAATTGCTCGCGGTTGGAGCCAATCGACCAGCTCTTATCGCCGTCCAGAATGATCCCCTTTTCGGTGTTTTTGACGATCTCAGCCAGCGAACCATCACTGCCGGGGTCGATGTTGATGTTAGTCATGCGTTCAATCGGCACACGATAAAAAGCAGTTGCCCGGTTGGCGCCGCTGCTGCCGCTGAAGATGGTTTTGCCGGCGCGAGCGTTGGCTTCTTCCACCATCTGGCGGCTCGTAATCGCTCCGACAAGCAAACCCTTATCAATCAGCAAGTTATCCTGTGCGGGAACGCCATCATCATCATAGCCAAAACTGCCGGGGCTGTTGGGCAGGGTGGCATTGGCGCGGGCGGTCAATTTAGCGGAGCCGTAGCGCAGCTCACCGAAATCACTAAGTTTGACGAACGAACCGCCCGCATAGGCCAGCTCATAGCCCAGAATGCGATCCAGTTCGAGCGCGTGGCCGATGGTTTCGTGAGTTTGCAGGTACATGATGCCGGGGAGCAAAATCACCGAGCGCTCGTCTTTGGGGCAATCTTCCGCCACCAGGACTTCGTTCATCTCCCGCACAATTCGCGCGGCATTTTCGCTGAACAGTTGCTGATCAAGCGTTTCCCAACCCCGTGTTGCACCGGTGAGCGGGGGACTGAACTTCCGCGAATGGGACTCGCCGTGCGCATCCAACCCCATGACCTGAATGCCGGGAAATACTTCGATAATGTTCTTCTCAATCTCGCTCCCTTCAGAATCGAGGTAAACAATTTGCTTGCGCACAAAGCTCAACTCG
>JANNJZ010000133.1:0-23213 GCA_031396065.1 Pyrinomonadaceae bacterium | reverse complement strand
CCCTAACGGACGTGGCTATTAACTGTCGGTCCTTCGGACCTGGGGCCGTGCCGCTTCGGCCTCGGAGTTATTAATCGAACTTTAGAAACACCACACTAGTTATGGATCCGATTCGTTTCGTCCACGGCGCACCGGTGGGCGGTGCCCACCTCTAAACGAACGTTAAGGCCGTGGTTGGATCGAAACCTCAAGTAATAATCGTTGGCTCATCTTTACCGAACCTCTCGCGCAGCTTGAGCAACTCCCTCGCTTCAAACACCAAAGGCGCAAGCACCTCATCAATGTTCCCTTCCCCACCATCCTTGAGATACCGCTCAACATAGATCCGCAACGTTGCGCCTTCGGTGCCTGTGCCTGAAAGTCGGCAAACGATTCGTGATCCATCTTCCAACAAAATGCGGATGCCCTGGTGTGCGCTGACGCTCCCGTCAATCGGGTCGGTGTAGCTAAAGTCATCGGCGACGGCGATGCTGCTTCCGGCAACTGGAACGCCGGTCAGCGTTGGCAGCTTGGCTCGCAACGCCTCGATCATTTGGGTTGCCGGCCCCACTTCCAGCCCTTCGTAATCGTGTCGCTGATAGTAACTACGACCGAATCGTCTCCAGTGGTCCTGCACCACAGCCGCAACTGACTTGCCCGTCGCCGCCAGAATCGACAGCCAGCACAACACCGCCCACAGTCCATCCTTCTCGCGAACGTGATTCGAGCCGGTGCCGAAGCTCTCTTCGCCGCAGATCGTGCACCTGCCCGCGTCCATCAGGTTGCCGAAAAACTTCCAGCCCGTCGGCGTTTCGTAACACGGAATACCGAGGGCATCAGCCACGCGATCCACGGCTGTACTAGTCGGCATCGAGCGCGCTGCGCCGGCCAGCCCACCGCCATAACCGCGAATAGCGCTTTGCGCATGCTCGGTAATGATGGCGAGTGAATCGCCCGGAGTGACGAAGAAGTTCTGACCCAGGATTAAGTTCCGATCTCCATCACCGTCACAGGCCGCGCCGAAATCGGGGGCCTCGGCAGCATTCATGTGGGCGACTAACTCGGCTGCATGCGCGAGATTTGGATCCGGGTGATGTCCGCCAAAATCGACGAGAGGCGTTCCATTGATCACCGAGCCCGCGGCCGCGCCCAGGCGGTGCTCGAGAATGTGGTGAGCATAGGGCCCGGTCACCGCGCTCATCGCATCAAACTGAATCCGAAAACCCTTTTGGAAAAGGGCACGCAGCGAGGTGAAGTCGAACAACTCTTCAAGCACGGCAGTGTAGTCGAGCAGCGGATCGATAATCACGACTTCCGTGCTACCCAACTGCGTCGTGCCTTCGCGATCAAGGTCGATGTCGGGATGATCAATCGTGGCGTATTCACTGATTGAGAGCGTGTGCTGATAAATCCGCTCGGTGATCGCTTCTGGCGCCGGACCACCGTTACTGACGTTGTACTTGATGCCAAAATCAGCATCGATACCGCCGGGGTTATGACTCGCTGAAAGCACCAATCCGCCGAGCGCCTCGCGCCTCCGGATCACCGCGGACACGGCAGGGGTTGAGAGCAGTGACTCGCGTCCAACTACCACGCGACCGAAGCCATTCGCCGCCGCCATGCGCAGAATCTTCTGCGTCGCTTCGCGGTTGTAGAAACGGCCGTCTCCGCCGACGACTAACGTCTCCTGTCCGAAGCCTTCAGGTTTGTCCTCTCGAATAGTAGTGAAGACGGCCTGGACAAAGTTTTCTACATAGTTGGGTTGCATGAAGATACGCGTCTTCTTGCGCAGTCCCGACGTGCCCGGTCGTTGATCAGTGAATGGAGTGGTTTGAACTGTTTTCATATTTTGTGTCCTGTACGCTGAAAGCGTTGGCTAATTCCGGTGGTGATCCATCAGTGTGTTGCAACAAACGACGGTTTGGGCCAATGAGGTCGGTACCACCTCGCGGTAGCGGGTGGGTCTGCTACCCAACAAAATTTGCCAGGCAAAACCAGGTATTTTCGCCGAAATGGCTGGTCCATCGAACAACCCACCCGCTACCGCGAGGTGGTACTGACCTCATCGTCACGCAGTACTCGCTAGGCAATCGGCTTCTTTCTCAGCAACATGCTCACGGAGCACTACTCTAATTCGTAATACCAGGAGTTTTTACAGAACCCCTACTGCGCTCGGCCGCAACGCCCGCGCCGCTAAAACCAGCGCCCCATGGATTCCACTTTCGCTGCCCAGTCCCGCTCGCAAGATTTCAACTCCGTGGACTATACGCACACGCTTCTTAAGGGCGACGCGCAAAGGCCCTAGCAGAAACTCTCCGGCGCCGGCGGCGACCCCCCCACCTAAGATGACTGCTTGCGGCGCCAGCAATACCATTATGCTGCCAATGCCGATCGCCAGGAGTTCAACCGTCTCCTGCCACACTTCAGTCGCCAGCTCATCTCCCAATCGGGCAGCATCCTCAACGGTGATTGCGGTAACCTGGGTAACGTCACCTGCCAGGTCCAGCATTTTGCTGGCGCGACCGGAACGCAATTGCTCCTGCGCCCGCTTGGCGATTCCGGTGCCCGAACATAACGTTTCCATACAACCATGCGCCCCGCATCCGCACAACGCGCCGTCAGGTGCAACTATAACGTGACCACCTTCACCCAGCCGATGAACAACTCTGTCTCCGGCGATGATCCCCACTCCAATGCCGGTCGAGATCGTCAGGTAGACCAGGTCACTGTAACCTTGGCCTGCGCCGTAGAGGCTCTCGCCAAGGGCCGCCGCGTTGGCATCGTTATCCAGCGCCACGGGTAGCTTTAGTTTATTTTCTACGAAGGAACGAAGCGGAAAATCTCGCCAACTTCGCGGCATGTTTGGCGGCGCGAGCACGTTTCCGAGATCGAAGTCTAATGGACCGGCGCAGCCGATGCCGACCGAGGCAAGCTGGCCCTCGTGTTTCTCTGCCAGCCTCGCTAACGCATTGAGCGCTTGATTCATGGACTCCTGCGGAGAGCCATCGAGATCTGTGGGGAACGAGGTACAGGCGATAACCTCTCCATCTGGAGATGCGATGCCGACGGCGATCTTGGTGCCGCCAATGTCGATACCTGCTATGAAGTTCTGGACCATTAGAAACACTACCCTGGGACCGCAGGGGGCTCGCCTGCACCAAGCGGCGATAGCCGCGCAGGACTTATCCTGGTTTCGAGTCTTGATTTGTGGCGGACTGGCCACCTAACAGTCGCGGCTGCCGCGCTCATTGCAGGCGAGCCGCCTGCGGTCCCAGGCTGCCGCGGTCCCAGGAATAACCACGGTCCCAGGATATTATTCCGGTCCCGGCGCGTTATAAGATTTGCGTCCCCAGATCACATACTCCGGGTGACCACGCACCTCCACGTTTACCTTCCGGCGCTTTCCATCCCGTTCTTTGTTTGTCGGATAATACCCGACGATGTAGCGACGATTGATGTCAGAGAAGATAAGGGAGTAGATCGTCTCTGCACGTGAAGGGTCCTCCAAAAAATCATGCCAGCCGCCCGTAATCTTAGCTACTCCAGCCAAAGCCAACTGCGTTCCAGCAGCACGGTCGGCGAGGAATCTTATTGCTTCGGGAGGATACCTTTTGAAGTCTTCCTCCGCCCGTGCTCTGGTTTCTGGATTCACGTGGAAAAACTGCGCGGCGCGGTCGCGGTTGGCTTTCATCATCTCCGCGTGCTGTTCCGGTGAGAGTCCCATCAATCGGTTACCGGGAATGATCGCATAGATAGTCGCTCGTGAGCTCTCTGCCACGCGGTAGATGTCGGTTAGGCTAAACTCTGTCAATCTATCCCGGTAGACTCTTTGCACCATCTTTTGAATTCTGAGCTGCTGTTCGTGCAGATCGGGCGGTAAATTTGGAGGTATGGAATTTGACTCCAAAGAGTTTCGCAGAAACGGAAGTTCATCGCCGTCAGTCTGGAAGATAATAACCGGGCGCTGATCTTCATCGTCAAAGGCTTCCTTGAGTGTGGCCATCAAGGCGGAGTATTGCTGACTGCGGCCCATCTTCCGTTTCGAAGGAGATCCTTCTGGATTGGCCTTCTTTTCCAGTGAGTCCAGCTTCTTTTTGAGTAGCTCCTTGTCTCGCGTGAAATCTACCAGCAGCTCCACATCGTCAGTGACAATTGCCATCGTATCCAGGGGATTCAGCTTGTCTACGAGAGTCTTGGCTGCTTTCACACTCGTCTGAATGTAGGGTAATTGGCTACCGCTATAATCAATGATGAGGACTATCGAGCGCGGTATTTTCGCATCGTCCCCTAACGAAAAAGCTCCCACCTCCTGTGGCTTACCGTCCTCGGCAACGATGAAATCCTCGCGCGTTAATCCCTGTACCGGTTGCCATTGCTTATTGAGCACCAAAAACTCGCCGACTACGAGATTGGTTTCGACCCTGACCACGTCATCGTCAGCCCCACGCGTGCTCTTGTTAGATTTTGCTTCGACGACGGTGTTGGTAACCGGATCCCACTTGAGCCGTTTGAGACTGGAGCCGAAATCCTTGAGTTTGGGTTTCTGCCTCTCGGGCGCCGCGTCCTGGGCCCCGGCAGAAATCATCAAGCCGGCCATCAGGCAGCCAGCGAGAACGGCAATCCTCAAATTAGGAATGTTACGCACAACAGTGACTTCGGCTGACTTAGCTCCTAACTCCCGGGGATCTCGCGACGAGCTTACTCGAACTCTCTTGTCCGTTAAACCAAATTCTGCTCAGCTAGAGATGAGTCACCGCGGGTTAGTTTGTAGGGGCAATACTCCGTGGCGGCACCATTCGGTGCAGAGATGATGACTTCGACGAGCGTGCTCTTATCTCGCGATGTGGCGGCCACGGAGTGCCGCCCCTAACAATCAACCTCGAGATCCGCTCTCCACGACTTGATGCGATCAGCAAATTGAGCGAAAGTGGCTGCATTCCGAATGCTCCGTTGAGCCAGATAGAACCCTGTTACAGAAAATGATCGGACGAACGCTGCTTCACTATCGCGTACTCGAAAAGATCGCCGAGGGCGGACAAGGCACGGTCTACAAGGCGCTCGATACGAGGCTCGGCCGCAATGTCGTGATCAAAGTTCTTCCTGAGGACCTAACCTTAAGGGCGGCCAATCTGAAACGCTTCGAGCGCGAAGCCAGACTAGCTTCATCCTTAGACCATCCCAATATCTGCACCATCTTCGATTTGAACGAAGCTGAGGGCGTTCACTTCATCGTGATGCAACTCGTCACTGGCCGCACCGTACGCCAATTGGTTGCAGGCCGCCCGCTGGAGTTGCGCAGCGCCCTCTCGATAGCGCTGCAAGTGGCTGACGCCCTTTCCGTGGCCCATGACCGGGGCGTGATTCATCGCGACATCAAGGCGGGTAACGTGATGGTCACGGACGATGGGTTGGTGAAGGTGTTGGATTTTGGTCTTGCCAAACTTCTCGATGACGAAGCCGCCCACGTGGAAGGGATCCATCACACAGAGTTGACCGCAGTTGGAGAACCCTACGGCACGGCCACCTACGCCGCTCCCGAGCAGGCTACCGGGAGGTACGTGGACCATCGCGCCGATATTTTCTCGACCGGAGTTCTCCTTTACGAACTCCTGAGCGGTACCTGGCCCTTTCGGGGTAATACGGGAGTCGAGGTGCGTTACGCAGTGCTTCACGAGACCCCGCGGCCAATTGCGGAAGTGCGCTCCGATACTCCGCCCCGGGTGCAGGAACTTCTCGATCGCTCGCTACAGAAGGAACCACGCAAACGGTACCAGCAGATGTCAGAGTTTCGTGACGACCTAAAGAGCGTGATGCAGGAGATCGAATCGGGCAGCGTCCAAACAGGACAACCGGGTGAGCGCATCACCTTGGTTCTTCCCCGCCACCAATCCGGGAACGCAGGTGTGGCTGGAACAGTGCGGCGCTGGCTGCGGGGTTTTTCGAAAGCGGAAACGACCTCGCGGACCGGGTCCTACACTTCGCAATCACAGCCAATCAAAGAAACATCAACCTCAATCCCCACCGACGCGGGGAAAAAATCGATCGCGATTCTGCCGTTCCGTAACTTAAGCAACGACCCGGCGGCCAGTTTTTATGAGTTTTCGTTAGCCGACGCGGTGATCACTGAACTTGCCCGAGTGCGATCCCTGGTGGTGCGGCCATCATCAGCCATCGCCAAGTATCAGGGGCAGCAACACGATCCTTGCACGACGGGCAAAGAACTTGGCGTGAGCGCAGTCCTGGCCGCGAGTTACCTCGGAGCCAGCCAACGTTTACGCGTCACCGCCCAACTTCTGGAGATTCCTTCAGGCTCGATTCTCTGGAGCGACAGCATCGATGCCAGCGCCGACGACATCATCGCCCTACAGGACATTATCGCGAAACACATTGTGGGCGGCCTGTGCCTGGAGTTAAGTCCTGACGAAGAGAATGCACTCAAGCTGCTCACGACGCGAAATGCAGTAGCTTATGAAGAATACTTGAAAGGGCGCGACCGAATTGCCCGATACACTTACCAAACACCGCGGCGTGAAGACTTTGAATCCGCCGTCGAACATTTCCGCAATGCGATTGAACTCGATCCGGCGTTTGCCCTCGCCCATTCCGGCCTTGGTGTTTGTTACAGCACGCGGGTCTTTGACAAGTTTGGCAAACCAGAAGATCACGAGCGCGCCGCCGCAGCTTTCGCGAAGGCCCTCGCTCTGGATTCACAACTCCTTGAAGCTCGACTTCACATGGTCTTCAGCTACCTGGCCCGCGGTGAGAAACAAAAAGCACGCGCCGAGATCGAAGTGCTGCTAAAGGAATCGCCCAATGATGCGGCTGTTCATAGAGTAGCGGCCAACCTGTACCGTCTCGAAGGAAAACATGAGCAGGCCCTGCGAAGTTTTGCTTTGGCGGCTAGTTTGAATCCTGAAGAACGCGTCAATGCTTACTACAATCGCGCTCGCGTTTTCAATAGTCTCGGACGGAAGGACGAGGCGTTGGATGAGTTGGACAAAGCCAGTGCAATCGAGCCCGATCATCCGTTGATCAAAACCATTCGCGCCTTCATGCTCTATTACCGCGGTGACACCGCGGCCGCCGCCGAACTCGTCCGCGAAGTGCTTTTGAGTCATCCTGAGATGGATAGCATTCGCCCACTATTGGCAATGTGCTTGAGCCGGCAGGGTGATCATGAAGCAGCCCGGGCAGCCTTGAGCGAGCGAGTAATGGCGAGCGCGACTGCTGACCCTGATATCGCCTACTGGCTGGCTTCGGCCTTTGCCCTGGAAGGCGAACGAGATGACGCCTTTAAATGGTTGGAGCGAGCAATTAGCCTGGGACGTGAGGACCGCGCGTGGTTTGAAGTGGATCCGGATTGGGAACCGCTGCGAAACGATCCGCGCTTTCAGTCGTTGATGAACAAGATCGAAGCAGGACGTCAGGAAACCGATGTGACTTCATCTCCCGAGTCTCTCTAGAATCGCACAATCCGCCGGGTTGATTGTAGGGGCGGCACTCCGTGTGTTTGTTGTCAAGACATCCTTTACAGATCGTTATCACGACATCCTTTACACTTTGTAATGGCCTAGGCTGCCACTTTCGGCCGGGCGCAAAGCTTGAAGAAGGTCTTAGTAGAATAGTGACTGCCGTTTTAAACGGGGAGCGGCAGCTCCCCTTAACCACCTTCCCAGCCGTAGCGAGGAGGCAGTCAAGGGCGCGGCGAACAGTTTTTGGTTCGCCGCGTTCAGCGCAGCGAGGCTGTGCGAGCGGAGCCCCTTGACGGCCTCCGCAGCGGAGGCTATTTGCCCGCGACTCAAACATGCTCACCCTCACACCGACAATCTTGACCCTCTTTCGTACCGGTTTGCGCAACCTTAGGGGCAGCAATTGCCTTCCGTTTAGCCGGCAGCATTATCGCGGTGCTTTGGCCGGTGTTAAGGTCGATTTCCCGCACCGTCATGTGCCGAAAGGTCACCAGTAGTTTACCCTCCAACTCATCAATGCGAAGGCGTTCACCAGCCAACGCTTCACTAACAAAATGGGTTCGCTGCTGGTAGTAAAGCATGCCTTGCGTGTTCAGACGCTTGACGGTGCCCCCGCTGTATTCCCACTCCCGTGGTGGCTCTTGATAAGGACGCAGATTCACCGGCTGGTAGACTTCCGCGGGGGTCTTCATCCCCAATGACTCATGCGGTCGTTCGTGGTTGTATTCAGCGCGGAACTCCACCGCCCAACGTTCCCATTCGCCCATCGTGGTGGGCGCCCCGCGGTGTCTGGTACGTGCTTTTAAGGTGCGATGAAACCGTTCCACTTTGCCTTGCGTCTGCGGATGACCCACTCCCGAGTAACGCAACACCACCCCTTGTTTCAGCAACCACACCGCCAGCCAAGTCAAACCGTGCTGATTCGTGGGGCTGTACCACGGCGTGCCATGGTCCATTAAGATCGATAGCGGTACACCGTGCTCGCGAAAGTAGCCTTCTAAAGTCTGCTTTACTCCCGCCCCTCCGGTCCCAGGCAATGGCCAGAGCCCGTGACAATATCGACTGCTGTCATCTATGAACGAGAGCGGATAACATTTCTCCGCCGCCAGCGTGTACTCCCCCTTGAAGTCCATTTGCGCCAGTTCGTTGCATTCTGCTTTCTCAAACCGAATAGTTGTTTTGTCCGTCTTCGGCTGCACTACCCGTCCGCTCCGTTTCACAATCCGTTGCGCCGTAGCTGGCGCTACCTGCACTCCTTGTTTCTCCAACACTTTTGCTATCTTCGGCCCGCCCCAGCCCGTCCTATCCCTGACCGCCAACACCGCGCTCTCTATCTCCCCTGACGTCCGCTGCGGAGAGTGCGCTGGCCGCCGAGACCTTTCTGCCAACCCGCTCACACTCCCCACTTCCTGATACCGGTTCAGCCATAAATAACCGGTCGGGCGGCTGATTTCGTACTCCCGACACAACTCCCCAATCCCTTCTTCTCCCGCCCTCGCCCGCAGCACAAACTCCACTCGTTGATCCATGACACTCTCTGTTCTCCAAGGCATCTCCAGTTCCTCCTGGACCCGAAGACTACCTCATCATCTGTAAAGGATGTCATGATAACGATCTGTAAAGGATGTCATGATAATGAACACACGGAGTGCCACCCCTACAAACTAGTTTTCACTGCGGGGGCTTGTGGAGCGACACCCGCAATCCCAAAAAGGAAGATACGGTGTAAAACATTCCAGTTTACGCCGGCTGCGGCTTCAGCCGACTTGCTTCTGTATCCGGGCGGGATAGAATACCCAATCCAGATTTACGTATCAAACACCCAGCGTAGCTGATCATAGAGTTCGGCAATGCTTGACGTTCCGGAAGGTTCATTCATCCGGAATGTCGCGAGTGCGCCATCCTATCCTGAGAAGTTTGCAAAGGAGAAAGTAAGAATGAGACTCAAAACTCTCCAGGCCATTCTGCTAATGGTGGCGCTACTCGCGCCGGCGATGACTTTCGCGCAGCGAAGAAAGAGCCCGGCCCCTGCCGCCGCGTCCCAGGGCGCTGCCCCGCTGCCGCCGATCAACTACACCGAGTTCCGATTAAAGAACGGCCTTCGGGTCATTCTTCACGAGGATCATTCGACTCCGATTGTCGGGGTCAACCTCTGGTACCACGTCGGCTCAAAGAACGAAGTGCCGGGCAAGACCGGGTATGCGCACCTTTTCGAGCACATGATGTTTCAGGGTTCGAAAAACTATGACGACGACTATTTCAAGCCCATCCAGGAGGCCGGCGGCACCCTGAACGGTTCCACCAATTCCGATCGCACAAATTATTTTGAAGTCGTTCCATCAAACTTTCTCGAACTCGCGCTTTTTATGGAAGCGGATCGCATGGGTGGTTTGTTGGACGTACTTAATGAAGCGAAGCTCGCGAACCAGCGCGATGTGGTGAAAAACGAGAAACGTCAGAACTACGACAATCAACCTTACGGATTGATTGGGGCGAAGATTAACGAAACCCTTTACCCGGCAGATCATCCATATCACTGGCTGACAATTGGTTCGCTCGAGGATTTGACTGCCGCATCGCGAGAAGACATCGCCGCCTTTTTCCGCACCTACTACACCCCACGCAATGCCAGCCTGGCGATCTCAGGTGATTTCAATCCGGTAGAGGCGCGCCGGTTTGTTGAGAAACATTTCGGCAAGATCCCGGGAGGCCCGGCGGTAACGCGTCCCCATCCAGCTCAGCCGCGACTGACCGAGTCGAAGGAAATCGTGATGCAGGATCGCGTGGCCTTGCCGCGACTGTATCTGGTGTGGCCGTCGATTCCCGCTTATGACAAAGATGAACCAGCAACGGACACCCTTGCCAACATTCTTGGCGGTGGCAAGAGTTCGCGGCTCTACAAACTTCTTGTCTATGACCGCCAAATTGCTCAGAACGTTTTCGCTAACAACGGCGGTCAGGAGATCGCCGGGCGGTTTCAAATCGTAGCGACCGCCCGCCCCGGCAAGACCCTGGAGGAAATTGAAAGCGTAATAAAGGCGGAGATAGACAAGATCAAAAAAGAAGGCGTCACCCAAGAGGAAGTCGACCGTTCCTACAATGCAACCGAAGCTGGTTTTATTTTCGGCATGCAGACTGTCCAGGGTAAAAACGATCAGCTAAACCAATATGCAACGTTCGTTGGCAAGCCGGGCTATTTTCAGGAAGATCTCGCGCGAGCTCGCCGGGTCACCCCAGAAGACGTAAAGCGTGCGGCGAATACTTATTTGATAGAACACCGTCTCAAGGCTACGGTGGTGCCGCGCGGCCGCGAGAATCGATCAAGCGAAGCAGCCGGGGAAACTGCGTCCAGAACAGGAGCGCCAGCAGCCACCGCTACGCCTCCGCCGGTGGTAAAGCGCACGGCTGATGAGTCAAACAAATGGACGCTTCCAGCTTCCAAAGCGGATCCAAAGTTTACTTTACCCGGCATTCAACGCCGCCAGCTCTCTAACGGACTCGAGGTTGTGATAGTCGAACATCACGAGTTGCCGGTCGTCACGATGAATATGGTGGTTAAGTCGGGGGCGGCAGCTGATCCGCAAAACCGCGCAGGCTTGGCCAGCTTAACGGCTGACTTGCTTGACGAAGGTACCAGGAACCGCAGCGCCCTCGAAATCTCTAATTCGTTGACGGATATTGGCGCCCGCCTGGGAACTTCGGCCGATTGGGATTCGAGTTCCGCAAATCTGGCAACGCTGACTCGGCACCTGGATAAGGCTCTGGATATCTACGCAGATGTGGTCACTAATCCGGCGTTTAAAGAAGACGAACTCAAACGGGCGCGCGCGGGCCGCCTCACGGCTATCAAGCAACAAAAAGACAATGCCAACCAGATCGCGAGTATCGTCTACGCCTCAATCCTGTATGGCCGGAATCACCCTTACGGACATCCTGCGACGGGTGATGAAGATTCAGTTAATTCGATCAAGCCTGCCGACGTGAGCAGTTTCTATCAAAGTTTCTACCGGCCAAACAACTCGACCTTAATTGTCGTTGGCGATGTTAAGCCGGAGACGATTCTGCCCAAACTCGAACGCGCGTTCGGCGGATGGCAGAAGGGTGAGGTCCCAACGGTTGCGATTCCCGCCACGCAGAACCGCGCCCAGGGAGGAATCTACATTGTGGACCGGCCGGGTTCGGCGCAGTCGGTGATCAGTATTGGACAGGTCGGCGCGCCTCGCTCTACGCCCGACTACTTCCCGCTGCTCGTGCTCAACACTATGCTCGGTGGACAGTTTGTTTCCCGGGTCAATCTCAATTTGCGTGAAGACAAAGGCTACACTTACGGTGCGCGGACAGCATTTGATTACCGCCGTGGGTCCGGTCCTTTTTCGGCTACAGCCGGGGTTTTCACTAATGTTACCAAGGAGTCGGTGGCCGAGTTTATGAAGGAACTGCGCGGCGTCCGTGGCGAGATTCCGATTACGGCGAAGGAACTGGAATTCTCAAAGCAGGCAATCATTCGTGGATTCCCGCGTGGCTTTGAGACGCCGAACCAGATGGCGAATCGTCTCGGTGATGTGGTGCTCTATGACCTGCCGGATGATTACTTCAACAGCTACATTCAGAAAGTGCGGGCCGTGACGCTGGACGATGTGCAGCGAGTGGCCAATCGGTATCTCGATCCGGCGAAAATGGCAATCCTGGTTGTAGGAGATCGCAAGGTCATCGAACCGGGGCTGCGTTCGTTGGAGGCGGTCGGCACTACCGTCACCTTCGTGGACATGGAAGGGAAACCGGTGGCAGTGCGCAGCGGAGGTGAAGGCGCAAACTCGCCGCAATAGTACGCCAGCGTTAGACTGTGGTGATTCCAGACGAACACGATCCACGAGATTCCACGAAATAACACTGCGGCAGCGGCTCGTGTTAGTTCGTGTGACTTACTGGATCGTGTTTGCTCCTCATTTGGTCTTGAACGGCGTTGAAGTCAGAAATGGGGAGCTGTAGTGAATCTTCCGACCTTATTTGGCGATAGCATACAGTTCTCTGCCAATCCCGGCGAAAGTGCGATGATTGAGTGGGAACTCAAGCATAACGTGCAGGATGCTCAAAAAATAGAGTGCGGCCATCCCCGTATCGTAGTTGTAGGCGTATAAACCCAGCGATGCGAGCCAAGCAATTGTGATGACCGCGATGTGGCTCTTTGGTACTTCGTGCCACTTGATTATGGTTGTTTTGGAAAACCAGTTGAGATAGTGATAGGTGTAGGCAAAGGCTATGAGCCTCATGATCATTAAGCCGACTTTGGATTCATAGATCTCGGTTATTGAACTTCCCGTTCCCAGGTTCAATAGCTTTATCAGTTCCGCGTTGAGCGCGTTGAAGGATCGATAACTGTTCCGAACATATTCCCCAACTGCGTGTCCTGGTGGTTCAGGGACGTAGACAAAGAAGATCAGGGCACAAAGAACAAACACGGCGAGCGATAGAATTCCCGAGGAGCTCCGGCTTTTTAGTGCGCCCTGGAGAATGAAAGCGCCGGTGAAGACCAAGACGTGAATGATAGTGACAAAGAAGAATGCCAGAATTATGTAATACCTTGAATCGCTGAATAGAGCCAGCGAAGCCAGCGCCAGAACGAAGACCACTACCCTGGTGGTTTTGTTTCTCATCTCAGTAATCAGCAGCGCGCCTATCAGGACCAGATAGAACAGGGTAATTTCCCACTTCGGGTTTATCGGCGTACGTAGTATTTCCGCAGCAACAAAACTCAAGAGCAGCACACCCATCGTGATGATTACCAGTATTAACCACGCACGATTTGGACGGTTCACCTGTTTGGCCTTAGTTTTGGCACGCACTTTTTCCGATTGCTTCAGGTGCCGGTTCAGCAGGCTAGCGAGGCTCGCACGCCAGCCGCGATCCTTGGCGGGGGACGACGAGCTGTCCCATTGGTAACCGTGCGCGCGCCCGCCAGCCTTTTCGGATTCAGTGAAATAGTTACGTTCGTGGAGCCATGAAATCTCGGTCAGGTAATGTAACGGGCCGAGGACCGCGTAGGAGAAGAGAAACAGTTCGAAAGGGAAAAGATAAGCTGCGACGCAGGAGCCAATCATCAAGCCAATGTTGAGATAGTTTATTCGGTCGATAGGGCGCATGGGACAAATTGGTTGAAGACACTTGGGGGCGCGCTCGAAACGCACGGACGAGAATCAAACGAAACTGAATGGTAAGCATAAACGATGCCTGACTCCATTGCTAAGTTCCAACCGACCCTGGCCCGGCGGCTGGGCCTGTTTGACGCCACCATGATTGTCATGGGCGGCATCATCGGCTCAGGCATTTTTATGAACCCAGCCGTCGTGGCGAAGCTGGTTAATACGCCGTTTTTGATTCTTGGTGTTTGGACGCTGGGTGGGCTCGTCGCGCTGATTGCCGCTTTCATCTGGGCCGAGTTGGCGGCGTTGCGGCCCGAAGTGGGTGGCCAGTACGCCTACCTGCGCGAGGCCTATCATCCGCTTATCGCATTCCTCTACGGCTGGGGCTTGCTCCTGGTTATTCAAACCGGGGGCATGGCTGCAGTAGCGGTCACGTTCGCGCGTTATTTTCTGGAGCTGACGAGTTTTCGAGTGTCTGACAAGTTAGTGGCTGCCCTGGCGTTGGCCGCCTTAACCGTCGTCAACTGTTTAGGTGTTCGCGCGGGAAGTTCCGTTCAGAGCTTGCTGATGGTACTCAAGATTCTCGCCATCCTTGGGTTGATCGTTTGCGGGCTATGGCTGATTGGCCCACAACCAGCGAGCACGGCAGCTGCGACGGTCAGTGTCGAGTCCGCCGGCTCGTTCGGATTTATAAGCACGATAGGTGCGGCGATGGTTCCGGTGCTCTTCGCCTACGGCGGTTGGCAAACTTCGACGTTTGTTGCCGGCGAAATTCGCGAGCCGCAAAGGAACCTGCCCCGCGCTCTGATAATCGGGGTAACCGGTGTGGTCATACTTTATCTCGCCGTAAATTTTGTCTGTCTCAGAGCGCTGGGAGTTTCAGGGCTCGGGAGTACCACCACCCCGGCTACTGATGTAATGCGACTTGCTCTGGGCCAGACTGGAGCTCAACTCATTGCTGCGGGCATCGCGATCTCGACCCTGGGCTTTCTGAGCCAGGGAATGTTGACGGCGCCGCGGGTTTACTTTGCGATGGCGGAAGACCGTCTCTTCTTCCGGGCAGTTGGTAAACTCAATCCGAAGACGCAAGTGCCGATCGTGGCAATCGTGTTACAGGGTCTATTGTCGATTGCGATTGCGCTTTGGGGCGAGTACGACCAGATTCTGAGCTACGTTGTCTCAGTTGATTTTATTTTCTTTGGAGCCACCGCGGCTTGTATTTTTGTGTTCAGACGAAGAGCGCGGAAAGCCAACGACAGCAAAGCCGCACCGCGGAGTTTCTTCAGGGTGCCGGGCCATCCGGTAACGACCGGGTTATTCATTACAATCTGCTGGTTGGTAGTGATTAATACATTCTACAAATATCCTGAGAACACCTGGATTGGGTTGGGACTATTGTTGGCCGGCATCCCGGTGTTTTACTTTTGGCGGGCGAGGAACAAAAGATGAAAGCAGCTTCCATGATGAACCAGACAAAGCAGTCGGAGTATATGCACTGGGCGAAGACTAGTTCCCGGGCCCGCTTCAACCTCGCCACCAGCGGACTCGAGAACCTAAGCCTAAAGGATTTGCGCGTCAGTCTTGATGACCTGGAAATAACCGGAACCACGGGCTATGGCTATGAGCCCCTGATTCGTGCTCTGGCCGAAAGGCATCAGGTCGATACTAACTGCGTCGTTACTGCTGCCGGCACTACCTTCGCCAATCATTTGGCTATGGCTGCTCTGCTCAATCCGGGGGATGAAGTCCTCTTCGAGAGCCCTGCCTACGAACCGCTGCTGGCCGCGGCCCATTACCTGCGCGCAGATGTGAAGAGATTTGATCGGCGGTTTGAAGATGGGTTTCGCCTCTCTCCCGCTGAGATTGAGAAGAAGATCAGCAGCCGCACGCGTCTGATCGTCATTACCAACTTCCATAATCCCAGCGGAGTGCTGACCGAAGACGACGTCCTCCGAGAAGTGGGAGAGATCGCGCGTCGGGCGAATGCGCATGTGCTGGTAGATGAAGTCTACGTGCAAATGCTGTTTGAAGATGTGCCGCGGAGCGCATTTCACCTCGGTAATCAGTTCGTAGTTACCAGCAGTCTGACGAAGGCTTTTGGTCTCAGCGGGTTGCGTTGCGGGTGGATATTCGCTGAGCCTGAACTTGCGCAGCGCATGTGGCGACTGAACGATCTTTTCGCCGCCACCCCGGTGCATGCGGGCGAACGTTTGAGTGTTCTTGCGCTTCAGCAACTTGAGGGAATTGCCAAAAGCGCACAGTCGCGGCTTGATACAAATCGCCAGCTACTGAATGAGTTTCTCGACCAGCGAGATGATCTGGAGACTGTTAGACCCGCCGCCGGTTCAATCATGTTTCCGCGGGTGCTCAGCGGAGACTCCCAACAACTGTGCGAAGTTCTTAAGCAGAAATACGAAACCTCAGTAGTGCCGGGAAGGTTTTTTGAACTGCCGGCGCATTTCCGTATCGGGCTGGGAGGGGACACCGAAACTCTGACCGAGGGGCTGCAAAGGTTGGGTGCCGCATTGGATGAAGTGGGATGAAGGAATCAATCCGCAGATTACGCAGATTACGCCGAACCGATCGAAGCAATAAGACAGTCAAACCGGTTTTGCTTTTATGTCTCTGTATTCTGCGGAATCTGCGTAATCTGCGGATAGGTCTTTATGGCGCTACTGTGGCGGGCTCAGTTTCCGCATTTCATCGAGTCTCAACCAGTCGTGCACGTGGTCAGCGGCTTCAATGCCAGCGGCTTCTGCCGTAATCCTGATAGGTGTACCTCCGGGCCACTCACTCTTGCGCATCCTGCCTCCACCAATCGCCTGAAAGTAAACCTTACCCTTGGTCAGTTTCTTACCTGTTTGCGGAGCCAGAACGAGGTAATCAATCTGCAGATCTGGTGAATTCAGGATAATCGTACCGCCCTGGAAGCTGTCGATTTCAAAACTCAATAAGACCACAAATGCCTCGGCCTCAGTTTTGGCAAGGATTACAGCCTCAGTATGTTTCAAATCGCCGGCCGAGGTGGCGGAGACTTTAGGATCCTGATTTAGGCGGTTCACGAAGCTCGCCAGAATAGCGTCCTCGCTCTGAAGGTGTTTGCGGGTGGGTTGTCTGCCAACTAACAGCCTGACCTTCTGTTGCAGACCGTCCAACCGTTGAGTTGACGATACGTCGGTGTCAGGAGAATTCAGGGTTACTGGCGAGGCTGGAGTTGGCGCCGGCGTGCTGGTCGGCCTGGTCGAGCGTCGTCCCGACTGGGCTTCGACTGAGTCAATTAGCCCTAAAAGCAGGAGCAAAGCCGCAAGTCCGAGGCTTTTTAGGGTCTTGCTGTTAGGGTTAAGAAAGAAGCTCATTTGCCTTCTCGGGCCCGGCTAAGTCTTCATCTGAGCGAGTGTCCTGTTAGAGGCTCTGTAAGGTAAAGAAGGTTGTGCGCCATTTTGAGTTCTTTGTCAGTTTAATCTAGTGAAGCGGGGATTCCGGCCGATCTCAGGCAAGGTGTGTTCGAAAATTTCCGGTTTTCCCTGAGTGCCTATAGAAAAAAGCGCATTGGCCTTTTCTGTGCACCATCAGTGGAACTCTGTGCCTCTGTGGTGAACTCTTTTCCGGTCTAAATCAACGACAGAGACACGGAGTTCTACATAGGATGCACAGAGGTTTTCGTTTTCCAGGTTGGACCTCAAAAGTGCGGGATACTCAATGAACCGCTCACGCCGTTGCCACTCATTGCAAACTAACTGCTTGCCTATTTCAGAGCGCGCACTGCTTCGCGAGCATAGTAGGTCAGGATGATGTCCGCGCCCGCACGTTTGATGCTGGTTAACGTTTCCATCATCACGCGGTGTTCGTCAATCCAACCATTTTGAGCCGCCGCTTTGATCATCGCATACTCACCGGAGACGTGATATGCGGCCAGGGGCAGATCAAATTGTTCGCGCAGCGTTTTTAGTATGTCCAGGTAAATGCTAGCTGGTTTCACCATAAGAATGTCCGCGCCTTCAGCCGCATCGAGGTCAGCTTCCCGCAACGCTTCGCGCGCATTGGCTGCGTCCATCTGATATGCCCGCCGGTCTCCAAAGGCCGGCGCGCTGTCGGCGGCTTCGCGAAATGGGCCATAGAAGGCAGACGCATACTTAACCGCATAAGCCATGATCGCCACCTGGTCGAATCCGGCATCGTCGAGAGCTTCACGGATCGCGCCGACCTGCCCATCCATCATGGCGGAAGGCGCGACCACGTCGGCTCCTGCCTCCGCCTGACTGACGGCGGTGCGGGCCAACAGCTCAAACGACTCGTCATTGATTACTTCACCGTCTTTCACGATGCCGCAGTGGCCGTGTGATGTGTATTCGCAGAGGCAGGTGTCGGTCATAATTACCAGGCCAGGCGCAGACTCTCGGATGGCGCGCACCGCCTGCTGAACAATTCCGTTTTCGCTATAAGCGTCCGAGCCCACTTCATCTTTCGCCGCCGGCAGACCAAACAGAATTACTCCCTTGACTCCGATCTCGGCAGCGCCGGCAGCCTCTTTTGCGATTTCATCCACGGAGAGATTGTGCACACCCGGCATCGACCCGATCTCGCGTCTCACTTTCTCGCCGGTACAGGCAAACAGCGGGAGTATGAAATCCTCCGGAGCCAGGCGTGTCTCGCGGACCAGGGCGCGCAGTCCTTCAGTTCTTCTTAGACGGCGCGGACGATGAAGGAGATCTAGCATGAATACCCTTTAGGAAGCTGAACCTGGGAGCAATAGGAAGGGAATGATACTGACAGAGAATTAAGTAATCAAACTCGATGGGTTCACGGTAGGAGTAAAGCTGGGTAAAGCAAACTGTTAGTTTGCGTCGGTAGGTGACGAACTAGACAGGCTCTACCTCAGACCGACCAGACGTGTGTTGGTATTCTGGTTGCGGATTCTCGTGGGTAAACACGGTGCGTTTGTCCGCATCCATCCGCGACTCCATCTCGGTTTTCAAATCCCGCCTCAGTCTCCGAGTCTCTCTTCAAGTCTGTTTCGTTCTGGAGTCTGCCCGGTGCTGCAGGTCTCGCTCGCTCTTACACTCTGAGCTTGGTTCTGCGGCTTGGCCGCCTTCCGTGCGGTGAGGCTCCGCCTCACCGGCACCTCTATTTATTTTGAGGCTATGCCTCCGAGCGACATCAGAGGCGCAGCCTCGAAGAATGAAACCGCTATCGGAAAGGCCGAGCCTTTCCGCACGGAAGGCGGCAGAGCCGCAAAGACTATCACCACACCGCACCTCGGCTAACTCTCTCTGTTTTACTGCCGGCCCAAAAACTTGACTCATTCACATCAAGTTTTACCCGACAAGTAAACTAGACAGGCTTAAAGCGCGAGGTTCGCAAACTAACAGTTTGCTTTACAATTACCAACGATGATACGCCGGATGCCCGGGCTTTACGGCGACAAACGTTCCGCGGCACGTTGCCGTCACCTTTTCATTCGCAATCAATTCGCCTTCAACTACCACCCGATCGCCTGATGATTCAATTACGCGAGCCACGAGACGGACCGGATGATCCGTTGGCGTCGGTCGCCTGAGCTTGATTGTGTAATCAGCCGTGACTGTACATGGCGGATGGTCCATCCCGGGTCGTTGCATCAGGTGCCAGGCTGCAGTCCAGTTGCAGTGACAGTCGAGGATGGTGCCGATGATCCCGCCACTCAACATCCCGGGAAACGCTTCCTGGTACGCTTCAGCTTGAAAGTCCGCTACAACTTCTTCTCCCTGAGGGAAGCTGCGAATGTGCAGGCCCTTCTCGTTTGCGGGGCCGCAACCGAAGCACTTAAGATTTGGTGCGTAGGTTTCCTGGATACTTTTTTCAGTCATCTATTTTGTCCAAAGTCCAAAGTCCAAAGTCCAAAGTCCAAAGTCCGGGTTTAGTGTCCGAGGTTCAGTCAAGGATTGAAGCATAAGATCGCTCTGTGACCAGTCGTTACTCGCGGAAGACAGACTTTGGACTCTGGACAGATATTGACCGTCCTACGCGCGATTCAGTATTGAGTGGTCTACCTTCTTGCGCATTTCGATTATAATCTCTTTTCCAGTACAGTTCTGGTTACACAAGTTAAAATTCTAAATCAATCCGGAGGGAACTAACCTTGAAACGATTTTGTCTGGTCTTCATATTTGTGTTCGCAACCACTTTTTCAGCTGCTTATCTGTCCAGCGTTGGGGCCACTACCGTCGCCAATCCTCAGGAAGGACACGGAAACCAAGGACACGGAAAGCATGGCATGAGTGTCAAAGAGTATGAGGAGTTCCACGACGTACTCCGCCCTTTGCAACACGAAGCATTACCAAGCAAGAACTACCGGCAAATACGCGATCAGTCGTCGCTACTTATCAAACTCGGAAAAAAGCTAGTAAAACTAGGCGTGCCGCCGGGTACTAAAGAGGAGCACAAGGACGACTTCGCCAAGGGCCTGATCAAGTTCAAGGAAGCTCTGGCAAAGTTCAAGACTGACGCGAAGAAGGGTACGGACGATCAGCTCGCCACGTCGTATCTTGCCGTACACGATTCTTACGAGATGCTGGCGGACATGCTTCCGAGAGGGTAAGCCAACTGGAGGTGCAACAATGAATCGGAAGTTGATCGCGCCGGTCCTGGTCCTGATCTTCGCGTCGCTGGTTGCCACCCAGGCGCAGACTACGGCTCCGCCTTGTACTTCACCCGGCATCAGTTTTTGGAAACTGCTTGACGCAGTTGGTGTCGGCCACACTGATGGCCGGCTCAGGATCGACAAGTTGTACGCAGTATGTTTGCCGGCGCCTGCGAAGCCGAGCACCTCAAACTACCCTTACGATCCAGACGGTGGAGGTAAGCTCACCACTCTGGTGAAGACTGCCGATGGCAAAGTGCTCAACACGTACGTTTGGTACGCCGAGAGCATCGGCGGGTTGTGGGAATTAAGCAGATACAAAGTGATCGGCGGATTCCAGTCAGTGAAGCCATTGACGGCTGGAAATTATCTGTTGGAGTTTGCCGCCGAAGATAAGCCGTTCACCCGCTTTCCGTTTTCGGTGGTGGAAGGCAAAAACGAGGATCCGTACCAGCCGGCCGGCGCTCGCTATTTCATCGAAGGCGCGTGGAACGAATACGGCAACATCTTTTACCAGCGCAACGATCCGCAATCGTCGCTCACCTTCACCACCTGGGTGCAGGACAAGAGTGGAACTGGGAACAAGACGTCCACACCTTACGAAGCAAAGCTGATCAACCTT
This sequence comes from Pyrinomonadaceae bacterium, assembly GCA_031396065.1. Taxonomy (GTDB): domain Bacteria; phylum Acidobacteriota; class Blastocatellia; order Pyrinomonadales; family Pyrinomonadaceae; genus PSRF01. The sequence goes on along the minus strand of JANNJZ010000133.1, from coordinate 2,384 downwards.
AAAGACGGAAAGGCGCTTGGTGAAGACTCGGGAACGCTTCGCCTCGAACCGCGCTGGCTCGAGTTGAAATTGTTTTGGCGGCCCGCCGGCGGAGATAAGAACTCATACCTCAAGGCTGCCGACCTGCTTCGCGAGGATGGGCGATACAGTGTGCGACTGACGATTGACGGCAAGCTCTACGGAGAATACCCGTTCACCGTGAAAGGCAGCCGGATAGAATTTCAAGGGAAACAAGTTCGTGAGAAGACGGATTCGATGGACTACATTGTCGACTATCTGTCGGGCGGGAAGTACAGCTCCTGGTGGTTGAAGCGTGAACCGGCAAAGAGATGAGCGCGTCTCAAACGAGGACTATCCACAGATTACGCAGATTTCGCTGATTCAATTGGACTCAATGACGGTTGTCAGTTTGAACTCCGAATCAGTGGCTTTGGCTACGCCGTCCGATGTGTGGAAGGTCTCTGACTGTCTCTGACCTTCCGATACGTGCTTAATGAACTTTGGGGCTGTGCCCCAATTGGGGACACAGACCCAAGGATATTAAAGATCGCTAGCGGTGGCGCTTAGAGCGCCACCGCCCATCGGCGGGTGAAGCCGGAACCCCCATCACCAGCAGCCGAGCCACCCTTACCACCTCTGCTTACAACACTCGCAAAAACGCCACCAGGTCTTTCTTCTCCTGTCCGTTCAACTTGAGTTCGAGAACGAGATTGAAAAACTCAACCGTGTCTTCCAGTGTCAGCAGGCGGCCATCGTGCAGATAGGGGGGCGATTCCTTGATTCCACGCAACGGAAAAGTCTTGATCGCTCCCTGTGTGGTCATGAGCAGACCTGCTTCCATCCGCGGCTTAAAGAATCTTTCCACCTGTAAATCGTGCATCAAGTTGTCAGTGTAGTAAGGTGCGGCGTGGCACCCGCTACAGTTGGCTTTGCCGAAAAAGAGTTCTTCGCCACGTATCTCGCTCTCGGTCGCCTTGGCGCGATTGAGCCGGCCCATGACGTTCAGTTTTGGCGCCGGCGGGAAATCCAGGATGGCTTGAAATTCCGACATGAAGTGGACCTGCGAACCGCGCTCCAAAACATTCACACCCTTCTTAGTGGCGATTACCGGATCGCCATCAAAGTAAGCCGCGCGCTGTTCAAACTCGGTAAAGTCCTCCACTGTCTTGAGCGCCCTTTGCGATCCAAACAGTCGTTGAATATTGTTCCCACGTAGCGAGGGAGTCTCAATTCGCCGCCGATTCTCCTGCGGTCTGATATCTCCGACGAGATGAGCTGCCCCGGACGTGTGACCGTTGACGTGGCAATCGAAGCAGGCGACACCCAACATCCCGTCAGGCCGCTCAGTCTTGCGATCGGCAGTAGCGTTAAACTGCTGTTGTGGAAACTGTGTTACCAGCAGCCGCAAGCCTTCGAGTTGTTTCGGATTGAGGATGCCGTTGAAAAGATCGTAGAAGTTGTTGACTGTGACCAACTGCCCTTTGGAGACGTCGCCGAGGTCCTTGCGTGTGGTCAGGAAGATTGCCGCTGGAAACTCCGCCAGGAAATGGTCAGGCAGATCAAAGTCCAGGTCGAAGCGTTCGACCCGCGGCAGCAATTTGATTTCCGACTGTGGAAAGATCATGCCGCCCACAGGATGGTTCGGATGGGGCAACGGCAGGTAAGGGAACAGATCCTTTTGCTTAATCTCATCAGGTGACATAGCTCCGAGTTGTTCCCAGGTCACGCCGGTTCTTAGTTTCGCGGTGGGACCGACAGGGATTGGTTTGCCGCGCGTCATCTTCACGCTCTCATCCACCCGCCGGCGAAGATCGTAACGTTGTTCCAGCAGTTTCTGGGCGGCGGCGTTAACACCGGCCTTTGCCGCTTTGTCACGCGCTCGCACCACCTCGAATGGTTCTTCAATCACCGGCATGAAAGACGATGGCTTCTGTTCCTGTTTTTGAGCAATTACGCCCCGGGTCACAAGCATCGCCGCCAATGTACTTAAGGCGAAGGCGATAGTTCCCAAAATTCTGATTCGCTTTGAAGTAGTCATGAGTTTTCCCTCTCTTTTTCGCGCGATCGCTTATCAACAACTCAGTGAATTTGAGCCGGCATTCCCACGAACCAGTCCGCCGGCGAAACAAGCGGCGTTACTCCAGGCGAAAGGCAATACCGGCTCAAGAGTAAGAACACGCGACTCGCGCGCTTATTCCATCCTTGCGGACAAATTGTAGGGGCTGCACTCCGTGGCCACTCCGTCAGGTAGGCGTTGCGACATCTCGGGTTGCGGCTTTGCCGCCTGATGTGCGGGAGGTCTCTGACCTCCCGTCTGGCTTTAAGGTCGCTTGGGGCTATGCCCCTCATTCACGGGGCGTAGCCCCAAAATCTTTCCCGAGCCG
>JANNJZ010000129.1:0-11957 GCA_031396065.1 Pyrinomonadaceae bacterium | reverse complement strand
GAAGAAGGCGACGCTGACATGAAAAATCGTACGCGCGTTTAGAGGTGGGCACCGCCCACCGGTGCGGCGTTGGTTAGTCCACTCAAGGAAAATTAGGTCTGAAGTTAGAGGATCGTGGTCAGGGAAAGTAGGTCGAAATTTAAGTTAGCGTTCTTGCCTACGCCGCACCGGTGGGCGGTGCCCACCTCTAAACGCGCGTACGATTTTTCATGTCAGCGTCGCCTTATTCTTTAACTTCTCGCGGTGCCTTTCAAACGCTAGTTCAATCAACCGGTCAAGCATCCTCGTATAGCTGAGCCCGGATGCGGCCCACATTTTGGGATAACCGGAAACTTCGGTAAGCCCAGGCAGAGTATTCAACTCATTAATCAGCAGTTCCTTAGTATCGCGCTTGAGAAAGAAATCAACTCGGGCCAGGCCTGATCCATCAACCGACTGAAATGCTCGAATAGCCATTCGCTGGATTTTCACCACCAGCGACCTTGAGATTGGCGCCGGAACTACAAAATCGACATGCCCTGTTTTTGTATACTTCTCAGTGTAATCGAGGAACCCGGCTGAATTGTCATGAATCACATACTCACCGGGAAGACTCGCTTGCGGCTCATCGTTTCCGAGAATGGCACACTCAATCTCCCGAGCGTCCACGGCTTCTTCGACAATGATCTTTCGATCAAACTCAGCCGCCAGGTCCACGGCCTGGACAAACGATGCCTTATCCACAGCTCGCGAGACCCCGACTGATGAGCCCAGGTTCGCCGGCTTAACGAAACAAGGGAAGCCGATGTCTCGGGCGACCGTCTTCATAACCTTAGCGGGATTGTCCTGCCAGTGAGTGCGCAGGAACCAGACGTACTTACACATCGGCAGACCTGCCTGGAGAAACAACAACTTCATCGCCACTTTGTCCATTCCGCACGCCGAGGCGAGGACACCACAGCCCACGTACGGAATGTTGGACATCTCAAGTAAACCTTGAAGTGTTCCATCCTCGCCAAATGGCCCGTGAAGAACTGGAAAAACTACATCAAGTCGTTCCGAGGATGGCGTCCCACCTTTAAAGTCGAACGAGAACAAGCCGGTGTGAGACGGATCCCCGAGAATAGCCACATCGCGCCGAATCATCGCGCTCGTTTGCGGAGGTAGGCGGGATTGTGCGCTGTCGGTTAAGAGCCCGGCGGCGTCCGCAGGTGATAACCACTTCCCTTCTCTGGTGATGGCTATCGGAAGGACATCATACTTTTTTCGATCGATTGCTTCGATCACGGAAGCGGCCGAACGCAACGAAACTTCATGTTCGCTTGATCGGCCACCAAAAATCACTCCCACCCGGAGTTTCTTCGCCAAATTTGTGCACCCGCTTTACTAGAGAATAGTCTTGCCAAGAGCCGAAAGGATTAACTCAACCCCCAGTTCGGCCGTCTTGTTATTAACATCCAAAGCCGTGTTGATTTCAACCACCTCGAGTGAGCGCAGGCCGCCCGCCTCAGCGATCTTTTCCATGGCCAGATGCGCTTCTCGATAAGTGAGGCCGCCGCGCACCAGGGTCCCGGAACCCGGGGCGTCCCCCGGATCGAGCGCATCGACATCGAAAGTTACCGCATAGCCGCCGCTGGCACGCGAAGCGATCTCTATCGCCTCGTCCATACAGGCGCTCATTCCCTTTTCATCGATCTCACGCATGGTGATGAAACGGATTCCCAGCTTCGCAATAAGCTCGCGCTCTCCGGGATCCACGTCGCGTGCGCCCACATGGACACAAAACTCGGGATTCAGCTTCGGAGTGAAACCGCCCAGGTTAATTAATTCTGGTGCGCCATATCCGAGGACTACCGCCAGGGGCATTCCGTGAATATTTCCGGAGGGCGTAGTCTCGGGCATGTTCATATCCGCGTGAGCATCAAACCAGATAAGACCCGGGGTTTGGTTGAGCTGGCGACAGTGTGCCGCGAAGCCGCTTATCGAACCCATGGCAATTGAATGGTCGCCACCGAGAACCAGTGGAATCTCGTCAGTCTCCAGGACTTGCTGGACTTTTTGAGCGAGGTCTGCACAAGCATCCCTGATTTCTTTAAGGTGCTTTAGCTTGTCGCCCGGCGCCGGCGTGGCTTCTTCTTCTGCTACGTCCAGATCACCAAGATCGCGCACCTTGTAGCCAAGTTGGGTGAGTCTCTTGTTGAGTCGAGCTACCCGAAGGGCGGCTGGGCCAAGCTCGACTCCGGCCATGCTGGCGCCGTATGCCAGCGGCACACCGATAATAACCACGGCTTTTCTGGTATGAGAGACAGTCACAGCAGCTCCATCGGAAATCTGAATGTTCGACCCGCCTTAGCTGGTCTGATCAAGTCTCTTCGACGCTTGGCGTCGGCATGACTTTAGCCCGGCGTTTCAACGCCGGGGATTCAGGGTGTTAGCTGTTTTCGTCGCGTAGCGACGATTGAAATTGCACCTGGGTTCAGGCGTCGCTACGCGATGAGGGTATCTCGTCCGCGCGCTCCCGGCCGCGCCACCCCACGCGGGCTACCCGCGCGGGGACCCCGGTTGAAAGGCCGGGCTAAATTCATACCGCCGCTAACGCGTCGCAGACACTCGATCAGAGATCCCTTTGAGTTGTGTGGACGCCGATGCGGAGCTCAGGCATTTGCCTGCCTCGTTCGTGGCCACACACCACGCACGCAAGCTGCCTGCGCTCCAGGTCGATTAGCCTCCAAGGTTGATTAAACCACCGCCACCGCCACCTTGCGTCGGGAAGAACGGCTTCAAAAGTCCGGCCAGGGCGGCCAGATTTCGCGTCTGAATCAACAACTCTCCCGGTCCGGTGAATTCAGCCACCACCCCTTCGCCGCTCATCATGCTGCGGAAGAAACCCGCGGCCGCCTTGCGTAAGGTGTATTGCGTAGTGCCTTCCCAAGCGACCAGATGACCCGTATCAACTACGTAGCGCTCACCAGGCTGCAGACTCTTCCGGTGAATTGCGCCGAAGGAGGAGACCAGTAAAAGACCACGTCCCTGGACGAGCATCACAAACAGTCCTTCCCCGCCGAAGAAGGATTTGGCCCCACCCCACTTGGTGTCCACAGTCAAACTAGCATCACCGGCCAGGTACGAACTTGACTGCACAAAGAACGACTGATTATTCAGCTCAATGGCGGCAATATCCCCGGGAGCACCAGGGGCAAACGTCACTTCGCCGGGACCACCTCGGGCAGTGAATGTAGAAACAAATGCCGACTCACCTCCAGCGGCACGTTTGATGGCCCCGAAGAGTCCACCCTTCATCTGCGACTGAAGCTCGACATTCGCCGACATCGAAACCATTGCGCCCGCTTCTGCCTGAATCGACTGTTCGGGTTGAAGCCGAATGACCGCAAGCGAAAACGAAGGTTGATGCAAAACCTCATAGCTGTAGCCGCCACCCTGGCCGGTCGAATCTTCATCAATATGAATTCCGTGCGATGGAGCTGCAGGCCTCTGGACGGGTGGCGCGGGCTGAGCAGCCGGGGCCTGAATTTTGTAGCCACAACCACCGCAGAAGACAGCATTTTGAAGCAGTAGAGCACCGCATTGCGGACATTTCATAAAATTACCCCCTGAGATTTTTCATTGATAATATTTACAGCTTCTTCCGGCGTCTCGGCAAAGTCCAACGCGGCGATGTCTTTATCGCTGACGACCAGTTGCTTTTGCCACTCCCGCACGATCGGGGGCCAGCACTCGCCAAGTAACACCAGCGGACGTGGACCAATCACGCCCGTTTGGATCTTGTTCCAAACCAACGATAACTCGGTGACTGTCCCCATTCCGCCCCGGATTGCGACAAAGCCAACCGACCGCGTTATCAGGCGTTGGAGTCTTTCATAAAAATGTGGAGTCGCTACCTTGTCAGTGAGGTAGCGATTTGGCTCAGCTGAAAACTGGTTCATAACAATTCCCAGAACTCGTCCCCCACGTTCGTGGGCGCCTCGACTCGCCGCTTCCATCACACCCAGATAGCCACCAGTGCAAATCGTAAAACCAGCATCAGCCAGGAGTCCACCCACGCGCCTCGCCTGCGCATATTCTGGATCCGACTCAGTGCATTTGGCCCCGCCAAAAATGGTCACCATCCGATCTTGGGCTTCGTTGGTCATTGTATGAATGGCTAGCTGCGGTGCCGACGTTACTGGGAAGCACGGTTCTCAGCGCCAACGGCGCGAAATGTAATAGCCTGGGCCATCGGCCCAGGGAGGAGACAGTTAAAAGCTCTTTAGCGCTGAAGGCGCGAAATCACGTTGATTCAGCCCAATCATTACTGTGGTGATCGACAATGCCAATTTCGCGCCTTCAGCGCTTCCAACATTATTGACCCGTCCACCTAGGACGTTGCCCCAGGCTATTACATGTCGCGCCTTGGGCGCTGAAAACCATCGTTATGCACGTTCTTGGTTTCCCGTTCATTCCGACGCTTCGCCGCTCAACATCAACGATCCGGTCTCTTTGTAAAGAACATAATCTTCTCTAGTCTTGAAGGAGCCGCTACTGTAATTCTCCGGCACCGGTGTCGGGTCATGGAGACGCCGATCGAGCACGTTCACGAAGCCGGCGGCTTCAAAGAGCGAACGGTATTCCGGAATACTGAGAAGATGGACCGGCACCTTCAATTGATCTACCCACTGATGCGATGGTTTATTCTCCTGATACAGATCAATCACTGTAACAAAGAGACCGCCCGATTGAAGCGCTCTTTTGATTTCCGTCAGGGCCACCAGTACGTCAGCGTAGTAGTAGAGCGACTCCATCGAAAACGCGGCGCTAAACTCGCCATCTCCAAACGGGAGCGCCTCAGCACTCGCGACCCGAAACTCGGCATTGGCAAACTCCGCTGAAGTCTCCTTTGCTAAGGCGATCATTTCATCGGCAATGTCGATGCCGACAACGCGACCGTCGCTCGCCTTCTCTGCTATCAAACGCGTAGCCCATCCCGATCCGCAGCCAACGTCGAGGACGCGAGCATCGGGCCGAATTGCCATCAATTCAATTGCCTGCTCGCCGAGCGGGCGGTGGCCTTTCTCCATGCTGGCGCCGCGTCCGGCACGGGCCCAATCGTTGAACTCGAGGCGCAGGCGTTCGTCACTTCGTAAGACTGGTTCGGTTTTCGCTGAGATTGTCATTCCGCTCCCATCAATTTGATTTTACTCTGCCTACTAACCTGCACTTTCGTGCTTTTGTTGACAGGGGTACTAATCAGATCCGCCGCCCTGTAGGGGACGCAGTGTTAATAGAGGTAAGCTCGAAAAACTCCTCCCGCTACGGAGGTGCGGAACCACATCTCGAGAATTCAACGCGGACCACATTGCGCTCCTCTGGAGCGCGGGTCGTGCAATCAATGCTTTTCTATAAACATTTGGCTCCTATGGAGCCAGGATTGGGACTATGGCCGCAGCCGGTTCAGCAATCGCGGAAACGGAATCGTTTCCCTAACGTGCTCGATGCCACACATCCAGGCAGTGCAACGCTCGATCCCCATACCGAACCCCGCGTGCGGCACGCTGCCGTAGCGCCGCAAATCGAGATACCACTCAAAAGCTTCCTTCGGCAGCTGATGCACTTTGATCTGCTCTTCCAGAAACTCGAGCGAGGTGGCCCGTTCCCCTCCACCGATCACTTCGCCGTAACCTTCCGGAGCCAGCACGTCAACCCCCAGGGCCAATTCATTTCGCTCCGGATCTCGCGCCATGTAGAAGGCTTTCACCTCGGCGGGATAGTGATGGACCATGAGCGGCTTATCATAGTTGGACGAAAGATAAGTCTCATCAGGCGCACCAAAATCCCCGCCCCACTCAAACTTCGATTCCAGAGCCCCGCTGGCATGTCCTTCGTGTAACAACTTAACCGCATCGTCGTAATGCATACGTGGGAATGGCGCCACAATCGATTCAAGCTTCGCACTGTCGCGCTCCAGAATCTTTAATTCTTCGCCACGGGTTTCAAGCACCCGCGCGGCGATAAAAGAAAGCATTCGTTCGGACAGGACCATCACATCGTCGAGCGTGGCATAAGCCATCTCCGGTTCAACCATCCAAAACTCGGTCAGGTGACGCCGGGTCTTTGATTTTTCCGCGCGAAAGGTTGGCCCGAAACAATATGCCTTGCCGAAAGCCGCGGCGGTAGCTTCGTTATAGAGCTGGCCAGACTGCGTCAGATACGCCTTCTCGCCTTCGAAGTAATCAACCTCGAACAGGGTGCTCGTCCCTTCACAAGCTGCGGGCGTAAAAATCGGGGCGTCGGCGAGCGTGAACCCATCGCCATCGAGGAAATCGCGCACAGCCTTCACCACCGTGTGACGAACTTTCAAGATCGCGTGCTGGCGCCTGGACCGCAGCCACAGATGGCGATGGTCCATGAGAAACTCTGTCCCGTGCTCCTTCGGCGTGATTGGGTAATCATGAACATCGTCGAAAATGTCAGCATGCAGGAGATCAATCTCAAACCCGCCGGGCGCTCGACTGTCAGCCCTTACCGTCCCCCTAATCGCGAGAGCCGATTCCTGACCCAATCCCTTCAATGCTTCCCAGACTTCCGGCGTTACCGCGTTCTTTAACGCAACGCATTGCACGACGCCGGTCCCATCTCGTAATTGCGGAAAGAGGATCTTTCCGCTTGAACGCAGGTTATAGAGCCAGCCCTTGATGATGACTTCTTCGCCTATGTGTTCCGACAGTTGGCTGATAAATGTGCGCGGTGCGGTTGTTGTTTCAAATGAAGTTGATTCCGTTACCATTTCCTGTTTCTGTTTCCTTGATATGTAAAGCAAACTGTTAGTTTGCGATTTGCACGATACTTGACATTTACACTCGACCGATCAGCTAGCCTATCGAAGCAAACTAACAGTTTGCTTTACGTCGTTCGCTCTCTGATCATCCTGCGCAAAGCCGGAAACCTATCAAGCCACTCCGCGGCTTGCAGCACGATGGCCAGCGTCGGTTGAATAAACTGCTCGTAGGCGGCAGCCCGCTTGCAGACGGCAGTTTGATACGAAAAAGTCCCGATTGCTTTGAGACCGCGCTGAATCGTCATCAGTCGAAACTCGCGCGCAAAGTCATCAGGGTCAATCGCTTCAAGTCCAAGCAATCTACGCTCCTCCAACAAAAATAATCTGTAAGCGCGTAGCTCGGCAAACGAAGGCGGGGCCGAACGCCGGTCCAGCAGGAATGAAACCAGATCGTATGTCACTGGCCCCATGCGCGCATCCTGGTGATCGACAACGCGCAGCCGATGATGGCTATCAACCATCAAATTTGCTGCATGGAAGTCGCGGTGGCAAAGCACTCGTGGGCGAGCAGCAAGCTCCACCGAGATATCGTTGAGCTCCGCTTTTAGCTCAGCAACTTCACCATGCCGCAGTGTCTCTTTCCTTAAACTTCCAAAGTAGTGCTCGACGAAGAACTCTAACTCCCAGGATAGTTTCGCCTCATCGAAGGCCAGTCGGCTGGCAATCGATTGACGTTCATATGCGCTATCGGTCGCCTTTTGGATCTGCGCGATTAGATTAACGGCCCGCTCCTTGTAGTCATCACACTCGTCCTCCGGAGCGGCTTCGTAAACGCGGAACAACTGCCGGTCGCCGAGATCCTCCTGAACGATAATCCCGGTTTGGCCGTCAACTGCATAGATATCAGGTACCGGAATGGAATTCTCAAGAAAGAGGCGCGTAACATCCAAATACGGGTGCACCTCCGGATCGAACCCTTCCGGATAGACGGCCGCAATTGCCTTCCCATTTTTCCATGAGATACGAAAGTAATTCCGAGTAGAAGCGTCGGGCGTAAGCGGCACGATAAGCGGGCTTTCGAAGCCCTCGTTCTCGAGAAACTTCAATAGCCGCTCGGAGGCGGATAGTTCGAATCCATTGATAGTCCCCTGTTTTGCTGAACTCATTGCGGAAAGAAAGGCGTTGCGAATTACGTCAAGAGATGTAACGCAAACTGTTAGTCTGCGTCGCTATCGTAATTGGCGGCTAATTTAGCTAAAAGTAAGTAAGACTTGCCACCCAATCGCAAACTAACAGTTTGCTTTACAAATCTCCGCGGGACCAGGTGCATTAGTACCGCCATTTAAGCTGGTAATGTGAGGAGGATTGTATCACCCAGTTAAAGGCACAACAAAATTCTCGCCTCGAAATTCGCCCCTGAGCGCCTTGGCCGGCGGAGTCTTTCCGGCAACCAGCGAGGCGCGGACGACCGCGGCATCTTCGATCACTTCTCCAGACGCTATCCTGACGTCATCAGCCAACACGGCCCGTCTCACCCGCGCGCCGCGCTCGACCGTGACGTTGTCCCATAGAATTGCCTCGCTAACCTCAGCGCTCGCCGAAATCTCGCATCCGCTACCCCGGGTGATGCGCTGGCCTGACTGAGCCATCAACAGCAGACTGATATCCAGGTAACGTCGAATAGTGGAAAGCTCATACCAGTTTCCGCTGGCCACGTGCACGGCAACACGCTCTCCGTTCGCTACTGCCCGCGGATAAACATCGGTGGTGGAGTGGGAAAACACACCGCGCGGCACACAATCGAAGATTCTGGCTTCAAGAATCTGGATTCCAGTGAACATAAACGGTGGGGATTCAGCAGAGAAGTCTCCCCTGGCGGGCATGCCGCCGAACCCTTGCAGCAGCCCGTCGGCAGTTTCGACGATGGAAAAGCGCTCGCAAGCTGCATTGGGAAGGAGTACCAGCGTGGCAATCGCGTTTGTTTCGCGGTGGGTCTTAAGAGCTGCGTTCAAGTCGATGTCGGTGATGATTTTTCCGTTGACTACGACGAAGGTCCCGCCGTCCAGTAGTGCCCGAGCGTTGTCTAACGCCCCACTTGTCCCAAGGATTTCCGGCTCTTCAACATAGTGAAGCTTGACCCCGAATTGACTTCCATCGCCGAGGGCGCGACGCACCGATTCGGGCCGATGATGTAGATTTACCACTACCTCATCGCAACCGTAGCGAGCAACATACTCGGCCACATAACCCACCAGCGGTTTGCCAAGAATCGGAATTGCTGGTTTGGTTCGATCTTCAGTCAGTGGCCAAAGTCGTGTGCCGTAGCCGGCGGAGAGAATCATTGCGCGCATGGAAGCATTCTATTGGTGCGCGCGGATAACCGCCAAGACACCGAAGAAGGACAAAGGAGATTTTCCATATGTCATTTGACATTTCTCATTGGTCATCGCCGGAAGCCATTGCGGCACCGCTCTTCCTCACGCTGTTTAGAAAGAGCACTCGTGCTCCCTCTGTGCGGAAGGCCGCGCTATGCACGACGCGCTAAGTTTCTTCTCAATGGCAAATGAGAAATGTCAAATGAGATATGGAAAATCTGGCTGCTTTCCGTCTGGGATTGGGGATACTTAGGAAGCTTTAGACGCGTCGCGCATCATGAGGTCAAACGTACCGGGAGCAGTCTTTCTGAAGCGGGTATTTCGGTTGAGGGAAACAGCGATGCTGATAGTGGGATTTTGACCAGTAAACTTGAAGCCACCTTCAAGCAATCGGTTATAGAGTTCGTTGACGTGGAGCGCGCCGCCTTCCTCTCGCAGCAAGAGAGTGACAGCTTGCGGAATGGTTCTATCCATAAAACGATCGCTAAGGGCTTCGGTGTTGGGCCTTAGCGTCGGAATCTCCTGGCGTCTTGCCTCGAGTCCAAACTGCTGACGAGGTTGCTGAACGGGAGGGCGCATTGCCGCCTCAAGTTCCGCATCCGACGGAAGGGGGGTGGAATGGCCACCGCCTGAGAGATTCCCGGATGCGAGCACCGACGTCAGCATGCGGTAAATTGCAGCTTCGCTCTGGCTGGCCAGCGTGTCCATCTCCGCTAACTCGGCACGTACCGCATCCGCCTCTAATTCCAACTCCCTCAGGCGGGCAGCAAGATGCATCCGCGCCGAGCGCGACTGCCGCAGGCTTTGCTCCAGCCGGGAGAGAAGGTTATCACTAGGACGGTCCATCATCGGGCGAATCTTAAATTGATTTGGGATTTTTCACAATACCGTTGTAGTAAAACAAACTGTTCGTTTGCTGAGTAGTAAAGCAAACTGTTAGTTTGCTGACGTTACGCAAGCTATATGATAGCGGATCATCGCAAACTAACAGTTTGCTTTACGTCGGCTAGCGATCACGGTCAATCACGAAGGTAGGAATCGATCTTAACGACTCGGTGTACTCGGAATCCGGGAGGATGTCGAGGGCCGATCGGGCCGCCTCGGCGTATTCATCGGCCCGCACCCGAGCCAGCTCGCTCGCCCCTGACCGTTCGACAGATTCCAACAGCTCCCGGCGGGTAACGCTTTCATAGCCCTTCTCACTAATTACCGTCTGGATCTTTTCGCGCGCAGACCCGTCGCTCGCAAGCAGATAGATCAACGGCAGGGTCACCTTCCCGCCTAACAGGTCGACCCCCGTACCCTTCCCCAAAGCGTCATCTGTCGAAGTGAAATCCAAAAGATCGTCGGTCAATTGAAATGCCAGGCCCAGGTTCATACCGTAATCGCGAAGCGCTTTCCGCTTGGGCTCCGGTACCGAATCGTCCGAGAGGCTTACACTCGACGAGGCAGGTTGTTTTCCGTTACCAAGTATGGCACCCACCTCACAGCATGCGCTAAATAGGTAGGCAGTTTTTCGTTCGATGATTTCGAGGTACTGCTCCTCAGAAATGTCGGTCCTTCCCAGGGTCGTCAACTGCAGCAGTTCACCCTCAGTCATCTTCCGCGTCACCCGCGTAAGAATGTCCAGAATCGGCAACGACCTTTCGGCGAGGCTGGTTTCAAACGCTGACATGTAAAGCCAGTCGCCCATCAACACAGCGGTTTCGTTTCCGTAGATCGCGTTAACCGTGGGACGGTTTCTCCGAGTGTCGGCTCCGTCGATGATGTCGTCATGGACCAGCGTCGCCGTATGAAGAAACTCCATCACCGTCGCCATGCGAATTGAGTTGTAAGTCGAGCCATCGCCGCCCACCGCATAGTTAGCCAGGATGGTTAACGCCGGCCGCACGCGTTTGCCGCCAGACTCTCGCAGATATTCACCCAGGTACGCAATGACCTGAACATTTGAGTGCGCCTGGCGTTCAAATTCAGATTCAACTTGCGTTAGCTCAGGCGCGATTAGGCTGAAGATGCGCTTCGCCGTCAGTTTCACATCCTCGGGCGCAAGTGTATTACCGGCTGTTTGCATTCTGGTTAACGTTCCGCTTCGTGCCCGACTTGTTATGGTTCGGTCTTTGGTCTTCTGCTCTTGGTCTTTAGTCTTTGATTTGTGGCCAGGTCGGCAGTCCGTTATCGGCTCGGCGAAAGTGCAAAGGCCAAGACCACCGTGGTCAGTTTGTTCGATAATTGGAAAACTGCATATCAATACCGAAATCCTTGTCCTTCAAACTTGCAATGACTGACTGAAGCGTGTCGCGGTCCTTGCCTGAGATGCGGACAACGTCGCCCTGAATTGAGGCCTGCACCTTGGCCTTTGAATCCTTAATGAACTTCACAACTTCCTTAGCCTTGTCCTGGGGAATACCTTGCTGAATCTGCACCTTCTGTCGGACTGTGCCTCCCAGAGCCGCATCTACGGTTCCATAACTGAAGGCCTTTAACGGCACTCCTCGACGCACCAGTTTCTGTTGCAGAATATCGTTCATATTTCGGAGCTTGGTCTCGTCTTCCGCCGTCAATATCAGCTCGTTGGCTTCCAGAGAGACGTTGGCTTGACTGCCCTTGAAATCGAACCTTTGCCGCACTTCTTTGATGGTTTGATTGATTGCGTTGGCAACTTCCGCGCGATCAATTTCGGAAACGATGTCGAATGAGTTCTGCTGGGCCATTGAGGTCTAAAACGTCTCTGCGGGTGCTCAAATTTAAATTTTCACTGGGAGCATAACATCTAATTGCAGGCATGTGAAAGTTATCGCTTGAGGCAGTCCTGAGGCAGTTTGAATCGGATG
>JANNJZ010000118.1:0-50005 GCA_031396065.1 Pyrinomonadaceae bacterium | reverse complement strand
TCTGCCTCACCGGCACCTCTCTATTTCTTTGAGGCTATGCCTCCGCACCTTCCGAGGCGCAGCCTCAAAGGAAGAAGCCGCGATCCGGAAAGGCTGAGCCTTTCCGCACGGAAGGCGGCAAAGCCGCAAAAGCTCTATCATCCCACATCGAGAAAACTCTATCGCCGCATCTGAGAAGCTCCATCATCGAATCGTGAGAAGCTCTAATCAGCGCATCCCGCACCGGTGGGCGGTGCCCACCTCTAAACGTACGATCTCTAAAAGTACGATTTCAAAAACACCAACAGGCAGGAATGCCTATCCAACTCATCTCCGGACAATATTCAATCTCCCGACGCCTTAATCTCCGGATTAGGATTCCGCAGAGCCGACAAATAGGTCGTCCGCGGCTTGGTGTTCAAATCCGCGAGCAATGAATAATTTCTCTTTTCAGCCTTCAGCTTCGAGACCTTGCTCTCCGGATCGTTGACGTCGCCAAATACAATCGCTTCCGTCGGACAGACCGCCTGACAGGCAGTGACGATTTCGCCGTCCCGCACTTTCCGTCCCTCAATCTCCGACTGAATCTTCGCACCCTGAATCCGCTGGACGCAGTAAGTACATTTCTCCATCACGCCGCGACTACGCACCGACACATCCGGGTTGCGCATCAACTGGTAGGTCGGCGTCTCCCAATCCTGATACAAGAAGAAATTGAATCTCCGGACTTTGTAGGGACAGTTGTTCGAACAGTACTTGGTACCGACACAGCGGTTGTAGACCATGTCGTTCAAGCCTTCGGCGCTATGCACCGTCGCATGCACCGGACAGACCGGTTCACACGGCGCATTCTCGCAATGCATGCAGGGCACCGGCATGAAGTGGGTGCCTTCGGGATTACTCGGGTCTTCGCCTTTGAAGTAAGTATCAACGCGAATCCAGTGCATCTCGCGGCTGCGAATTACTTCTTCTTTGCCAACTATTGGAATGTTGTTTTCCGACTGGCAGGCAATCGTGCAGGCGTTGCAGCCGACGCAATTGTTTAGATCGATGGCCATGCCCCAGGCGTAGTTCAAGCCATTGCCCTGATCTTTATAGTCGAACAGTTTCGGGTCGTAGAGAGTCTCCTCGGGTCCGGGCACGTGCGTTTTATGCTCATGCTTACCGTGCAGATAATCTTCAAGGGTTTCGCTGCGGAGAATATCGCGATCTTCGTTGCTGTAGTTGCGATCCTCCATGTTGAAATGAAGCTGAGTCACCGCCAGCGGATACGCGTCGCCACCAGCCTTCTCCACCTGGACCGACTGCCCCGACCAGGGCGAATCCGAGGTGCGAATCTCATAAGCATTGAAACCGTGATTATTCCCGACTCGCCCCGCCAGCGTACGGCCGTAGCCAAGATGAATGGTGATGACCCCGTCGGGCTGGCCAGGCGTGATCCAGGTGGGAACCGAACCGCCGAGCACGCGTCCCTGATGAGTGATCTTCAGCGTGTCGACGTAAATGTCGCCGCCTTTTTTCCCAATCGTCTTGGTGAGTCCCAGTTGCTTCGCAGTGTTTGGACTAACCAGGGCGGCATTGTCCCAGGTCAACTTCGTCAACGGCTTTGGCAATTCCTGCAGCCAGCCATTGTTAGAGAACCGACCATCGTAGATCGTCGGGTCGGTTCTAAAGACAATTTCGAACCCGCCAGATCCAGAGGACGAATTGCCGCTGTTTGCTGGGACCGCGGGCGCCCCGCCCGCATTTGGTTGACTAGCACTACCGCTATTGACTGAAACACTCTTCGCCGGCAGCGCTGTATTCGGAACAAACCCATCATGAACACACTTACGCCACCAGGTCTCAAAGTCTGCCTTCGGCGTGGCAACTGAAACCGGTGTTGGCGTAACCGTCGGTGGCGCTGCACCTCCCGTGGCCGTTCCGGCTCCTGCGGTCGGCGGCCCGCCTCCTGCACCTACCGTCTGCTGTCTGCTGGTTGCTGTCAGCTGATTGCCCGCCCAGAATTCCCGAATGATTTCATAGGGCTTCTGATCATATTTCGCGGTGAACACAGCCAGCAGCTCGTGCGCACTCTTGTTTTGATAGAGCGGCTCGATGAGCGGCTGAACGATAGTGACAGTGCCGTCAAAGGAGCGCGCATCGCTCCAGGCCTCAAGGTAATGGGTCTCCGGGATGTTCCAATGACAAAGCTCTGAAGTTTCGTCTCGGTAAAGGCTGAGATGGACCCGCAGCTTTGTCTTGAACATCCGGTCTTTGTCGAGTTTCAGATCAGCCGGCGTGTTGTAAACCGGGTTGCCACCTACGATAACCAGCATCTCAACGCGGCCGCCATCGATGTCGGTAATCAACTCCTGAAGCGATTGCCTTTGATCGATTGGATTCGATTCAATCGGTTCGGTGTAGGTGACCGTCTCGCCAACATTGCCCAGCGCCTCGTTCATCGCGTGCGCCAGAGCATGAACCGCAGGCGGCGCTTCTTTGCCGGCGATGACAATGCTCGTGCCTTTGCGTTGCTGAAGGTCTCGCGCGACGGCATCAAATCCATTCATCGCAGATTCCGCTGCGATGTTCGGCACGCCTACCAGAGCCGCGACGGCAGCAGCAGACTTCAATAGCTCGCTCGGCTTGATGGCCCAACGATGATCCGCTGCCGCGCCGGTCGTGGTTGGCGTCGTCTCGATCACGTAGAGCCGGTTCATCAACTTTTGTATATCCAAGGTGCCGTGGAAGTAACGAGGGGTGAGACGTCTGCGAGCTGCAAAGTCGCGGGCGTATTTCAACGTGCCCGGTAGCGCGGCAAGGAAATCCGCATCCAGAGAAAGTATCCGGTCAGCAATACTGAAGTCGTAAATGGTGTTTACCGGTTGGCCAAACGCCATCACCGCCCCGGCGCGCGCGTTGTCGTTATTTGCCGGCTCGTATTGATGCCACTTCGCCTGCGGAAACTCAGCCAGAATTCCTTTTAACTGAGCGGCCAGGGTTGGCGATGTAACCGTCTCCGTCAGGAAACGAATACCAGCGCCCTGCTTCGGACGTTGTTCATCCAATGTCGTCCGAAGTTCGCCTACAAAAGTTGACCAGGTTCGGGGCTCGTCGCGGAAAAGAGGTGTTTGGGCGCGGTCAGGATCGTAAAGTGACAGGATAGACGCCTGCGAAAAAATATCTGTTGCGCTTGAGCCGCGATCCGCCGGATCGCCATTGCGGTTGTTGGGGTGATCGGGATTGCCTTCTAATTTCGTAGGCCGACCCTCGTTGCTTCGGGCCAGCAACGGAGTGGCCACCCCACCCAGGTTTGAGGCGGTGGCGAAAAAGAGTGCCTTGCCCGGGGTGCCGTGCTCCGGCTGCGTTACATAGGGAACAATTTTTTCCGGAGGTTGAAAAACGCAGCCGCTTAATCCCGCCAGCGCCAGCGAAGCGCCCATCAACTTGAGAAATGTCCGGCGCTCGACCGGATCGTCCCACTCCTCGGCGTGCTGTGGGTATTCGCGCTCCACAAACTCGCGAAACTCGGGAGCGTCGGCGAGCTCTTCAAGACTGCGCCAGTATTTCTTCGCGGCGAGCACGGGCTGGTCCACGCCGCCGGCGGGCGGCGGTGTAGAAGAGTTGTCCTGCTGATCAACGATGTACTGGCTCAGCAGTTTGAAATTTATGTGGCGATCTTCACTCATCTGCTAATTATTTAGCGCTTCCCTTTTCGCGCTTCGCGCTCATTGCAGGCAAGATGCCTGCGCTCCCAGCTCTACCGATGACAGGTGGAACAGCTTGTCAATACATTCGGTTTCTGAATGCGATAGTCGTTTACCAACTTCTTCCCTTCGGCAATTTCTGTCGCGGTAGTATTCTCAGGCCGCCAGGTCATGTCAAAAACCTTGTCCTTAGGTCTCACAAACTTCTCCGGAGTTCTATGACAAGCCAAACACCACTCCATCTGCAGCGTCGATGCCTGGTAAGCAATTGGCATCTGATCGACGCGGCCGTGGCACGTCGAACAGCCCACTCCCTTATTCACGTGAATGCTGTGATCGAAGTAAGTGTAATCCGGCAAGTCGTGCACTCTGATCCACTCGATTGGTTTACCGGTGCGGAAGCTGGCACGAACCGGCTCGAGATAAGGGCTGTCAGCCCAGATCTGCTTGTGGCAGTTCATGCAGGTATTTGTCGATGGCAAGCCGGCCGAGGCAGCGGTTTCGACTGAAGTATGACAATAGCGGCAGTCAAGACCATCATCGCCGACGTGGTGCTTATGACTAAACTGGACGGGTTGTTGTCGTTCCACCCACTGGCCTGTGTTCCAGGATGAACGGTTCAACTGCGCGGTCACCCAGAGCGCAGCCACCAGGATGAAAACAGCGCCGTAGATCGTCAGCTTCGCGAGCGCGTTTGTGCTGTGATGGAAAATCTGTGGCATTGCCGCAGCTTTGCTAATCCCTACTTCTCAAAGTCACTAAAGCGAATTAGCGAGCAGCCGGAAAGCGGCAAAGCATTAGCTGCGCGCGAAGTTTTCCTGCATGTTCGCGTTGACAGAATTCACAACGTTCCGCAGATCTTCTGGCCTAACTTATTATTCTTGCAAAGTTGCAATGTACTTTATCAGATGATCAGACTTTTTCAAGTCGCGTACGGTGAAAAGAAAGCAGTAAAGCAAACTGTTAGTTTGCGTCGCGGTCGCCGATGGCCCGTTCAAAATACAGTACAAGTTTCGCTCGCATCACAAACCAACAGCTTGCATTACGAATAGCACCCATTCAAATAAGGGAAAAACAGATGAAGTTCCCAGAATGGTTTCACAAAACTGTGGCGTATCGGAGCTGTTGAAAAGGGGAAAAGGGGAACGGGTAATGGGAAACCGTTGAGTGACCCTTTACCCCTTCCCCTTTTCCCCTTTTCCCCTTTTCCCCGTTGACTTGTTCCTTTGTTCAGCTAACCGAGGCGTCGCGAACCAACATTGCGGCCCCGATGATTGCGGCGTCGGTCCCCAGCGCAGCCGCCAGAATCTTAGTGGCTTCAAAACATGGCTGGAACGCGCGCTTCCTGGCCTCTTGGATGATGGGGTTGAGCAGCAGATCTCCTGCTTGCATCACTCCTCCGCCCAGCACGAGTCGCTCGATATTCAGAAGGTTGATGACCGTGGCTACTCCTGTACCAATATACTTCCCGGTTCGTTCCAGCATCATCAACGCAAAATCATCACCATCCGTGGCTTCACGGGCCAAATCTCCGGCAGTAAAATCTTTGTTCAAACCCAGCCTTGAAAGTGACGATGTTGAATCCTGATGCAGCCGTTCCTTGGCGCGCCTGACAATATTTGGAGCGGAGGCCACCGTCTCCAGGCAGCCCAGGTTTCCACATTGGCACTCCGAGCCTTCAGTATCGATCGTGATATGTCCCACTTCTCCCGCGAAGCCTGAGGCACCGGTCCAAAGCTTGCCGTCGAAGATGATCGCGCCGCCTATCCCTTCACCAATCGTGATGTAGAACAGGTCCCGGCTGCCGCGTCCGGCGCCGATCTTGTATTCCCCATACGCTGCGGCATTGGCGTCATTTTCGAGTTCCACTCTCAATCCAGTTTTCTCCATCACCTGGGCATGGAGATTTGCCTGGACTGTGGGCGGCAGATATCTGGAAGCGATCACTTTATCGCTTTGACGGTTAACCAGGCCCGGTATCGCAATTCCGACAGCGACGATACCAGTCGTGCTCTGCTGTAAATCGTTGACCATCTCAGTCACTTGAGCGACCAGACTGTCAGGTTGCAAGGGAACTTCGCGACGCTCCGCTATTACACCATCACCGTTGACTGTGGCGGCGCGGAGCATTGGCCCGGAAAGATCGATCCCGATAAAACTGGACTCGGGTTTGGCAGACATTCCTATCTAAAGCCCTTCTTACAAGTAGTTAACATTGCGAACAAATGAAGCATAGTCGAGGGTAGTAGGGCTGTCAAACAGCTCTTCCTGAGTGTAGAATACCCCCCCGCGCTTAAGGTTAGTCACAGGATTCGTCTTTTTGAACTTCGTAGTTTGAGCTTTGATCCTGAGCGCGTTCACGAAGTAGGTGCAGACAATTCAAAGCTCAAAGTTCAAAGAGTGAAGTTCAATCCATACTATGCAGATCTCCTCAATTCTTCTGCCAACCGACTTCAGTGAGTGCGGCAACTACGCGCTGCGCTACGCGACGTCGTTGGCGCGCACTTTTGGCGCTTCGATAATTTGTGTTCACGTGATCGAACCCATGGTGCCGACCGCGGGTTACTCCGGCATGACCGAGCCATTGCCAATCGCTGACATCACTGAGCAATTGGAAGACTCAGCCGAGCGCGAGCTGCCAAGAATTGCGGAATGTGAGGAGTGTGCCGGGCTGCAAGTTGAGGAAGTGATCGCCCATGGCGAAGCGGCGTCAGAGATCGTGCGAGTTGCCAAAGCAAGAAATGTGGATTTGATCGTCGTCTCATCACATGGGCGGACCGGACTAGGCCGCATCCTGTTTGGCTCAACGGCTGAAGCAATCGTTCGTCATGCGTCATGCCCGGTTCTGGTGGTGAAACCGCCGCCGGAAGAAGAAACAGCATAGTGGGCAGTGTTGCAGTCAAGAATATAGGACCGAGATGTCCTATGGATCCGAGTTTTGCTGCCAACTGCTCACTGCTCGCTTTTTAATCATGCATCTCGATTTCCTTTACGACATCCTCATTCGCTATGGTGTGTACGCCATCTTTCTCCTCGTCATGATTGAGGGAGACATCACCTTGTTGCTGGCCGGTGTGATGGCCCACAGTGACTTATTCGGTAGACACAGTTTCTTATGGGTCCTTCTGGCCGGAACTCTGGGCGGAGCCGTCAGCGACAACATCGCCTACCTGCTGGGCCGCGAGTTTCGCAAGGGCGTTCGCGACATTCGCTTCTATCGCGCCGCCAAGCCACGTATGGAGCGGCTGACAAACAAATTTGGCGCGCTCTCGATCTTTCTTTCCAAATACATTTACGGTCTGCGCTGGGCTTCGTGCATATTTTATGGTGTCGGCCGCATGCCCTACGTGCGCTTTATGCTACTGTCACTGGCCAGCTGCTTTTCGTGGGTCTTGATTCTCAGCGGGGCGGGTTATTTTTTTAGCGGCGCGGTAATCGGGCTGCTCGGCGATTTTCAGCGACTAGGCAAAGTACTGCTGGTAATCGTAGTTGTCGGTATCGTCGGCTTTTATCTGGCAGAGCGGTTCTGGCTATCCTCAAAGGTCGAAGAGGCTGACCCCGAACGCTTGCAGGAGTTGGAGCAGGCGGCGCAGGAACGATTGCAAGACCTAAAGCAGGAATTTCACGAGCACATTCCTTTCAAGCAGGCGCGTCTCGGACAACCAAAGAAACTTCCGCGCTCCAAACGCCGCAAAGCCAGGAAACAGGGACCCGCAAGAAAGTGAAGCTCGATTCGAACAATTGCAGCACTCTTAAAATTATGAAAGGCAATTCATAACCGGATTGATAATTGAAACTTCCGCACCCACTCGCGTAGATCTTGCCGGCGGCACGATCGATATTTGGCCCTTGTATCTCTTTCATCCAGGCGCCGCGACCGTAAATTTCGCGACGTCGTTGCGTGCTCATTGCCGCATCGAGACCCGCGACGATGGACGCATCATCCTTGAGTCGCGCGATCGCAAAGTAGCCTTTGAGACTGAACTCGCCGCGCTGGAAGACCTCATTCGCGAAGAACGTTTAGAGCTCATTTCAAAGCTGGTCCACTTTTTCAAGCCAACCACCGGATTTCATTTGACCGCAAACAGCGAGGCCCCAGCCGGCGCCGGGATGGGTGGATCGTCCGCGCTGGCCATCGCCTGCATTGGAGCACTCAATCGCCTGGTGGGAAATCGTTACGAGGAGCGGAAGTTCATCTCCATCGCGGCGAATGTCGAGACCACTGTGATTCGAGTTCCGGCGGGCTTTCAGGATTACTATTCAGCTTTCTACGGAGGCGCATCCTGCGTCCATTTTCGACCCGAGGGTATTGAGCGAGAAAAGATCGAGATCGACGAAGCAAAGCTGGAGGACCGAATCGCGATTTGCTACACCGGCGAGCCGCGACTTTCGGGAACTAATAACTGGGACATCATGAAGCGCCACATTGACGGTGACCCGGACTTATTTGAAATCTTCGAAGGGATCCGGGATTCCGCGCTAAGTATGCGCCAGGCGCTCTTAGCCGACGATTGGACACAAGTAAGCGAAATCATGCGCGCGGCCTATCCCAATCGAAAACGACTAGCACCCGGCGTAACGACGCCACAGATGGAACGGCTCGTAGCAACGGCCCTGGCCAACGGCGCTGAAGCAGCAAAAATCTGCGGGGCTGGTGGCGGAGGATGCATTGCCTTTCTTTGTGCCGAAGGACGAAAGGCGGACGTCGAACGGGCACTTCTCGGCGAGGACGGAGCGGAGATCATTGATTGGAAGTTCTCCCGCGAAGGACTCACGATTATAGAGTCGTAGCTACTCGCGCGGCCACCCATCAGCCTCGATAACCCAACACCTCCGTCCGTTTAGAAGGCGAACCGTGGCCCGCCCTCGGTTCGTTTAGAAAGCGCACTTGTGCGCCCGCTCGCACACAAATGAGCGGTTCTTTATCTAGCGCGGGGGCAGACAAGTCTGCTTTCTAAACGGTGAGCGGTAAACGGGGAACGGTGAGCGGGCGCGGGGAACGAGGAACGGGCACGGGGGAGCAGGGAACCGGGAACAGGGCACGGAACGGACAACGTGAGAACGGATCCCCTCACAGCATCCACTGACGGCGGTTGTCATAATACGACGGCGAGCGATCCGGATAACGCTTCTTGTATTTGTGGTAGCGGGCCAACAGCTTTTCATATCGTCTGTCTGAGGAGCGGAGCGGCCGATGCGGCAGTTCGCGAAGATGGTCCTCAATTTTTGACATCTTTCTCGGTGAAAACCGCCAGTCGTAGTTTCCCAGGTCATAGAGATTGGTAAGACCGTAACCCTTGATTCGCCCGGAGAAATCCACGTAGGGATCGAAATAGCTCCACGTCAGATCCCGTATCGACCGGAAAAGCGGCTTCCTCCCGTGGAGGCCGACGTCTCGAGACCGACCAATCGCGCCCCAGCGACCGCGTTCCTGAAAAACGAAAATCACGTGATCGAGCAGGTCCTTTGACTCGATATCCATCAGCAACGGCGGATAGCCATGCTGTTCAAGAATCACAGCCGCGCCCACCGCTGCCTCAAGGCAGTGGGCCTCATTTCGCTTGACGGTTTCGCGGAAAGAACGGAGCGTGGCGCCATCGCGCTCCCAGTTGTAAGGCATGGCCGTAAAAAACCGTTGCACCAGCGCGGGCGTGCGCAGCGACTGGATTAACTCCCACTCCTTCGCAGTGAATGACTCTCGGCCGGGCTTGCTACTCATAACTCAAGAGCTATTAACAGATGAGTTTGGGAAAGGCAAAGGCACGCACTGAGGAACTGGAGGGCTGGTACATCAAAGGAAAACTGCGCGCGTCCACATTCATTCTCCGTTTAGCCAGCGGACTTGTCCGCCCCTCGCGGCGCGGGGCACAAGTGCCCTTTCTAAACGGATGGGAGGGTAAGGCGAATTTCCATATAGGACGAAGGACCGAAAATATCGCCAAGGATTGCAGGTTCAATTCATATCGCTGCTAACCCCCCGGTCTCCGCTCTTGCTTCGAGTGGCCTCGGTGATGTAAGACGTAGTTATCGAATCCAGTTTATAGGGGTATTAATCGTTAATCATGGAACCAGAACGTTCAGTCCGCCAGTGGAGCCGAGGTGAAAAGGAAACCCAAACTGAGGCGACCCGGCTCGTCGAACTAATTGAAGAAGCGCTTGCAGTTGTCTCTATTCGTGAAACTACTGAAGCCGATTCGCTTGAAGCCATCGCGGATCGAGTCGAACGCGCCGCCCGCGATTTTTCGGTGGCTCTTCGTGAGCTAGCTCATCAGCGCCGCATCCCTGAAGATAGCTAGTATTAGACGACTCGAAATAGCACGGCTCAATCATTCCAGCTAAACCTTTGGAGATCTTATGACTTCATCGCGTACTCAAACCGCCGACCCAAAAGTCGGATCCCCCGATACTGAATCATTAGAAAGCAGGGACGCATCCAGACCCTTGAGCAAAAACGCCCATCTGCTGAATTGGGTCGAAAAGATGGCCAATCTGACCAAGCCCAAAGCTATTCACTGGGTTGACGGTTCCGGAGAGGAAGATGCCGCGCTCAAAACTCAGATGGTCGCGGGTGGCACGTTCACTAAACTCAACGAAGAACTCTGGCCCGGTTGCTACTACGCCCGCTCCAACCCCACTGACGTCGCTCGGGTCGAGGACCGCACTTTCATCTGTTCACTCTCAAAGGATGCCGCTGGTCCCACCAACAACTGGGAAGAGCCTTACAAGATGCGCCGGAAACTGAAGGAGCTTTTCGATGGCTCGATGCGTGGCCGCACCATGTATGTGCTGCCCTTCAGCATGGGACCAATCGGGTCGCCCATGTCGCAGATCGGAGTTCAGCTAACTGATTCTCCATACGTTGTGGTCAACATGCGCATCATGGCGCGGATTGGTTTGCCGATTTATGCGGAGATTGACCGTGACTACAAACGCGTCGTGCCGTGCATGCACTCGGTCGGCGCGCCGCTCGCGGATGGCGCTGCGGATGTTCCCTGGCCCTGCAACAAAGAGAAATACATTGTCCACTTTCCCGAGACGCGCGAGATTTGGTCTTACGGATCGGGCTATGGCGGGAATGCGCTGCTGGGTAAGAAATGCTTCGCACTCCGCATCGCCTCTAACATTGCTCGTGATGAAGGGTGGTTGGCCGAGCACATGCTGATCGTCGGCGTCGAGAATCCGCAAGGGGAAAAAACCTATGTGACCGCTGCTTTTCCCAGCGCTTGCGGTAAGACAAATTTCGCCATGCTGATTCCACCCGCCGGGTTTGAGGGCTGGAAAGTGTGGACTGTCGGCGATGACATCGCCTGGATCAAACCAGACGACCAAGGACGCTTGCGGGCCATTAATCCCGAAGCCGGATTCTTCGGAGTGGCGCCGGGAACGTCGGCCAAAACCAATCCCAACGCGATGATCACGCTCTCAAAGAACTCAATCTTCACCAACGTTGCGCTCACCCCCGATGGTGGTGTGTGGTGGGAAGGCATGACCGACGATCCGCCGGCGGAATGTGTGGATTGGCAGGGAAACAAGTGGACTCCGGAAATCGCTAAAGAGACTGGCGCAAAAGCTGCTCATCCAAACGCGCGCTTCACTGCTCCGGCTTCGCAGTGTCCCACGATTGATCCTGACTGGGAAAATCCCACCGGCGTGCCCATCGACGCGATTATTTTTGGTGGGCGCCGGGCCACCACGATGCCACTCGTCTATCAATCCTTCAACTGGAGTTCTGGCGTTTACATCGGCGCCACCATGGGTTCCGAGATGACAGCCGCCGCGGCCGGCACAATTGGCAAAGTGCGTCGCGACCCGATGGCCATGCTGCCATTCTGCGGCTACCACATGGGCGATTACTTTCGTCATTGGATCCGAATGCAGCGTTCGCTCAGTGAGACACCTCGGATTTTTCACGTGAACTGGTTCCGTAAGGACGCGGAAGGCAAGTTTATGTGGGCGGGATTTGGCGAGAACATGCGGGTGCTGAAATGGATCGTCGATCGCGCTCGGGGACGTGCGCTGGCCAGAGAAACGCCGATAGGCTGGATGCCCCACTACGAAGATATCGAATGGAAGGGATTCGACTTTCCGAAAGAGGAGTTTGAAAAGTTGCAGGCGTTCGATCGCGAGGCGTGGCGCGAAGAAGTGCTCGGACACGAAGAACTCTTTTTGGATTTACACGACCGCCTGCCCCCAGAGACAATCTACGAGCGCGAATTGTTAATCTGCCGCCTGTAAAGACTGCTCAGGACTAAGACAATCCGCAGATTACGCTGATTCAAGATCAATACGGACTGACTAAGCGTCTCCAGATCTCATAGGTCCTTATTCTAATCTGCGTAATCTGCGGATGTCTGGAACGTGAGCAATCGACTTTTACCCTGGCGGCCAGTTCATCGGGCGTCCGCCGAGCACGTGAACGTGAAGATGGAAGACAGACTGACCCGCGCCGGCGCCGGTATTAATCACGGTGCGATAGCCGGTTTCACCGAGGCCCTCGCCGTTCGCTACTCGCGCGCCGACCCGAAGCAAATGTCCTAACAGCGCTTCATCTTTCTGAGCGGCTTCATCAAGCGACTCTATGTGTTCGAGCGGAATCACCAGCAAGTGAGTGGGAGCTTGCGGGTTGATGTCGCGAATCACTATTGACCGATCGTCCTGGTGAACGAAGTCAGCCGGAATCTCCTTTGCGATCATCCGACAAAATAAGCAGCCTGGTTCTGACATTTCGGTTTTATTCTTTCTCGTAAAGCAAACTGTTAGTTTGCGATCTTTCGTAGCCCATAAGGATCGGTTGCAGGGCGGACTGCTTGACTACAGGCTGGGTTGTTTTGCAGGTTGTCGCCATCCAACGCGAAGCAAACTAACAGTTTGCTTTACCCTTCCGCGCCAAGCCCAGCTTGCAGTGGCGCCGTCACAGATTCGCGAATCCGCTCGATATCCGCCCCCACGGCGCGCAACTTCGCTTCAATCTTTTCGTATCCACGATCGATGTGATAGACGCGGTCAATAATCGTTTCGCCCTGGGCCACTAACGCTGCCAGCACCAGGGAAGCCGAGGCGCGCAAGTCGGAAGCGATCAGCGGGGCGCCGGTTAATGGCGTCGGACCGCTAACAGTCGCACTGTGGCCATCGATGGAAATGCGCGCACCCATTCGCTGCATTTCCGAGGCATGCATAAATCGATTCTCAAAAACTGTTTCCTCAATCACCGCCCGTCCTTCGGCCTGGGTCATCAGTGCCATGTACTGCGCCTGCATGTCGGTAGGAAATTGCGGGTATGGTTCTGTCCTGACATCTCTGGCCGTGAGCCCTTTGCTACAACCGACCCGAAGCGTGCTCGGGTTGAGCTCCTCTATCTCAACGCCCACCTCTCGAAACTTATCAATTACGCTCGTGAGATGTAGCGGCTCGCAGTCTTTGATTTCCAGGTCGCCTTGGGTAATCGCCGCCGCCGCGATGAAAGTTCCGGTTTCAATCCGGTCGGGGATGATCGTGTGTTCGGCGCCTCCCAATGCCTCGACACCTTCGATTTCCATCCGGCGAGTGCCCGCACCGCGTACCCGGGCACCCATTTTGTTAAGCAGTTCCGCCAGGTCGCTGATCTCCGGCTCACAGGCGGCGTTGTGAATGGTTGTTAAGCCGCTGGCCAGCGTGGCCGCCATCATCACATTCTCGGTGCCGGTGACTGTGACCTTGTCGAAATGGATCTCGCCGCCAATAAGGCGACCGGCCTTGGGCGCACGAGCGATAACATTTCCACCTTCAAGTTTTACCTCGGCGCCAAGTTTTTCAAATGCGGCGAGATGAAGGTCAATAGGACGCGTGCCGATTGCGCATCCGCCCGGCAAAGAAACTTTGGCTTTTCCAAAGCGTGCCAGCATTGGTCCCAGGGCCAGGACAGAGGCCCGCATGGTTCTAACCAATTCATATGGCGCTTCGAACAACTCTATGTGGCTGGCAGTTATTTTATGAGTACGAAGTTCCGGGGTCAGCACCGTAGCGCCAATGTCTTCAAGCAAACGGCGTTGAGTAATAATGTCCTTAACGTAAGGCAGGTTATGCAGGGTAACGGTCTCGGCACTCAACACCGCGGCAGCCATGCACGGCAAGGCCGAATTCTTGGCGCCGCTAATCGAAACGCGACCCGCCAGTGGCCGCCCGCCGGAAATGCGAAATTTATCCACGATGGGAACAGATTAGATTAAAAAACCGAAAGGTTAAAGCGGGAAGATCAGCGAGCAGAAAAAGGACGCGGCAATCAGCGAAGGATTGCCGCGTCGGGTGTACTACAACCTTTTGGGTCGCTCTAATCGAGCGCACGATTGGCCATCTGAATGGTGGCAGCCACGGCGCGCCGGTGGGCGGTGCCCTCTCTAAACGAACTTGTGGTTAGAACGTGTGGTTAGAAAACGACTTCGGTCCGATTGATTCGAACCCCGCCATTTGTTGTCCTGGCGCGAATGGTTGGCCCGCCCGAACCAAGATTGACAGCCAACTCGCGGCTGATACTTCCCTGCACAGTCACCGGGAAACCTATCTGAAGATGTCCGTTAACGGTCCCGGTCTCCAAATGCGCCGAGTAATTTGCCGGCACGGACATTACAATCCCGCCGTTGGTGGTTTTGACATCCAGCCCTTCTCCGTCCCATCGATCACCGGTCAGCTGCACGACCAGACCGCCGTTGGTAGTCGAGCCATGCACGGTGCCACCCACGCGGTTGAGAACCACGCCGCCGTTGTGTGCCTCGAAATCCAACCGTCCGTGGACGTCTGAGATCGCGATGCCGCCGTTATGTGATTGCAGCGACAGATCCGATCGGCGCGGGACAGAAACTTCGTAGCTGACACTCCAGTTATGACCCTTCCGGTTTTCAGGTCCCGAAGCAAAAATGTTAGCGCCACTCGTATTAATCACAACCTGACTTGCGAGCGCGTCGGCTTCGGGTTGAGTGGGGGCCGATGTTTGAATGCGCGCTCGAACGAGAATCTCATTTCTGTCCCAGCCCTTAACCGAAACTCCGCCGTTCTGACGGCCATCGACTTTGATCACTCCGCCGGTCGCGGACACGGTTTGTTCTTTGATCTCACAATGATTCTTACGGTCTCCGTCGTTTTGCCACTCGCGGCAGACAAACGAATCCTTGCCGTCCTTGCCGGCTTTTTGAGCAAATGCCTGGGCCCCTATCGTTCCGACCAACATCAGAACGAACGCTATTCTGTGCAGCTTATTCATAACTTTTCTCCTGAAAGGGATCGAACGTGGTATTGAACCCTTTCTTAACGCTTCAAGTCCTGGTTTGTTCCCAGAGTTTCTTCAAAAAGTACAGCAAAAGCGTTCATAATTTCGGATCTGGTGGACACCGGATAATTCGTTCGTTTAGAGGTGGTCGCAAGGAAATAGTTTCGTTCGTTTAGAGCTGGTCGCAAGGAATAGTGTCGTTCGTTTAGAGGTGGGCACCGCCCACCGGTGCGGCTCACGATTAACCGTGTCTTGATCCGAGAGGCGGTGCCCTCCTCTAAACCAACGTAATTGGGGTGCGATCATCGATTTCTATCTGGCGGCCTTCAGGCTGAGCCCAACTTCTTCAAGGCAACGATACGTGGAATGCCTTGCAGATCCGGGTGGATCTTCAAGAGTCGCCAAACGCTGCGGTCAACGAGTTGCTCGATGGCCTGCTGCTGATCAAAGCCAATTTCGAAAAGGAAGTGCCCCCCGTTTCTCAGAAAGGAGCCGGCCTCTACCAGCAAGCGGCGGATAATGGTGAGACCGTCGATGCCAGCCTCCAAGGCCAGCCTCGGTTCGAAGTCTCTGACCTCTCTTTGCAAATCCGAGATCACGCCACTCGCAATATAGGGCGGATTTGAAACAATCAGATCAAAGCACTCGCGATTCGAATCTCCAGACTTCAACTGAGTCGCCTGATCCAGAGCCACGAAACAATCCGAGACGACAAAAGTAATGAACTCGGCCACGGAGTGCTTTACTGCATTTCGTTCTGCAACGGCCAGTGCAGCCTCTGAAATATCAATTGCCACGACGCGAGCATCAGGTCGTTGGCGCAGCTTCTGAAGTTCAACCAGCAAGGTAATTGCAACGCAACCCGACCCCGTGCCGACATCGCAGATCAAAGGCGCAGCGTCCGGTTCGGAAACTAATTCCAGGGCAGTTTCGACCAGCAACTCAGTTTCAGGTCTGGGAATCAGGACGTCTGTCGTGACTTCAAAATCGAGCCCAAAGAACTCTTGATGGCCGATGATGTATTGGAGAGGCTTTCCGCCGGCGCGCGACTCCACCGCAGTTTGAAATTCCACGAGTTGTTCGGCGCTGATTGAATCGTCGGCATGACTGAGGATAAACGTTCGATCCCGGTCGATCACGTGCGCGATGAGTGAGCCTGCTTCGCGACGCGCTTCCGGCACGCCCGCTTTTCGCAGATTATGCGCTCCCTGCAATACTGCTTCAGCTATCGATGTGGTCATAGTGTAAAGCAAACTGTTAGTTTGCGATCTGAGTCTGAGGGAAAAGGCGCTTTTTCTTTCTCTGTGCAGAGCTTAGCCTTCGTGGTCTTCCCCGGAACCCTGCGCTAGAATGTAACGTGAACCACGGTCGAAGTAGTATCAAGCAGTGACATTAGCCGAAAAACTCAAAGAAATCCCAGTCTCAGCCGGTGTCTACCTCTACAAGGATAGCGCCGGCAAAATCATCTATATCGGCAAGGCCAAGCGCCTGCGCAGCCGGGTGCAATCATATTTCCGAGAGGCGCGACCCTTCGATCGCAAGACCGACGCGCTCGTCAGACAGATTGCAGACGTCGAGGTAATAGTTACCGACAATGAAGTAGAAGCCTTAATCCTGGAGGCCACCCTCACCAAAAAACACAAGCCTCGTTACAACGTCAATCTGAAAGACGACAAGTCGTATCCGCATCTCAAACTGACCATCAACGAGCCGTTTCCCAAAGCCGTGATCACGCGTCGAATTCAGAAGGACGGCGCCCTTTACTTCGGACCTTTCCTGCCGGCCAGCATGGCCCGGAAAACAATTGACGTCATCAATCGTACTTTTCAGCTGCGCACCTGCGATATTGAAATCAACGGCAAGGCGCCACGACCGTGTCTTGAATACCATATCAAACGTTGTCTTGGACCATGCGTCAAAGGCTTGTGCACGCCTGAGCAATACCAGGAAGCCGTGCGCGACGTGCGCCTGTTGCTGGAGGGCAGAAATACTGAACTCGCAGACACGCTCTCAGACCGGATGAGCGAAGCATCCGGAGAAATGCGTTACGAGATGGCGGCGAAGTATCGCGATTTACGGAAGACCGTCATCAAACTTTCCGAGCAGCAGAAGATGGCCACCTCGCCCGACCGCGACGTGGACATCTTCGCCTACTACCGCGAGGGACGGCTGTTGGCCTTACAGCTTTTCACGATGCGCGAAGGCCACATCGTGGGCCGGCGGGAGTTCTTCTGGGAAGATTTGCCGGAAGATGATTTCGATCCGTCTTCGTTTCTCGGGGAAGTTCTGGCCCAGTACTACGCGACCGACTACGTGCCGAAAGAGATCCACGTGCCGGTTGATTTCGAAGATCGCGAACTGCTCGAAAAAGCACTGACGTTGCGCCGAGGCCGGCGGGTCAAGATTCAACATAGTCAACGCGGCGAGAAGCGTGACCTGATCGACTTGGGCGAGAAGAATGCGAAGCTGGCGTTTGAACAACGCTTTCGGGTTTTGAAGCCTGACATGAAACTCGTGCTGGAGGAGCTACAGGAGACGCTCGAGCTGCCGCGCTTTCCGGCGCGGATTGAATCGTTTGATATCTCCCATATCCAGGGCGCCGAGAATGTCGCGGGAATGGTGGTGGCCGACAATGGGAAGATGAACCGGTCGGAGTATCGCAAGTTTCGCATCAAGACGGTGGAGGGGGCGAACGACGTCGCTTCGATGCGTGAAGCAGTGGTTCGTCGTTATCGCCGCCTGCTGGACGAAGGAAAACCCTTACCGGATCTAATCATGATTGACGGTGGTAAGAGTCAACTAAATGCCGCTGCCGATGCGATGCGTGAACTGGATCTCGAGGCGATCCCAATGGTAGGCGTAGTGAAACCGCCGTTGAAGCACAATCAGGTTTCGTATCTGCTAATCAAGGGTCGCGAACATGAGCCCATCTATCTCGATCCTCATTCGTTGATTCTGCGTTTGCTGCAGATGATTCGCGACGAGACACATCGTTACGCCCTGAGCTACCACCGCAAGCGTCGGGAGCTTCGCGACTTCACTTCTGAGCTCTCCGCGATTCCCGGGGTTGGTGAAAAGCGCAAGGGACGACTGTTAAGACAGTTCGGTTCGATTCATCGTATTAGCGAAGCGACCGAATCGGAGTTGGCGGCATTTGTTGGCAAGAAAACCGCCCAGGAAATTGTGGACCACTTTGCGCGCCAGCGCAGTCTCGCGGAAAGCGCTCCAGCACAAACCGGGAGGGGCGAGCCCGGGGTCGCCAGCGGTTTTGCCGAACACTCTCCTTGAACTTTCTTTACTACTTCATACCTGCGGCTGCTGACCCTTTTCAGCGCTGAAATCGTAAGTGATATGCAAACGCAGGACACCATCCTGCACCTCGGAGCGCACATCTTTAACCTGCGCTTTTACCGATCCATTGCTCGCCTTCACCGGAAGCATTAGCTGCAACTGAGTGGGGCGCAGAAACTCGATGGGATTAACTTTGGTGTCGATCGCGTTTCGCACAAACACGGTAACGAAATTGTTTGCTATCGGCGCCACCCCTTCCAGATTGACCCCGTCAACAACCACCCGCCCGTACAGAGTCTGGGCCGCTTGATCAAAGGAGAGTTGGACGCTGGTCTGCGCCCACCCTTTGAACTGCATGCAATTTCCCATGAGGCTGTAGTTGCCGCTGAAAACAAGCGGTGCGGAAATCGTGCCTCCCGAAAATTTCACTTGTGTCTTGGCGTTGCTACCTTCGGCAGACAAGATCACGCTGTTGGTGCAACCACCCTGAAATGCAGCCTGCTCGAAATTACCAAATGCCGAAGGATTCTGGGTTGACGATAGATTGAAAGTCGGCGGACCCAGATCGCGAAAGATCGTGCCCAGCAGTTCGTTGAGAAAACTCTCATTGAGCGCCACCACCACTGTGCTGGTCGGGGCGCCGCCGGCAACCGGAGCTTCGACTCGAGTCCCGGGAATTGCCTTTGCGGTCGGGATCCCGAGAAAGTAGATTGCTGCTCCGGCGCCAACGACTAGCCCAAGCAGAAGAATCAAAACGTATCTCATTTGTTTTCTCAGTGGCTCGCCGAGGGCGAGGGTGATGTTGCCGGAGACACGGTAACCGCTGGAGAAGAGCCGGTCGATGCAGCGGCTGCATTCATGTTGCCAAGCAACGCTTTGATTAGAATTGCCACCGTATTGGCGAATGCATCGATCTGTCCCCGAATCTGCTCAGGTGGAACCTTGTTGAGTCCGGGCGGAACCTGGAACAGCGCATCGTCTACGGTAGTGCTAATGTCGCGCATCTCGGCGACAACCTTGGCTCCCTTCACGCCCTGCACGCTGCCACTGGCTTCCGTGTAAAGTTCAGCCCTCAATGGCAAGCCGGTTTCCTTGTCAACATAGACAAACCCTTCCGCACTAACCTGACCGGCAGAGGTGGACGTATTTGTTGAGCCGGCATAGCGATACTTGTCGGCGGGGCGGCCATTGAAGGTTTCCTCACCTACTCGCTCCACCCCTTTCAGTTTGTCCAGATAAGAAACGATCTGGCCGGGCGTCATCAGCTTGTGCAATTGAAAGCCCGTGGCTTCCGGGGTCAACTCTGCATACTGCTTGCGGCCAGGCGCAATCACAATATGTTTGCCACCCTGTTCGAGATAGATCAGATCGGAACCATCAGGCAGCTTGAATGAAACGCGCCGGTCGGCGCCGTTGCGCGCAACTTCAGCTTGCAATGTGGGTATGCCAACTACCTTTTGCCCTTCTGTCTCTGCGCTGAGCACGAGCGTGGCGCGATACTTTTCCGGCTCCCGGGTGGCAATCGCGGACGTGGCTGCGGGTGACGGATTAGCATTCACGTTTGCCGGAGATGTGTTGGCATTCGTGGTCACATTGGTGTTGGCATTGGTATCGGTTTTCTGACAGGCGGCGGCTCCCATGGCCAGCAGGCCTGCGCTCAAGAGCGAAATGATTAGTCGTGTTTTCAAGGCAGCAGTTTTCATCGACGGTCTCCGCAGAAATCGAGCCGCGGTTGGCTCGGTTATTAATTTGGGGGCTGATTGAAGGGAGCCCGTAGGATATCACGGCCCGTTCGTGTTTGTAACTGACAAGCTGAAGCATTGACTTGGAACCCTGTTTTGGACTAGAAGCGGGGCTGTAATTTCCATCCCCCTTAATGAGTGTGGCCCATGAAACAGATTCCTGCCCTGCTTCTTCTTGGATTTGCTCTTTCGTTTTGCAACTTAACGAATAAGCTCAAGCCCGCAACCAACTCTTCCGACCCTGGTAAGACAGGATCGACTTCGAGCGACAGTGGTCCAGTTGAGCGACCAAACCCCACGGCAGCTCAGACGGAAGCCCTGGCTGGGGGCCAGGCCATCAAATGGGACGCACAAGGAATGTCCTGGACCGCTCCACCCAAGTGGAAGGAATCCACCAACGAGTCGAAGATGTTGGTCTGGCGTTCGCCGGGTAGCTGGGATGCTGCCTCCATGATCGTCAGTATCTCCCCGCTGGACGAAAGTTTTCCTATGGATTCGGGCACTAAGGGGTTCTACGATGGCGCCAGGACCCGATCTAAGAACGGCGAGGTTGATGAGCTAAAGTGGCTGGAAATTGACGGTTTGAAAGGTGTCCAGTTTCGCGAAGCGAATCCTGAAAAGCCAGACGGCATCAGGCGACTGCAGTGGATGGCTTATCGGAAGTATGCCGGCCAGGTGCAACTGGTGAATGTCATTCTCTCCAGCAGCGGGAAAGGTTTCCCTCAGCATCAAGACGCAATGTACGGAGTCTTATATTCGATGAAGATCGTACACTAGCGACATCGAAGAGCGGGGGCAAGCCCGCCTTCCTGACCCCGAGCTGAGTAGTCTTGACTGTATTACCCCACCGGGAAATAGTTCAACCTGAAAGTAATCGAGCAACCCAAGCAGCTCAAGGTCAGGAAGGCGGGCTTGCCCCCGCTCTTCGGTTTGCGACTGACTACACCGGATAGCCAAGCTAACGCGTCACACTAAATCTCGCTGCCGGCGACAGTGTCTGTCCCGACACCCGATCTCGAATGCGAATCGTCAACTCGTATTCCCCAACCGCCAGAGCTTGGGTATCAATCAGGCGGGCCAAAGTCAGTCGCTGACCTGAATCGCTAATACCGCGCCAGTCTTCAATCTGCTTACTAACTTCCTTGCCATCCTGCGTCAGCACATAGTCAACGTCTACTGATGGTCGCAGCGTCGTTTGATCGATGCCGGCATTGTAGACCTGTAGATAAATGCCAACGGACTGGCCTCGATGATATAGGCCGGTCATGTTGGGAATGACTTTGGTTTTACCGATCACGAACGGCCCAGCGGCGATCCCGCTTTCGATGCTCTCCAGCTTTGTCGCCAGGATCATACTGGAGGTCGACAGCTTGGCTTCGTCATACTTGGGAACTTGAAACGCAAACTGCCTCACACCGGTAGCTCCGGAGACCACATCGCGAACGATCACGTCTGCCCGGTAACGACCGGGTGCGAGGACGACGGCCTTGGAGTAGGCGGATTTCCGGTCCTTAGCGTCCGTCAGTTCCGCAATCGTGGAACTCGTGGTGACCGAGTCTTCGAAGGCACCAACACGGCGATCGGTGACCGTGACGATTTTTCCAAAAATGTTAAGTCGGGCCGTCTGCAATCCACCGCTGTTCTCAAAAACAAGATCCTTGTTGTCGGCCTGGATGGTAAAAGCAGTCAGCACTTGGCTATCAGAACTATCAGACATTTTGAAGAAGTCAGCTCGGACATCGAAATTCAGCGGGTTATCGTCAATGGTAGGGCTGCCGGTGATTCCGCCCCGGTGCTTTCGTTCAAACTCGAGCGGCTTCTCGAGATCTCGCAATAGTTCAATTTTGGCAAAAGGTGAATCCTGTTCACGACGATAACTGACATCCATTGATTGGACAGACCGGTCGGACATGTGGGCGAGGGCATCCTTCTCACTCGAATTGCGAGCAATCCGATACTCTCCGGTTCCGGAGGGGTCAACAAACTCAATCTCGACTCCGCTGCGCACGCCGGGGAGGTATCGATAGAACCACGTCTCAAAAGGATAAGTCGTGGTGGATCCTTCGCCCTCATGCGACGGCTTTTGGTATGTGCCACCGGAGGGATGAGACTCGACCCCATCGGGCTTGCCAAACTTGATGTAGATTCGTCCTCGATCAGTTTTCCAACCAGGCTTGCCTGAACTGAAGTGTTCGTTCGCGTAAGCTATTCGCTCGTAGTATTCCTCGCGGTATTCGTTCTCTTCGGTATCCGGGTCGGGATCGCGCTCACCCCAGAAAAGCCTAATAAACTCTTCCCGCTCTTCGTTGGTCTTGAGTTTCTCGAAAGCCCGGCGCTCATCCTGCGTGATTATTGGCGCCACATCTTCGTTCACCCAACGAGTGTAGGCATTCGCGGGTTCGGCTTTGACCTTGCGAGCCTGCTCGTCCGGTGATGGGTTGGTGGGCTTGGCTTGCCTGGCCCGTCGGGCTGGCTGTTCCGTTTGTGAAGCAACGAAGGAACTGAATGACAACAGCGAGAGGATAATCAGTGAGAAGCGCAGAAGTAGGTTCTGAGCAGACACAGAGTGACTCCTTTTTGAGTGGGAACGCCAGATCGGAGTGGGGAGAAAAATTGTAAAGCAAACTGTTAGTTTGCGTGCCGCCGCGAAACTAGCCAGTTGGAGTGATAGCGAATCGAAGAGAACTAACAGTTTGCATTACGGCTGATTGAGCAAAAGCCAATTCTACTGAATCACACTAAACTTTGCCGCGGGCGTTAGTGTCTGGCCCGACACGCGATCCCGGATGCGAATCGTCAACTCATACTCGCCAAAAGCCAGGGCCTGGGTATCCACTAGTCGGGCCAAAGTCAGGCGTTGACCAGCATCGCTCATACCGCGCCAGTCTTCCGTCGTCTTACCAATCTCCTTGCCATCCTTGGTTAGCTGATATTCAACATCGACTGAAGGCCGAAGAGTAGTTTGATCGATGCCGGCATTGTAAACCTGAAGGTAAACGCCGACGGGCTGGCCACGACGGTAGATCCCCGACACATTTGGAATTACTTTCTGCTGCCCGATGACAAATTGTCCCACGGCGGGTTGATCGACCAGGCTCTCCAGTTTTGCAGCCAGCACCAGGGTCGAGGTCGAAAGCTTCTGCGAGTCATACTTGGGAACTGTGAACCCGATGTGCCGCACACCCGTCGCTCCTGAAGCCACGTCGCGGACAATGACGTCAACCTTGTATGTGCCCGGCGTTAATGCCACGGCTTTCTGATAAGCAGATTTGCGATCTTTGGCCTCGAGCAGTTCCTCAGACGTTGCGGTGGTAATCACGGGGTCTTCAAAAATGCCGGCCCTACGTCCCGCCACTGAGGTGATTCTGCCGAAAATATTCATGCGAGCTTGTTTGAGTCCACCGCTATCCGTAAATACCAAATCCCTGTTTTCAGTTTGAATGGTGAAAGCGGTGATCACACGCTCATCAGATTGTCGGAAGAAGTCCACCCGGACATCAAAATTTAAGGGGTTCTCCTCAATGACACCGGTGTTAACTGCTGATTGCAGATCGCTAAATTTTACCTGTGGCGGGCGGCTTAGATTAGCCAGCAGTTGCAGGCGCGAGAACGGGCTATCCTGTTCACGTTGATAACTGGCCGAACCGTTATTGACCATTCCGCCAATTCTGTCGGCCTTGTCAGACAGTCCTAATTGTTCTGAAAGCGTGAGTCCGCCACCCGGCACCATCAAGAGCGCGTCTTTTTCATTGGCGTTGCGTGCGAGACGATACTCACCGCTGCCGGTAGGATCCACAAATTCAATCTCGATGCCAGAACCTACTCCAGGCAGATAACGATAGAACCAGGTTTCAAAAGGATATGTCGTGGTTGACCCGCCGCCTTCGTAGGAAGGGCGATCGTATGATCCACCCATCGGATGGGTTTCCTGACCATCAGGCTTTCCATACATAATCCAGATGCGGCCCCGATCTGATTTCCAGCCAGGAATACCTGAGGCGAAATGCTCGTTGGCATAGGCAATGCGCTCGTAATACTCCTCTTTGAATTCGTTTTCATCAGTATCCGGATCAGGATCGCGGCGCCGCCAGAATTCTTCAATGAACCTTTCACGCTCATCATCGGTCGCCAGTTTCTTGAAAGCCTTACGCTCTTCATCCGTGATGATGTAAGTGACATCCTTATCCAGCCAGTCTTTGTAGGCCTTCTTGAGTTCCGGCTTCACATTGCGAGGCTTGTCAGTCGGATCCTGAGCTCGGGCCTCCTGCTGAAAACCAAGCAAGCTGGCGCCGGTTAGGACAAGCGGAAAAATCGCCAAACGGAAAGCGGCTTTCTGGTAGAACATAACTAAAACTCCTACAGACTTTTTGGGCTTAGGGCGCTACTGGCAACAGATCGGGGCCTAATCGGAAACAACGGATTCTAAGGTTTCGTCACGAACACAGTCAAGATGCGATAAATGTCGTTGCTCGTTGCCTTTTGCTCGAATCAGAAACCTGCGTTACCTGGCCCTGATCGTGGTTCACTGCGATTAAGTCGCCGTTCTGGGCCGGCTGAATATCCAGGCCACAAGTATCGACACGATGTAAAGAACAATCATGGGTGCGGCAAAAAGCAGCATGTTAGGGATATCGTTGGTGGGAGAGAGGACAGCGGCGGAAATCAAGATAACGATCAGCGCCGTTTTCCAAATCCGAACCAGGAACTTCGCCGTAATCAGCCCGATCCGCGCCAGGACATAGGTTACAGCCGGCATCTGAAAAACCACGCCCATCCCCAGCATCACCAGGATAATGAAGTCAAAGTAGTCGTCCGCTTTCAGGAGTAGCCTGAAATCCGAACCCAGGCCGAGCAGATATCTCGCTGCGGGGGGGAAAATCACTTTGTAAGCGAACGCCGCACCCAGCACAAATGAGATCGACGAAAGCGCGATGAAGGGCGTGACGTAGCCTCGCTCGTGGGGAAATAGCCCAGGCGACACAAAAGCCCAGATTTGCCACAACAGGAACGGAACCGACAAACAGACCGCCGCATAAAGCGAAACCTTTACGTAGAGCGAGAATGATTCAATTGCGCTGGTGACGATTAACTTATCATTCTCACCGGAATACGCCTGTGGCAACACCACGAAATCGACCGGAAGGCGGACGCCTTTAGGAAAAACAGTATTGCCGACATAAAGCGGTTCCTCTGTAAATAGGCCAAGCTTTCCCTTAGCGTCTTTTGTCGCCCGAGCGATGACAGAGGCGCCTATTGGAACTAGGCTGGTTCCAAGCTTTATCTCTTCAGAAAAAACGTAGCGACCCAGATCGTTTTCCTTCAGCGAGCTCAGGGATAGGATTTGCTCGTTGCCTGTCAGGCCATCGATTGGCACTTGCCGTCTCTGTGCTTCGGCCAGGGCTCGCTCTATCGGCACCGCCAGAAATCTGTAAATCCGATCCGATACAAACCAGCAAAGCGTTGCCGCCAGGAAGACAAACAAGACCGAGCGCATCAGACGGCTCCGCAGTTCGTCCAAATGCTCGAGGAAAGACATCTGGCCGCCGAGTTCTTCCTCCCTGCGCTTCCCTGTGGCGAATGGTCTTAGAAACGTTGACATTAAGGTTTTCGTTTAGATTTAGCTAACTTTATAACCAGTCGCGCTTGCGCGGGGCTTCAGGCTCGTCGGCCAAATCACCCGAGTCGGAAGATTGAGGCGCATTGTTGTCAAACGGTTGGCGAGGTATGACCTGATCGGCAGCTACGGGCTCAATGGTTGGGGTTTGCAGAGTCCGGCTCACGTTCTCCTGGTTCAAGATCGAATTATCGTTCCAGACTGGTGTGGGATCGGCGCCAATACCCAAGTTAGATTCTTCCAGGCTTACTTCTCTTTCCCAAGTACGTTTGAAGTCGTCAGACGCTCGCCGAAACTCCGCCATGCTCTTGCCCAGCGAACGGCTGAGTTGAGGGAGCTTACGCGGGCCAAAAAAAACCAGCGCAATCACCAGGATGAATAGAAGCTCGGTACTTCCAAGCGACTCGAGAATTAGAAAAACCACTATCTTAAGATTAACCCTTCAAATGGAACGGCTGGAAAAACCCTTTGGCGCAGATTGTAACCTGTCGCCGGACAAACCAGAAATTACGACCTCCCGAAATTAGCACCACATACTCAAAGCGCTGCGTCGGCAGCAGTCAACCTCAACTAGGCCATCTTCCTATAGTCGAAGACACAAGTACATTCGTTTAGAGAAGGGACTTGTCTGACCTTTCTGAGCACAAGTGCACTTTCAAACAGAGCCCACTGGTCGAGGTCATTCAATAAGTTCAAGTTGATCGCTTGACACTGTCTTTGGGTCTCACGCACCTTTTACCTGGACAACGGTTGAACAAAATCTGTCACCGCAAGTCGGACCATTGTCAGTTACGAGATACATGGAACCTCCAACGGACAAAAACGCTTTATCGCCGGCTGCCGCCGAAGGATTCCTGCAGCGGTTGGCCGAGGTAGCGGAGCAGGTGGCATCTACCTCTAAAAAGCTCGAAAAGGCCGCGTTACTCGGTGGCTATCTCAGCCAACTTAACGACGCGGATCTCGGGCGAGCGGCGCGTTACTTTGCCGGCCATCAATTCGCTTCAAACGACGCCCGAACCACGAACGTCGGCGGCAGCATCATTACCGCGGCCTTGAGCGAAGCTACCGGTTTGACCAATGAGGAGATCTATCCCATTTACGTGCGCCTGGGGGACGCTGGCGAAACCGCGCATGAAGCGATCACTAGCGCCGGGCGCTATAGCGAGCCAACAATTACCCTGGTCGAAACAGAGTCGATCATTTCGCGCTTGAGTGAAACGCGCGGAATCAAGAACAAAACTCGCCTGTTGGTGATGGTTTTGGGTCATGCCACCCCGCTAGAGGCAAAATATCTTATTAAGTTGCTCGCCGGAGACTTACGAATCGGTCTCCGAGAAGGGCTCGTCGAAGACGCAATTGCTCGCACCTTTGAACGACCTCTTTCACAGGTGGCCAAGGCAAACATGCTGCTGGGTGATATTGGAGAAACCGCAATCCGGGCGAGGGCAAACGACTTGCAAGATGTCAACATGCGCCTGTTTCATCCGATCAAATTTATGCTGGCAACTCCCGCCGCCGATCTCGCAGATATTGCCCGGACGATGCCCGATGACTTTTTCGTAGAGGATAAGTTTGACGGGATCCGAGCGCAAGCACACACAAAAGAAGGGCGTGTGGCGATCTACTCGCGCACAATGGATGAGATTACGCATCGCTTTCCCGAGCTTATTTCACCGTTAAGAGATCTCGGCCTAGATGCCGTTATCGACGGCGAGATTGTGCCTGCTCGCGATGAACGCATCCTGCCGTTTAGCGAACTGCAGAAGCGCTTAGGGAGAAAAACGATTGGCGAAGATCTTCTTAGAGAGGTCCCGGTAATATTTGTAGCCTACGACCTTTTGTACGCTCGCGGAGAGGTGCTGACCGACACATCGCTTGAAGAGCGCCGAGAAATCCTGGAGAGGATTGCTCCCGCGGATGGAACCGTGCGCTTATCAATAGCCAAGCGTTTTCGTGAGGCTGCAGCTCTCGATGAAGAATTCGAGCAGGCGCGAGCTCGCGGAAACGAAGGGTTGATGGTCAAGAGTCCAACGTCATTCTACAAACCAGGAAGGCGTGGCCGCGAGTGGATGAAAGTAAAGCGGGCCATTGCCACCCTGGACGTGGTAGTGACCGCAGTGGAAGTGGGTCATGGAAAGCGCCGGAGCCTGCTTTCCGATTACACGTTCGCGGTCCGCAGATCGGAACAAAATGACGAATTACTAAATATCGGCAAGGCTTACTCAGGACTAACGGACCTTGAACTAACTCAGATGACCGGGTGGTTCACCCGGCACACGATCCAGGAATTTGCCCACGGTCGCGTTAGGCTGGTTGAACCCAGGATCGTGATTGAAGTTACGTTTGACCGAGTTCAGGAATCCAAACGGCACAAGAGCGGTTATGCCCTGAGATTCCCGAGAATTCTTCGCTTGAGACCAGACAAGAAACCAAATGAGGCTGACACGCTGGAGACGGTTCAGAAGCTTGTCGCCGACAATACCAATTGAATCTCGTCCAATTGAAGTCACGGCCGGGACAGGGTTGACTGGCGCCTTTCGTATCGAGGCAAACAATAAACGCCGCAAAACGCATATACGCGTATCGCAAGGTTGTCCATCGTTTGCCAACGACGACTTTACGTCACGCTGGCTCTTGATTTCCCGTGTTGGAAAAAGGTAGCATGCGCCCGGTCGCGAGCCCCCTTGCCGGGCATACGACAGGACGCACCCCCGGCAGTCGGCACACGAAACACCGTAGTGCGTGACTAATCACCTCAGATTTGAAATTTGCTTCCTGGGGTGCTGTCTATTTTATCTTTAGAAGATCGCGGCGAAAACCCAAAGAATATCCGCGTATCCTGGAGTCATAT
Organism: Pyrinomonadaceae bacterium; assembly: GCA_031396065.1. Taxonomy (GTDB): domain Bacteria; phylum Acidobacteriota; class Blastocatellia; order Pyrinomonadales; family Pyrinomonadaceae; genus PSRF01. The sequence continues at coordinate 21,600 of JANNJZ010000118.1, read as the reverse complement.
CGCCTAATGTAAAAGGCGATGGAATACTCAAACCGCCTGAATCGAGAGACGTTGGAGTCGGCTCCGTAATTGTGAGGGGTGGCGGTGGCGGTGGCGGGGTATAGCCAGGGGTTAGAACGTCGCCGCCATATGTTGGAATACTAAGAGTCAGGGCAAGAAATATCGCAGCGCAGATTGCTTTCGGGACTTTCATTTTTTCTCTCCTATGTTTGGTTTTTGGGTTGGTCAAAAAGCAGTTGATCACGACGATGGAAGTGAAACTGCAGGATTAACGAGGCGCATGATATCTGCCCCCCTGACTTCATGCAAGATTTCTTGCATCTTTCGAAAAAGGAGTGACCTCACATGAAATTAGCTTCGATCGTCTCGTTAAAGGACGAGACAACCTTCAGCTTGAGCCGGCGTTCTCAGGCGGGTTGCGCTCGAGCGAAAGAGCTTGAAGAGGCAGGTGAATTTGAAGATGCGCGCGACGCGATCAGCGAATTCTGGCACCGCATCGGTGAGCGGCCGCAAGTTGAAGGTCTTGACGAGATCGCGCGAGCGGAAGTCCTTTTGCGGGCCGGAACATTGTCAGGCTGGATCGGTAGCGCCCGGCAGCTTTCAGGCGCTCAGGAGATTGCCAAGGATTTGATCTCGGAAAGCGCCGGCGCGTTTGAAAGACTTGGATTGGTTGAGCGGGTTGCTGAGGCTCGTGTCGACTTAGCGATCTGTTACTGGCGAGAAGGGTCGTTTGATGAAGCTCGCATAACTCTCGCAGATGCTCTCCTGCGACTGGGAGATCTCGATAGCGAGCAAAGGCTCCGCGCTTTCCTTAACCAAGCGCTAGTCGAAACCGCCGCGAAGCAATACAGAGAGGCGTTACGATTGTTTCGCGAGGCTGCTCCTATGTTTGAGGCCAGCCGGAACCATGCGCTCAAGGGAAAGTTTCACAATGTATATGCAGTGGTGCTGAAGAATCTGGGGTTGTCAGAACATCGAGACGACTATCTGGATCGAGCCCTGATCGAATTTTCAGCAGCAAGCTTTCATTTTGAGCAGGCACGTCACCAACGTTATCTGGGAGTGGTTGAAAACAACCTGGGATTCTTGTTTGTTCATTTGGGAAGATTTCAAAATGCCCACCAGCATCTCAGTCGCGCCCGGGCTGTGGCTTTAGCTTTGAAAGATCAAGGTTTGGTCGCGCAGTTCGACGACTCGCGTGCCCGCGCCTTTATCGCTGAAGGTCAATTCTCCAAGGCAGAGACGGTAGCCAGAAGTTCGGTGAAGGCGCTTGAAGAGGGCGATCAGTTATCCATGCTTTCAGAAGCGCTGACGACGCACGGCACGGCCCTCGCTCGTTTAGGCAGCTCTGCCAACGCGCGCGCATCGTTTGAAAAGGCCATCAGAATAGCCCACAACGCTGGGGACTTGGCGAGCGTGGGAGTGGCGGCGCTTTCCATGGCGGAGGAGTTGGCAAATCACCTTCCGCTTACTGAATTGCTAGCCTATTACCGAATGGCAGAATCGGAATTGAGAAGCTCTCACAATCCGGAAATTCAAGATCGTCTGAGCAAGTGTGCGCGGCTCATTGTCACAACCGAGGCCCTCTCAGACGCCGGTAAAGCCACAGTTAACACCCTAACAAACGACACCGGTGCAGACCCCATACTCGCCCACGATCTGCCTAATCACTCAGACCGTCCGACGGCCGCTTCTCTGGAAGAACAAGTCCTCCATTACGAGGGCAACTTGATCAAGCAAGCGCTTGAAGCATCGGATGGCAGCGTCACACGCGCCGCTCGAATGCTGGGAGTCACTCATCAGGGCCTGGCTTTCATTCTAAATGGCCGTCATAAGAGCTTGCTAACCGCACGAAAGCCCGTGAAACGTCGACGGCGTAGTATCATTCGATTTCATTGAGTTCCGAACTGCCGCTAAGGCACCACTATCTTGCTTGTTTGTCTCCCGCTCGCCAGCTGGGCCATCATGGGGCAACGCGGCTGTTCCGGTTGCGCTCTAATGTGACCTGGAAGATCATTTAGTTTCCCGTCTTTTCAAAACAATAACTATGAATAATGCTACGACTCTCTTAACACTCCTTCTCCTGCTCACCGTTGTGGGTGATGTTTCCGCCCAACGCACTCGTCGACGGGGCTCAAGCCGACCGACCGCGTCAAAGCCCCTTACCAACGAGACAGCTTCTCAACCCACACCAAGCTCGAGCCCTGCAAAAACGCCCGCCGCCCCAATGCCGCCCGTTTTGTTGGCGACTGTTAATGGGCAAAACATTACTACCGCGGATATCGATCCGCGCGCTCGCGAGGAAGTGGATGCGCTGGAAGGAAAGATTGCCGATGCTCGCAGGCAGATTCTGGAGTTGGAAACCAATACCCTGTTGCTCGACACCGAAGCCAAAAAGCGGAAGGTGAGTCCGCAACAATTGTATGAGACGGAAGTTGCCAGAAAGCTTACGCAACCAAGTGCCGCTGAAATCACAAAGTTCATTGAGGAGAATCGCGAGCGGATTGGTGAAAGCGATTCCGCGACGATTCGGACGCGGGTTGCTGATTTTTTGAAGGGTGAGCAAGAAGCAAAACTATCTGAGGAACTGATCAAGCGCCTGCGAGCTTCAAACCCCGTCATCAAAGGAGCTGACATAAACGAACCTGGTCTTTCTTCGTCGTCCGTTTTGGCCACAGTTGGTGGACGCACCATTACTGCGGGCGCCGTCAATGAAAGGCTCAAGCCAATTAGCTACCAATTACGCCTGGATACTTATCTCGTCGAGAAACCCGCTCTCGATCAGACCATTACTGATCTGCTTCTCATTGCGGAATCAACGAGTAAGAATGTTCCTCCCGAAGAAATTGTCCGTAAGGAGATCACCGAAAAGGTGCGTCAGCCCACCGCAGCCGAAGTCGAAAAGTTTTATAGTGAAAATAAGAAGGGGCTCAAAGGCGAGCTGGCCGAAATTCGTAATCAGATTGCTGCTTACCTGGAAGAGCAGAATCGGCAGAAGCTGGAGCAGGAGTTCGCAGCCAGGCTCCGAAAGGGAGCCAATGTTCGTTTGTTAATCGTGGAGCCGGAACCACCGCTCCAGGTGATTAGTGTCGATGACGATCCGGTTAAGGGCGACGCAACCGCTGCGGTCACGATCGTAGAGTTTACCGACTTCCAGTGTCCTGCTTGTGCAGCTATGCACCCGGTGCTTGAGGAGGTGCTGAAATCATATGGAAACAAGGTCAGACTTGTCGTCCGCGATTTTCCGCTCACCATGCATGCTAACGCCCGCAAAGCTGCCGAGGCGGCCAATGCGGCGCACGCACAGGGGAAGTTCTTCGAATATGTAACCATACTTTTCAAACGGCAAGATGCGCTGGACGTTCCCTCCTTGAAAAAGTATGCGTCGGAGATTGGCTTGGATCGCGCGCGCTTCGACGCGGCGATTGATAGTGGAAAATACTCCGCTGAAGTGAAGCACGACATGGATGATGGTCAGCTCTATGGCGTGGGCAGCACTCCTACCCTCTTCGTCAACGGGAAGATTCTCAGAGGCCTGAGTAGCGAGATATTGCGAGCTGCGATTGATCAGGCACTTTCGCAAAGCACGGCCGTTAAGTAACCTGCGGTGCGGAACAAAAATTATGGGCACTCAGGATTCGACTCCTGGTGCCCATTCTTGTGTGATTGCGGACGGTGTAAAGCCCTCCTTAACGGTCAGGCTACTTTCCTCTTGGCTTCTGCCGCCAGCCTCTTTTCTACGTCGCCTTCTTACGGGTCAGAATATTGCACGCTTCGGCGGCGCTGGTTGGATCGACAGCCACGGCCCCTTCGTCGATATGACGAATGATGCCTTCCTTATCGATCACGAAAGTCGCTCGATTGCCAAAGCCCTGCTCCTCATTGAAAACTCCATAGTCCTTTACGACAGTTCGTTTGAAGTCGCTTAGGATTGGAAAGGTGACGCCGAGCTGCTTTGCAAATTCTCGGTTGGCTGGAACGCTGTCCACACTCAGACCAAAAACCTGCGTTTCGGTTGCTTCGAATTTGGCGATATCAGCCTGATACGCCTTCAGCTCCTTCGTTCAACCGCCAGTGAACGCTAGTACATAAACCGCGAGCACCACGTTCTTGGTGCCTTTGAAGTCACTTAACTTGTAAGTCTTGCCATCCGTCGCCCGCAGCGTAAAGTCCGGCGCGGCCTGACCGACTTTCAAGTGGGTCTTCGGCGGGGCCGGCGGTTGTTTCGGCGTTGCCGGTTGTTGCTGAGACGCCGGTTGCGCAGCCACAGCGACCGCGAGCACCGACAGTAACAAAAACGCTATCAACGATTTTCTGATCATTTGGCAGTCCCTCCTCCAAAAATTAACTAATGCCCCTAGGCGCTACGATTCTTCCCGGGGCTCTTTCCCCTAAAGATCTGACGCAGCGTGACCGTTAAGTCATCCTTCTGTCTCTACACTGACAAACAGCCCACGTACAAATTGCGTCCGAAGCATAGTCTGTGAGCCTTGGCAGGGCAAGTTTAGTACAATGGGCCAACACGGCCAGGACAAAGGAAACCTAAATAAATGGTCTCACTGAAACCCGAGCGTCTGAAACGATACAAAGACGTCACTCTCTTACTGGTTAAGTATGGACGATCTGATCTCGTCAAACAGGCCGGGCTGGAAGACAGCCTCGAACTTGACGAACAGGCCCTCGCGGAAACGCGGCCGGAGGCCGAAGAATTAGCCGCTGATCTGGAGAAGCTTGGGCCAACCTTCATTAAACTGGGACAGCTTCTCTCGACCCGTGCCGATCTACTGCCCGCCCCCTACCTTGAAGCACTTTCACGTTTGCAGGATCACATTGAGCCGTTTCCATTCGAGGAAGTTGATCGAATAGTTTCGGGCGAGCTGGGTGTCCGCCTTTCAAAAGCGTTTGCGGACTTCGATCCCGAGCCCCTGGCCGCAGCTTCACTGGCCCAGGTGCACCGGGCGCACATGCGCGATGGACGTGCGGTTGTGGTCAAAGTACAGCGTCCGAATATTCGCGAGCAGATCGTTGAGGACCTGGAAACGCTCCACGAGATAGCCCAGTTCCTGGATGCGCACACGGAGGTGGGCAAGCGTTATGAGTTTGAGAACATGCTTCAGGGCCTGCGCCGAAGTCTCTTGCGTGAGATGGATTTCAAACTCGAAGCCAACAATCTGATCACCTTTGCCGACAACCTGGCTGAGTTTGAGCGAATAACTATCCCGGAGCCGATTCCGGACTTTTGCACCTCACGGGTTCTGACGATGGACTTCATCTCCGGCAAAAAAATCACTGAGCTGAGCCCGCTCCGCTTAATGGAAATTGATGGTCCTGGTCTGGCTCGCGAACTCTTCCGGGCTTACCTTAAACAAATACTCCTCGACGGGTTCGTTCACGCCGATCCGCATCCAGGCAATGTCCTCCTCACTGACGATGATCAAATAGCGCTGATTGATCTCGGGATGGTCGCGCGTCTTTTGCCGGGATTACGCGACAACGTGCTGCGCCTCTTGTTGGCAATCAGCGACGGCCGCGGTGAAGAAGCGGCTGAGGTCACCATCAGAATGGGTGAAGCCAGGACCGGCTTCAATCAGGTCGAGTTTAGAAAACGAGTGGCCGAAATCGTCGCCGAGAATGCGGATGCCAACATGAGCCGGCTCAATTCAGGCCAGGTGGTCCTGGAAATAACCAAGATCTCTGCCGACTGCTGGTTTCGCCTGCCCTCGGAGTTCACGCTGATCGCGAAGGCGTTACTGAATCTCGATCGGGTCGTGTTTACGCTTGACCCTTCTTTTGAACCCAGCACAGTGATCCGCCAACGCGCCACCGAAATCTTGCAGCGCTCCATTTTGCAAAGCGTCTCGCCGGCAAACTTGATTGGCAGTGTGGTTGAAGTCAAAGAGTTCGTGGAAAAACTTCCCAGCCGAGTCAATAAGATTCTGGATATGGTCGGCAACAATCAACTCAAGCTTGATGTGGACACTATCGATGAAAAAGTAGTTGTAGAAGGGCTGCAAAAGGTAGCAAACAGAATAGCGCTGGGACTGATCCTTGCGGCGCTGATAGTGGGGGCTTCGATGCTGATGCGGGTCGAAACTTCGTTTCGGATATGGGGCTATCCAGGTTTCGCGATGATCTTCTTCCTGCTCGCCGCGGTTGCCGGACTCGGGCTCGCGTCTACGATCATCATGACGGACATAAAGGCGAGCAAGAGAAAACCCAAATGATAGGTCCCCCAGACACAGCAACCCGGATTGGTCCCGCATAAGCTGCATCAATCCACCGGCTGCCCAATCTGGTTTGTTTAGAAAGCGGACTTGTCCGCCCAGGGGGCACAAGTGCCCTCACTAAACAGAGCGTAAAAACTACTACTCACCGAACATTATATTGATAAGCTTCGTCATCGGGTTGATAAATTCCGCGCGCTTCACGCCACGAACTGGTTCAAACCTTGGTCCGGGCAGCGCAACAAACTGGCCAGGTCCGACTTGTTTCACTTCCGCGGGAAAGGCTTCCATCAATCCTTTGTCGATCGCTATCTGAACGTAACCGCGCAGCGCTCCGGGAATCTGACCGTTATCGACCAGCGCCTGCCCGCCAAAGGTGACGGTAGTATTTTGTAACGCCTTTGCCTGGGCATCCATTCGCAACGCGCGAACCAATGCCACTGCCGTTTCAAGGCGGTCTACACTTGCCACGCCATCGAAGGTCGAACCGCTCAGACCCATCACCTCTTCCTTACGTAGTGACTCAGCGAACAAGGCTGCGGGTGAGCCAATCGCGACGTCAGTGAAGCTTGGCTGATTCGGAATGAACTGCGGAACTCGAGCGCCCAGCATCAAGGCTCGGCCCAAATCCGACCGCGTCAGAGATTCACCTGGTCTAAAGCCACCAGCTTCAGTTGCCATCAAACGGTCGTAAACCAGCCGGTACGCCTTCAATCGGGACGCGCCATCCAGCGTGCCAATATCGTTGACTTCATCAGGGTTATAGAGGAAGTGGGTGACTGTGATTCGATAAGGCTGGTTGGCAACTGTCGAGCCTTGAAGAGTGCCGGCGCTGACACTCGCGGTGTAGGTCCCGCCACCCGGAAATTCCAGCTTGATCGACTCGCGGGCGTTGAAGAGACCACCCAGGTTCAACTCGTCGGAAGTCTGCGAAACCGATCCACCCGTGACTGAAAGCGAGAGATCGTGAAGGACAATCTTAGTGTTGTCCACCACTACCTCTTCTTCGCCAACAGCACCATTCCAATCGAGCTGGACGAGGGTGAAGCGCGCGTTGGCCGGAACTTCAAACGTATGAGTCGTGGTGTCACCGGGTGCAACGCTTCCGGCGATCCCTGCGTCCTCCTGCCTGGACAGCGCGAGGCCTTTGCCGGTGAAACCAAAATTCCCGTACGGCTTGCCGGGATTGAAGGCCAGATCAACTGCCGCATGGACGTTGGCCATTCCCGCGCCAACCTCAAACTCGTCATAGGCTGCAAACGGCGTCGCCGTGCGTTCAATGATTGACTTCACGTCGTCGGGAAGTAGGTAAGGATTGGCGTCGAGGATGTTTGCGATCACGCCAACCATGTGCGGAGCCGCCATCGACGTCCCGCTGATCTGGGTGTAGTTCGCCACGAAGGCCGCCGGAATCTGTTTGTCGTCATAGGTTCCGTTGGCCGTGGGATTAACTCGCGATCGGGCGGCAATAATGGCTGAAGTGAAACCCGTTGGCTCCCCTACCTGGGTGAGCGGCGCGGATACACCAGTGCCCGGCGTAATAGCGGTCGGGTGAACATTCGGATCGCCCAGGATGCCGCGCGAAGAAAAACTCGCGAGCCGCCCGTCTTTAGTCGCCGCGCCTACGTTAATGGTCCAGGGAAACGATGCCCACCGATTCTGGGAGTTTGGTCGCGGCCCATCGTTGCCGTTAGCGAAGACAACCACCATGTGCACTTCGTCATGCAGTATCTTGCTGGCCACGTTCACCGGATGATCGGGATCGAGTTCGACAGCGGAATTACCCCAGGAGTTATTGACGGCGCGAACGTTGTAGCGAAACTGGTTGGAATAGAGATAATCAAACGCTGCGACCTGGCTGAGAATGAACAGCCCGCCGCCAGAACCGAGTCCGACAATCTGCGCTCCCGGCGCCACTCCCGAATAGAGTCCGCCGCTTGCGATTCCGGTGCCTGCCGCAGTGCTGGCGCAATGCGTGCCATGACCGCCATTCGTGTCAGTGTTGATGACATCTTCGACGTAGCTCATCGGCAAAATTCCCTTGACCGGATTGCCGAGAGTGTCGCTGCGCACTATCAGACCGTCTTTGTCGTTTGGATTCAGCAGTACATTTTGGATGGTCTGACCCGCCGAACGGTTAAGCAAGTCAAACTTTAGATCCTGGTGTGAGCCATCAACGCCCGTGTCGTTGATGGCGATGGTGACGCCTTTGCCGGAGACTGGCAGTCCCCCATTCAGCCGCGTCAAGTCCGCATCCTTGCGCAAACGGTCTACACCAATCAATGGTTTCGACTGATGCAGGTAGGGTTGGATAGGAGCATTCAGATACATCGAGCGCAGGCTGGCCCAACTCATCATTTGCTGGATTTGGGCCGGAGTCGCATTCACTGCCATGATCGGGAAGTTGGTCATCCTGATGCCGGTGGTAATTCCAAGCGCCTGGACAGCCGCCACCTGGGAACTGGTGACGCGAGTCCCCTGGAATGTCAGGATGACTCCAAACTGCGCGCTGCTCCTGGCGGACGTCAAGCGTGCACCTAGTTCCGGGTCAAGCTTTGGCGCCGCGAGACTGGTGCCTGTAAGAACCGTGACCAATATTGCCAGTGCCAGGAAAGTCGCTTTTGCTGTCTTCATGGTTTTTCTCCGATTCGTAACGTTTTACCGCTGTTTAGAGAGCGCACTTGTGCGCCTGCCTCGCGCTACCGAAACCGCGCCTTGAGGTGTTCCTGCAAGGGCACACAAGTGTGCTTTCTAAACGCCATGGATTCTCGTTCAACTTTCGTTACTCGACCTTGAAGTTCGAGCCATTTGCCGTATCGGAGGCAAATAACAACAAGACTCCAACCTGGGCCCGGACTGAGGTCGCCGTCGTCGTCACCCCGACCGGATCGTAGCCAAGCGCGGTCGGCGCCGTCAGTTTGTCCACCGACAACCTGATGATGATCTGATTGCCTATAATTTCACCGGAATCGGCGTCGCCAATGTTCTCTTGAGAAGCCACCGCCAGGCTGTTGTCAATCTTTCCGTAGGAGTAGGACATCGTGCCTGTATCGGAAGCAGTGGCTGTGACGTAGATAGTCATGTCGCCGAAGTTTGAACTCATGATCCAGGAATTGCCCTCGGTGCGCAGAGCTAGACTCTTCATCGTCATGGTGTAAACAATCTGACGATTCCCCGCGTCGTAGGAGTAATCGGCGGAAAGGATGTCTTGCGCGTCCGTCGCCCCAGCTGGATTGATTCCGCTGCCGAGTACCTGATCGCCTTGTGGATCGAGAATCTCCGGGCCGCCTGGTTGTGGGAACAGACTGTATGGATGTTCCACTGGCCCAAGATTGAGTGCGCGACGAACTGCGTTATGCGCATCGACGTACCCGGCGCCCACCACCCTCGGTTCATAGGGCATCGGGTTGGCAGTTTCGCGCAGAATGGTTACGACCTGGTCTGGAGTGAGCAACGGATTAGCTTCAAGCATCAGGGCGACGACCCCCGAGACGTGTGGACAAGCGAAGCTCGTTCCCTGCGAAGTTGTATAGAACGGCAGATAGGCCGGCGGAATGGTCCAAAGGTCGTTGGCGCCGACAAAGATCGGGATTGCGCCAATCGTGTTCGTCAATCCCGGGCCCTTCATGCGCGCGCTCTTGATGTCGAGTCCGGGTGCAGTGATATCAGGCCTGAGATTGGGCCGAGCCGCAGGATCCGCCGGCATTCCAGCAACGTCCGTCCCATCACCATTGTTTTCTCCGCGGGAACTGAAAGTCGTAGGTTGACCCAGACCCCGCTTGTAGCCGGCGGCTACAGAAATGGTCCAGGGCATCGTGGAGTAAGGATTGATTGCGTTGGGTGCGTCGCCGACGCTATCGATCCCGTTACCAGCGGCGAAGACGACAACCATGTTGGCGTCATGTGCATTGCGGGTAGCGATATTAATCGGGTTGTCGGGGTCGATGCCGGAAGGCGAGAGGTGGTCGCCCCAGGAGTTGTTAACCACCCGAACGTTGTAACGAAATTGATTGACGAGCAAGTAGTCGTAAGCGCCGAGGATGGCCACGAGCGGCAGTCCCAACTCGTTGCCGGAGTTAACCCCAATAAGGTTGGCGCCCGGCGCCACGCCGCCATAAAAACCGCCGGAGGAGGCTCCGGTGCCGGCCGCGCAAGCCGCGCCATGCGTTCCGTGACCAGACTCCACATCCGAATGCGGTTGGTCCTCTAAATATGTTGGCGCATAGAAGCCATTGTCATAAAGAACGTCGAAGATATTGATGCCGATGCCGATGGCCAGCCCGCCATCACCGACCGTCGCCTCAGACATCGGCTGAATGACGTTTTGCACCGTCTTTGATCCAAACTTCAGATCGTTGTGGGTGGCGTCGATACCGGTATCAATGTAGCCAATGCCGATTCCCTTGCCGGAGATCGCCATTCCGGGATTACCGTGATTGGCCCGCGTGGCTTCGATATCGGCCCTCAGCTGCGGCACGCCGATGAAGCGCCGGCTCTCGTTGGTAAAAGTCTTCATGGTGCGATTGGCCCAGATCGATCGCACACCCGGCTGCGTTTGCACGGAAACGAGTTGAGCAGCATTCATCGGTGCGATGATCATCGGCAGTTTGCTCAGCGCGAAGCCTTTCTTGATGCCGATTGATTGGAGTCGGTTGAATTCGCTGGTTGAAGGTTTGGTTTTGTAAGTAATCACGACCGGGACTGTCGCCCCGGCGGCGCTGGCGTTGAAGTGCGTCACCAGCAGCGGATCAACTTTCACGGCGGCGACTGCCGGTGCGGGCTTCAGCCCAGCTAACTGCGCGGAGCTTTGGCTGCCGGCTGATGGAATGAAGAAGGCCAGAGCAAATGCCAGAGCGAAAGCTTCGCAGGTGAGTACCGTGCGTGTTCCCAGAATTTCGATCGCCGCCTTTATTGACATGGTCGTGTCCTTTCACGTGCTTCAGGTTGTGGACTAATCCGCCGTCCGGCATCGGGCCGGTCGCCTCTTACTCTGCCGGCATGATGAGAGCTTACGGATTCGACTTGAGAAAAACTTGAGGCGGTCTGATTAAAATTGAGGCGAGGAAACTCGTGAGTTTCAGTAACTTAGAGGCGGTTGAGAAAAACTTGAGATACTAGGTTTGATAGTGCGGCCTTGAAAACTCTCGGGGCTGGGAAGGTGGGCTTGCCCCCGCTCTTCGATCCGAATTGGCAAATTTGTATGGAATCAATTTGTGGGAAATTCATTCTTCAGCGCACCGAAACGGAAAGCTTCATTAATCCGAATCGACGCCTTTTGCCGTGCTGACCTAAGCCAATCGACGAGATTCTTCGCCTCGCGCTCGCTCAATAGTCGGCGACGAATCTCGGGCGTGGCCTCCGTGAGAGTTTGCGTACGCGCTGGTTCGTGAACGGAGACTTTGATCACATGGAAGCCATATTCGGTCTGGACCACTTCGCTTACCGCTCCCGCCTTCAGCTTGAATGCCGCATCATCGAAAGCAGTCGGGTGAGAACCACGGCCAAAGGCTCCTAAGCTCCCCCCACTCTCCCGGGTACCGGCATCTTCTGAGAACTGTCGGGCCAGGGCGGCGAAATCCCCGCCCGACGCAGCCTTGCGCCGAAGTTCAACAGCACGTTCACGACGCCGGCCCATTTCGTCGCGAACGCTTTTCCGGAGTGTTTCGCCGGCTAGACTCTGCTCGCGTTCGAGCTGCTGGGAAATCAAATTGGGGCGCGCCGCGATCAGAATGTGTGCGGCGGTAATGCGCTCTCGTTGTTGAAAATTCTGATCCTCTTGATGTGCTGCGTAGTAACCCTTGATCTCATCAGCCGTTATCGAGAGGGTTTTATTGATCTCACGCCGAACCATCTCGCCGTAAAGCTGCATCCTGACCGTGTCGCGATAATCGTCCCTGGTCAAACGATGTTCAGCCAAATAGGCCTCGTAGCCTTGCTCGCCTCCCAACTCCGCGATGGCCTTTCGCTCGGCCTCGGCCATCTTGTCCGGCGGTATCGATAATCCGCGGCGCTCGGCTGCCTGGGCGATCAGCGTCCGGTCGATGAGTTCTGAGACAATCGCCTCGCGCAGTTGATCGAGTTTGTGGCGCCCCTCTTCGGTGTTCGGATCGAGTCCAAGTTCCGCTCGCCCGTTCTTCACATACATTTCATACAGCTTTGACGAGATCGGGCCGCCATTAACGGTAGCCACCGTCTGAGGCTGCGCGGTCGCGGAACCGGATTGAGATGGCGCGTTGCTGGTGCACGCAACGAGCAATGCCCCCAGTGCAATCACGCTGGCGACACGCAGTCGCTTAGTAGGATATTGGAAGTGCTTTGACATGGGTCGAAACCAGCTGGACCGTTCTACGGTTCAGGAAGCTGAGACTTTCCGTCACCGGTTTTGCTTTCCTCTCAACGTGGCTATCGCTTCGCGGTTGCTTTAAGACTCATGGCGCCGAAGCTGCGAGTGGATCAAGGACGCAACCCCGGAAGCCGCATGACAATTCCGCTCACTCTTGGCGTATTATCCGTGGCCAAAGACGCGGCGATGCTAGCAATGACACTCACTCTGAGCAAATTAGCGGCAACCGATTTCGGATCTAATTAGCCCTAAGGACGAGCCTCGGAATGGCGGACTAACACCGAGAGTTATACAATCCCGGCCCGGGAAAGGAAGGCTCCTCATAGTTACTAAACCACGTATGATCCGACTCTTGCATTCTGTTTCGCTCCTGCTGGTCCTCTTTGCGTCTGCCAGTTCACAGCTTATGGGACTTGATCCTAAAACTCCGATACAGGGTAACGGGCCTGTCTCACTGTTCGCAGACACTTCCGGCATCTATCGCGTGGAGGCGGGCTCCCCGGCAACAGATGTAGCAAGCGGAACATATGAAGCCAGAATAGCGCAGACGCCAGCGGCCCCCGAACAAGACCGAGACCGACTTCCGGCGCAGGCTGTGTTTGCGGAAGCGGAGCAACTGCGCGCGAAAGGCGACCCGGAATCTCAGGAGCGCGCCATCAAGAAGTATCAGGAAGCACTCTTGCTCTATCGCTCTTTGGGCAACCACGATGGGGAAGCGAATGCGTTTAGTCAACTTGGCGGAGTCTATTTTGACGCCAGTGACATGAAGGAAGCGTTGGATGTCTGGAGTCAAGAGCTTTTACTTCGGCGAGCTTCTGGCGATCGTAGTGGAGAGGCTCGCGCCCTTGCCAACATCGGTCAGGTCCACAACATTCTGGGAGAAAAACAAAAAGCGCTGGATTCCTTCAATCAAGCGTTAGAACTCAACCGAAATGTTGGTAATCGCGTTGAAGAAACCAGGGCACTTCTCAACATTGCCTGGGTTTATTACTCACTACTTGAACTGAAGAAAGCTTTACACAACTTCAATCTGGTTCTCTCACTGAGCCGCAGGTCTCGGAATCGCGAGGTCGAAGCCCAAGCGCTTGGCGGTATCGGCGGGACCTATACCCATTTGAAAGAGTACCGAAAAGCTCTGGATTTCGATAATCAGGCTTTATCGCTAAACCGAGCCATCGGCTCCCTCAGGGGTGAAGCCTATGCCTTATTTTCCCTTGGTTGGCTCTATGGCGCATTAGGCGAGAGACAAAAGGCGTTAGACTGCAACCATAGCGCCCTACTGCGCATGCGAAATATCGGTGACCGCAAAGGCGAAGCCATGGTCCTTCACGGGCTCGGCTGGGTATATGGCCTATGGGGTGAGAAGGAGCAGGCACGAGGTTACTACCTTCAGTCATTGCCGCTCCGCCGGGAAGTTGGTGATGTTATCGGAGAGGCCGACACGCTATACCGCCTGGCCCAATCAGAGCGCGACACTGGCAACCTCATCGACGCTCGCGCCCATATTGATGCCACAATCAATATTATAGAATCCCTACGCGCAAAGATCGGCAGCCGGGAGTTACGCGCAAACTACTTCGCTGATGCCGCCCAGGACTATTACGAATTCTACATCGAACTACTTTCCCAACTGCATCAAGACAATCCTTCCCAGGGATATGACGCAGCGGCCCTGCAAATCAGTGAGCGATCCCGAGCCCGCAGCTTGCTTGAACTACTAAGCGAAGCTCGCGCCGACATACGTCAGGGCGTCGACACTGCACTGCTTGAGCGCGAGCGAGAGTTGCAAGAAATCATTACAGCCACGACCGCCAAAAGAGTCCGCCTGCTCAATCTCAGGCACACTCCGCAACAAGCGAATCAAAGCACGCAAGACCTCGAGGCGCTTACATCAGCCTATCAGGAGATCGAGGCGAAGATCAGGACTACCAGTCCGCGTTATGCCGCGCTGACTCAACCGCAACCGCTCACGCTCTCCCAAATTCAGCAACTCCTCGACGCCGATACATTATTGTTGGAGTTCGCGCTGGGCAAAGTCCATAGCTATCTTTGGGCCGTGACGCCCACTTCAATCAAAAGCTTTGAACTCGAGAAAGGGTCCGTGGTTAGCGAGGTAGCGCGACGGGTCTATGAGCTAATGACTGCGCGAACCAAGAAGCTCCCCAGGGAAACTGGTGCGCAAAGAGAGGCACGGATTACAAAAGCAGACGCGGAATACAAGACGACTGCTGCGCAGCTGAGTCGGATGCTGCTGGCGCCGGTCGCGTCGGAACTGGGGAATAAACGACTCGTCATCGTAACCGACGGACTCTTGCAATACATTCCTTTCGCAGCCCTCCCCGTTCCTGAGGAATTGAGAGGCGCCGACGTTGCGATACTGAGAAAGCAAATAGATCGCGGCGTCGCGGACACGCCGTTGATTCTTGAGCACGAGATTGTCACTCTGCCGTCCGCCTCGACGCTGGCACTGCTCAGGCGCGACCTCGAAGGACGCAAGCCGCACACAAAGACCGTTGCCGTTTTCGCTGATCCTGTATTTGAGACGACGGACGGGCGAGTGATTCAAAAATCAAAATCAACAGGCAGTTTATCGAAGCCGCCCGGCGCTGCATCGAATAGTGCCCAACACGCCGTAGCTGGAAACGCGGGCGATGAGGATCGGCCGCTGAAAGCCATCAGGGATTATCTCATCCGCACAAGGATGATCGAGGAAGGACAGCCGCTCGCGCGCTTGCCTTATACGCGCAAAGAAGCATTGGCCATAGCATCGCTGGTGCCGGCAGGTCAACAAAAGATACTGTTGGATTTCGATGTGAACTATCAGACCGCGACCAGTGCGGAACTGGGCGAGTATCGGTTTGTTCATTTTGCTACGCACGGTTTGCTTGACACGCGGTATCCCGAATTATCCGGCATCCTTCTGTCGCTCGTTGATCGGGAGGGCAGCCCGCAAGAGAACGGCATACTCAGACTGGGCGATGTCTATAACTTGAGAATGCCAGTTGACCTGGTTTCCCTGAGTGGTTGCGAAACGGCCTTAGGGAAATCAATAAGAGGCGAAGGACTTGTCGGACTTACCCGGGGATTCATGTACGCGGGCGCGCCGCGAGTAATGGCTAGTTTATGGAAGGTTGAGGAAGAGCCTACGGCTGAATTGATGAAGACGTTTTATGAAGGAGTGTTGGGCAAGCCAGAGCTGCGACCCGCTGCCGCCTTGCGCCGGGCGCAAATAGAGATGTGGCGCAAACCGAACCGGCGGGCCCCATATTATTGGAGCGCTTTTGTGATGCAAGGCGAGTGGAAATAGAAGCAAGATTCGGAACGCGAGCGAACAACCTCTAGACCCAGTTACTTCATGAATGTCCCCTTCCTCACCAGAGAATGGTTTATCTCCATTCGACTAAAGCTGATCAGATTCTTAGCCGCCGAGGGCTGTCCCGATTCACAAAACTGCGCAGACGAAACAATCTTCCGGGTTGTAAAGGCTATTTCAAAAGGAGCAATGATAGATGTCAACCCGGCAACCTTTACCTACGCTGTAGCTAAGATCGTTGAAAAGGAATGCAGAAGAAAACGGACAACATTGAAAGAGTCTCAGCTGTGTGAATCAACGCCAGAGCCGCCTTTGCCTGACGATTCGATTGAAGACCTGCTCTTCCGTTGTTTGGAGACTTGCTTACGGGAACTTTCTCCTTTCGAGCAGGCATTGATCATCAAATACTACGAGGGGTTGCAATCCGGCGAGGATTTGAGGAACCGCAAAGCGCTGGCAGAGCGACTAGGGATGTCTTTAAAGAAATTGCGAAAGGAAGCCATGAAGATCAGAAAGAAACTCGAAAGATGTATCGCTGCCGGTCTTGAGGGCTAACGATCGCAGCGGCGGTGGCAAAGTTTTCTGCCCGCGTTACGGAGCGGAAGTCCCTTAAGAGACATTAACTATCGGGAAAGGCCAGACACATTTGGAAAAGGAACTGCCGAATCACAAGATGTTAGTCCAATACCTGCTCGGCGAGCTGGACGAAGTGGGGCGTTCAGAGATTGCCGAACGCTATTTCAAGGACGACGATCTGTTTGATGAACTTCTGGATGTTGAGAACGAGCTACTCGATAAGTACGCGCTTGGTTTTCTGAACGAAAAAGAGGAGCTGGCGTTCAAGCGTTACCTCGACAACTTGCCGGATGGGCAGCAAAAACTGGCCGTTGCCAGGGCCATGCTTCAGTTTACGACCGAAGACCGAGTGCGGGCAGACAAATTCTTAAGAGAGTACGTGCCTGCTTCCACTTCTTGGTGGCGATCGCTGTTTAAGCAGCCACCAGCGACGCCGGTGCTGCAATACATCCTCGCAGCCAGTCTCGTGGTGGTGGCGTTGGGTCTACTGTTTCTGTTCGTTCAATCCAGGCAACTGCGCAATGACAATGATCAACTACGAGCGCGAGTTGCTGATCTTGAAAAAGAGAAAGAACTTGAGGCAAGCACAAGTATCTCGCGGTCAGGTGTCGACCTCGAGCGGATACGACAACTGGAAGAACAACTCAAACTTGAACAACAGGCCAATGAAGCGCAGGCGCAATACCTGGCAAGTCTGCAACCGGCAATGCCCGTTATCGTCTCGTGGGCGCTAAGTCCTGCTCTGCGCTCTATGGGCAGTTCCGATAAAGTGACGCTCCCGCACAACGCGAGATTTGTTTCGATCACGTTGCCGATCGGAAGCACCGCGCAAATAGCAGGCGCTCGGGCGTTCATTCAAACCACCACCGGCAAGCAACGCCGCGAACCAGCGGGCTTGCGCGCCAACAAAACAGGCACCGCAGTCTCCTTAAAGCTGCCCGCCAGTTATTTCACTGCCACCAGCTACAAATTGACGCTCGTCCTAAAAGACCAAGACGGCGTTGAGCTTCCGCAAGACTTTTACTTCACCGTCACCAGGCGATAGAACCGGCAACATTCCTCGCGACAAAGATTGTAGGGGCGGCACTCCCAAGAAACCACCGGTGACGGCAAATGCCTAAGTTTAATGGGAACCGTAACTTAGGGCAGCGATGGCAAAATTAGCGAAAACAGGTACTCCGGTGGTTTCCCTTATACATCTGCCAGCAAGGCAGCTGGCTGATGAACTCCGTGGCCGCCCCTGGTTGCGTTTGAGTCCAGCTAAGAGCTGAGTGGCACCGTAACGAGGGTAATATGTACTCATATTGCCCTAACGAGGGGCGGCCACGGAGTGTCGCCCCAACAATCATTCCATTCCGCTCACCACACCGCCTCAGGTTAGTTCCCCAACGTCAGTTCCTGAAAAAACGTCCAACCAAGTGGAGCATTTTTCAAAAACGCGCATTAAGTAATCAAAGGGTAAATAGCTAATCTCGAAAGCACCTTGAACAATTGGGGCCGCCTTTTTTGACTTGGAAACCCTTCGTCAACTCGGCCGCCGTTTGGTCCAACCACTCTCGATTTCGCAGTGCGGTGGCGAGGTTTGCGGAATTCCTAACCTTGAGATCTGTCGGCCCGAACCTCGTAAAGAAAATGCAGTCATCGTCAGACCACGGTGACGAAATCTCATAACCCAATCCGCCTAAGAAAAGGAAGGTTCCCCCGATGACTACGAAGAAGATGGCTATTCGAGTTCTGTTTACCGGCTTGCTCATCTGTCTTGCACTCGCACTGCTCCCACCTGTCAGCTCTCTGAAACAGGGGAGTCCAGCAGGGCCGTCTGCAGTTGGGAACTTCCTTCCGATGACAACGATTTCGAACGAGCCAGGAGCGCCAGCTAGTGAGCAGCAAGTAATCGCCAAGTATGGCAAGTTGCCGCTCACCTTCGAAGCCAATCAGGGGCAAACGGACGCGCAGGTCAAGTTCATGTCGCGCGGATCGGGATACAACCTCTATCTGACGCCGACCGAAGCCGTGTTGACGCTCAGAAAGGGAAAAGCAAAGCGGACCGAGAATGGACAAACCGCGCATGGTCTTGCCGGTGTGCTCCGCCCGGGGAGTGGTTTGAATAGGTCCCCTGGCGCCGAGACGAGCACACTGCGAATGAAGCTCGTTGGCGGAAACCAGAAAGCTGAAGCCGTTGGCGTCGAGCAGCAATCCGCCACGGTGAATTACTTCATCGGCAACGACCCCGCGAAGTGGCAAACCGGCGTACCAACGTACGCCAGCGTTCAGTACAAGGATGTCTATCCTGGAGTAGACCTCTCCTACTATGGCCGGCAGCGGCAATTGGAATATGACTTTGTGCTCCAGCCTGGCGCCGATCCCAATCTGATTCGACTACGATTTGAGGGTGCGAAGAGGATCCGGATTGATGCGTCCGGTGATTTGGTTCTGACTACCAAAGGCGGGGATGTCAGACAGCACGAGCCAGTCGTTTACCAGGAGGTAGCCGGTGATCGAAGGGAGATCGCCGGAAGCTATGTGATGAAAGCGAATCGGGAAGTCGGCTTTAAAATCGGAAATTATGACAATAGCCAGCCGCTCGTCATCGATCCGATCCTGAGCTATTCAACCTACCTCGGCGGCGCTGGTACTGATGAGGGCTGCGGCATCGCGGTTGATTCAGCCGGCAACGCCTATGTCACTGGGCATACTCAGTCCACCAATTTTCCAATTCTGAACGCCTCCCAGGGGACCCTCGGGGGCAGTCGTGACGTGTTCGTAACGAAACTGACGGCGAGCGGAGCGCTAAGCTATTCGACCTACCTGGGTGGCAGTAATCTTGATTGGGGCACCGTCGCCGTCGCGGTTGACTCGGCAGGCAACGCCTATATCACGGGCGAGACACAGTCAACCAATTTCCCGACACTAAATGCTTTCCAAGCGAGCTTTGGAGGCACCGTTGACGCCTTCGTGACCAAACTGACGGCGATTGGCACGCTTAGCTACTCGACCTACCTTGGGGGTAGCAGTTTTGACCGCGGCTTTGGCATCGCAGTTGATGCAGCCGGAAACGCCTATGTAACTGGCAGCGCCCTATCGTCCAATTTTCCGACATTGAACGCATATCGTCCGATCAAGCCTGCCAATGGTGGAACTGACGCCTTTGTGACTAAGCTGACGTCGAATGGTCAGCTCACTTATTCGACCTACCTCGGGGGCGATGGTTCAACGGCATTTGCGAACAGTGATGTTGGCCAAGGCATCGCGATCGACTCAGCCGGCAACGCCTATATCACGGGCTGGACCCAATCCGCCAATTTTCCGACACTGAATGCTTTCCAGAATAGCCACGCGAGCTACGCAGCTAATAGCAGTAACGTCCCGGACGCCTTCGTGACAAAACTGACGGCAAGTGGCGGATTGAGTTATTCGACATATCTCGGAGGTAACAGTTATGACGAAGGAAACGGTATCAAGGTCGACTCAGCAGGAAACGCCTATCTAACTGGCGAGACCCAGTCGACCAATTTTCCGACACTGAACGCCTTCCAAAACAGCCACGGCAGTGGTGGGGGGGGCTATGACGCTTTCGTGACGAAGTTGACGCCGAGTGGCGGGCTGAGTTATTCCACCTACCTCGGCGGCACTAGTTTCGACAACGGCCATGGCATCGCGGTTGATTCAGCAGGCAATGCTTACGTAACGGGCGAAACCGGCTCGGGTCTCTCGAACACTTTCCCGATACTCAACGCCTATCAACCGCTCTACGGCGGCAGCGGCTTCTTTGACGCCTTCGTGACCAAACTGACGACAAGCGGAGGGCTTAGCTACTCCACCTATCTGGGCGGCAGTGGTGATGATCAGGGCAACGGCATCGCGGTTGATCCAGCCGGCAACGTCTATGTGACGGGGTACA
Source organism: Pyrinomonadaceae bacterium (assembly GCA_031396065.1). GTDB lineage: Bacteria > Acidobacteriota > Blastocatellia > Pyrinomonadales > Pyrinomonadaceae > PSRF01. Next base: position 1,243 of record JANNJZ010000118.1, on the reverse strand, counting down.
ACCTGCTAGGCAGCTTCCCGACGCTGAATGCCTTCCAAACGAGCAATGCCGGCAGCAGAGACGCTTTCATTACCAAGTTTGTCGAGGTGGTTTGCCCCTCCGACCTTTCGATCATTGGGAGCGTGCCAAATTTTGGCGAAGGAACCTCAGAGCCAATCTTCCTGACACTAAACGGGACGAATCTATTAGGCGCCAACATTACGTGGTCGCTCAGCGGCCCCAATCCCAATCCAAATCTGGGCCTTGGAACAACTCTCAATATCACGCTCGGACCGCTTGCCCCGGGTAATTACACGATTACGGCAACGGCTATTGATTGTTCGGGCGTTTCGGTCTCGTTACAGTTCACAGTGACACCATACAACACGCCTGCAGGTGCAGGGACTGTGGTGCTGCCCCCCGACACAATCACTGGCACATCACCTGTCACGCTGACCTTCGCCACGGTCACAACCAGCGGCAATACCAGCCTTACTACGAGCACCACCGGGCCAGCGGCCCCGTCCGGCTTCTTCTTAGGGTATCCGGCGATTTACTACGACCTGACGACGACGGCTGGGTACACGCCGCCGATCACGATTTGCATCAACTACACAGGCGTCAGCTACCTAGACGAATCGCAGGTCGGCCTCTTCCACCACGAGGGTGGCGTCTGGGTCAACCGCACGACCTCTCTCAACACGGTTCAAAATATCATCTGCGCCTCCGTCAGTTCGTTGTCCCCATTTGCCATCTTCGAGCGCGACGCGATTGCGCCTGTTCCAGATGTCGGCTCACTATCTACAGTCATAGGTGAATGCTCTGCTGCTGTGACTGCACCAACCGCGACCGACAACTACTCTGGCTCGATCACTGGCACAACCACTGACCCAACCAGCTACTCGAGTCAGGGAACGTTCACCGTTCATTGGACCTACAACGATGGCAACGGCAACACCTCCACGCAGATGCAGACAGTCATCATCGACGACACCACCGCGCCTGTGCCTGTTGTGGCGAGTTTGCCCACGGTTACTGGTGAGTGCTCAGCAACGGTCATAGCACCGACAGCAAGTGATCACTGCGCTGGCCAGGTAACCGCGACGACTTCTGATCCCACCAGCTACTCGAGTCAGGGAACGTTCATCGTTCACTGGACCTATAACGATGGCAACGGCAACAACTCCACGCAGATGCAGACTGTCATCGTCGACGACAGCTCCGCGCCAGAGCCTGTTGTGGCGTGTTTGCCCACGGTTACTGG
>JANNJZ010000103.1:0-6055 GCA_031396065.1 Pyrinomonadaceae bacterium | reverse complement strand
GCGACTTCAAGGAGTAAAAATACCAGCCGCGAAAGCATGAACGAAAGCAGATAATGCGAACGTCGCATGGGTGTCGCCGCAAAACGCTTAAGCAGTTTGCGCGAGCGAGCGATCACGATTGTAAATCCCAGTCCCCACAAGCCGCTTCCCATCAGGTTCATACCAATCAAACCGGGAACCAGGAAGTCTACATATCGGGCACCGGGTTCGATGATTCTTTCTTCTCCGGCCGTGAAGACATCCTTCCTTCCTTTTGCACGCTGCAAAACGTCGTCCACTATTAGCTTGGCAGTACGGCTGTCCGGCCTGGTCGGATCAAAACGTAAGGAGTAGGAATCGTTAGCCGGTTTTATGACTATTGCCACCTTCCCGCTTCGCAATGCCCGTGCTGCTTCGTCCGTGACTAAAACGGATGAGCTGATGTCAGGAGAGTGCGCCAGGACATTGGCGAGCTCGCTCACACTCGGGTTTGTCGCTTCACCCTCAATAGCCACAAATGTTTTCTCGGGTGCGGTGTTGCGAAAGGCTATGCCAAGTGCGAAGGTCATTAACACCGGAAAGATGAATACCCAGAACACCGCCTCTCGCTCCCGCAGAAACTCGCGCACTCGCATCGTAGTCAGCTCAATCAGGGGATGCACCAGGGGATTTCGGATTTGGGATTTAGGATTTCGGATTTTGTGTTATCGCTCCTATTTGTTTCATCGCCATCGATGACGATGGTCTCATCGCGCCCGTCGGCAAAGGGCACCGTTCTGCGCGAGACTCACCGATCGGATTCCTGGCAAAGCTTTCAATCGTTCGGCGACACGCGCCCACCCGCGCCGGTTCCAACCCCAGCCTCACTGTGATCCCTGGCTACCGGCCGGATAAAGGCTGGTCCTGGAGTAACACAAAGTCTGAAATCCCAAATCCGAAATCCGAAATCTTTCTCACCCTTCCCGCAGCATTCTCCCAGTCAAGCTCACAAAAACATCCTCCAGCGTCGCCTGATGCGTGGTTAGCGAGACGAGTTCTGACTCTTGTCGTTTGATTTCTTCCAGCAGCGCCGGCAACGCAACGCCCATCTCCGCAACAGTCAGCGAATAATCCTCACCTCGTTTGTGCAAATTACTTACGGCCGGAAGACTCGTCAAGGCATCGTCGGGAATCTCTTTGGTGACCCGGAATTCTATGATCTGATCCGCGCCCAGCGAGTCAATCAGTTCGAGCGGCGTTCCCAGCGCGATGACTTCTCCGTGATCCATGATCGCCACGCGGTCGCACAGACGAGTGGCCTCTTCCATGTAGTGAGTAGTCAGGAGCACGGTCCCGCCTCCCTCACGGAATTTGTCGACTACGTCCCACAGCGACAAGCGGGCTTGCGGATCAAGGCCAGTGGTCGGCTCATCAAGAAACAGGAGCTCAGGATCACTGACCAGGGCGCAGGCAACTGCCAGTCTCTGTTTTTGTCCACCTGAGAGTTTGCCGACCCGGGCGTTTCGTTTCTCTTCAAGTGCGACTGTTTGAATAACCTGGTCCACCGAGCGGCCACGTTTATAGAAGCTGCGAAAAAGTCGCAACGTCTCGACCACGGTAACCTTCTCGGCCAGCTGCGTTTCCTGCAACTGCACGCCGATACGTTCACGGAGTAAGCGATCGCTATCTGACCATTGGGCCTTGGCACTGGAGTTCCAGTGCTGGCCCAGCACCTCCACGGTGCCTTCGTCCGCAGGGGTTAAGCCTTCGAGTATTTCCACCGAGGTGGTTTTGCCGGCGCCATTTGGACCAAGCAGACCAAAACACTCCCCCGCAAAAACTTCCAGATCCAAACCGTTGACTGCGGCTACATCGGCAAACCGCTTCCGAAGACCCGCGCACCGCAAAGCGACTCTTTGCGTCGCAGGTGAAACTGATCGCGCTGTTGATGATGTTTGAGTCGACATAGCGTGTTTGGAGTGCGCAGACCTTACAACCACCCCAGCCGGGCTGCCCGGCTGGTGACCCCGGTGTCAGCGCTTTGGTCATCTGCGACCTGTTGCAGTCGTCGGTGACTTACAAGCGCGAGCAACCGCGGGTGGCACAGTGCAGCGGAGCACGGCGGCGACAGGTCGCCGAAGGCCAAAGCGGTAACAGGTTACCGCACTCCAAAGAGATTCGCGCTACAGATAGAGAGTGGAGGTCACGAACCGCTCGGGAGAGGCAGGCGAAAAGCAGCCATCTCCTCGCCGTTGCGAACCAGCAGTACATTCCCGACGACTACCGGGTGGCCCCAAGTTTTGCCCTTGATCGCTGGGATTCGCGCGAGTTCCTTGAATTGATCCGGCGTCGCTCCCACCAGCGCTACGTCACCCTCTTCCGACAGCACCAGCAGCAAATCCTGATCGGCCAACAGGACCAGTTGACCCTGGCCATAGCTTCCACCCTTCCACTTGCTCTGACCGTCCTTCAGATCCATACATGCGACCCGGGTCCCTTTGAAACCGAAGACGTGTCCTTTGTGGACCACGAAGTCGCTAAAATGGGGATTCACGCTAAACGAGTTCCAGCGCTCTTCGACGCTCCAGCCGCCGGGTCCATTTGCGACGGCCAGGCGGCTCATCTCGTTATAGTCCCCCACATGGACCAGTACGTCGCCCTCTGCCGTCAGGGCCGGCTGCACTATACGACCTCCCGGCGCCAGGGGATGTTGCCAGAGCAGCTTGCCATCGCTCGGCGCTACGCTGGTCGCGCCAGTTCCGTTCAGCATCAGGATCTGCGGGACGTTATGGATTGTTACTAAATGTGGCGAGCTGTAGCCCGAGCCACCCTTCGGCCCCACCCAGCGCGGCTGACCGCTGACCATATCATAAGCGACCATCGTGCCGGCTGTAGCAACGACAACCAGCTCGCCGACTATAAGCGGAGAACTGCTGAAACCCCAGGTCGGTAACTTCACCTTCGTATCAGACGCCGCGTTGCGCGACCACACGACGGAGCCGTCTTCAGCCTTGAGCGCATTCAAAATTCCGGTCGCACCCAAGGAGTAGACGCGGCCGTTGCTGAGGGTCGGCGTCCCGCGCGGACCCGCGCCGCCAGCGGTCTCCCAGAACCTGGCCGCGTCGCTATGTTTCCATACCGGTTTGCCGGTATTAAGGTCGTAACAGGTGACGACCTCATCGTTGCCGCGCTGCTCCTGCGTGTAGAAGCGACCGCCGTGGACTGCGAACGAAGACCAGCCTGGTCCAACCGGCCGGCGCCACATCTCAACCGGCGGCGACGCGGACCAGTCGGTCGCGATCTGGAGGCCGCGAACAATGCCGTCACGATTAGCTCCGCGAAAACCAGGCCAATCGGATCCCGTCGTCGCTCCTGAGGAAGTCGATGAAGGCGCTGCTGGAGCTGACGCCAGCGCCGCCTGCTCGTCCGCGGCCTGGGCCAGGAGTCGTTCTTCAGGAGTCTTGGACCAACGCCAGTGGAAATCCTGAGCGAACGTCGAGGTAGTGCCACTGGTGCGAATGAGTGTGAATGTTGCGCAGGTGAGGAGGATCACGATCACCAGCGACGCGCGGCGAAGTTTGTGAGAAAGCCGATGGCTGGCCACCGCCCAGATGACGAATGCGAGAGAGACTACCGGAACAATCAGGACGTAAAACAACGGCCCTATGGGAATCGATTGGTGGATGAAGCGCGAGGTCACAAACACCGCGGCCGCCATCAGCACCAGCGCACCCAGACGTTCGATCCAGGGCGCGCGGCTAAAGAAAACCCACCAGGCGATGATAGCCACTATTGCCACCAGACTGGCGATCAGCCCGTAGAAAAACGTCCCAGGGAGGACGGTGGGAACAACCAGCCAGGCCAGCACGAGCAGAACTGCCGCGGCCACGCCGGGCCAGAGCCGGAGCGGCTTTCGAGGCGTTGGCCCGTCGGTGTCGCCGCTGTCTTTGAGCTTTCGTTCGTCTGTCTGTGAATTCGCTTTGTCGATCTCTGTGATCGGCTCGGGGAGCGGAGTGATGTCCATGTCCACCTATACGCTCCTCAAGAGGTTGTTTGTTCCCTGCTTTGTTCCCTGGCTTGTTGGTGAGATTAGGCAGCGGCCGAGACGCCTGTCGGAGCTTTGCACAAAAAGTCTTTCTCCCTGAATGCTCTTTACGCCGGAGGCGTTAGAGATAGTAGCCGGTGGTCCGCAGACCACCGGATCAGCGTTCAAACGATCCCGCACGCTGAATGCGTGCAAGAATTCTTGCACGCCTCGAGGGTGCAAACACTCATCCACTTGATCCGGTGGTCTTCGCTTCGCTACGACCACCGGCTACTTTCTCCGAACCCTCCGGGTTGTAATTCCACAAGCCGCGATACCTCGACGGTTCTACCTGCTTTGCGTAAAATACACCCGTCAACTTCTTGCAGTCAGCGCCCACTTGGAGACGCAAATTGTCGAAACGGACTAAGGTGTAGACCGTTATCGCCGCTACCGAGACTGTGTGAAAACATTGTAGTTTTCCCGCACTCTCGGTGGCGGGTGGGTCTTTCGACTGCTGATTGCCAATTTTAGATTTTCGATTGATCTCTCGTCATGGGCCAATCGGCAATCCTGAGATTCTCACGCACGGCCAAAGTCGCGAAAGGCAATGGCAAGATCTCAGTTACGGGTTCCTATTCAACAGAGGCAACATAAAAGCATGAACAAGACCAATAGCAATAAGAAGAAGTTGTCACCAGAGCAACGTGAAAAACTACTCACAACATTGAAAGCCCGGTTTGAGAAAAACATGAACCGCCATAAAGGTCTTGAATGGACCAAGGTACAAGCCAAGCTGGAAGCTAATACTGAAAAGCTGTGGTCACTGAATGAAATGGAAACAACTGACGGTGAACCGGATGTTGTCGGGTCTAATAAAAAGCCGGGCGAGTACATTTTTTATGATTGTTCAGCGGAAAGTCCTAAAGGCCGCAGAAGTCTTTGTTACGACGGTGAGGCGCTGGCGTCGAGGAAAGAACATAAACCGAAAAATAACGCTATTGATATGGCAGCCGCCATGGGCATTGAGCTTTTAACGGAAGCACAATATCGAGAGTTGCAGAGACTGGGAAATTTCGATATGAAAACGTCGAGCTGGGTGCAAACTCCTACTGATATTAGAAAACTCGGCGGTGCTCTGTTTTGTGATCGCCGCTACGACCATGTCTTCGTTTATCACAACGGTGCGGAATCTTACTATGCCGCCAGGGCGTTCCGCGGCTCGCTAAAGGTCTAAACTTTGGACAGCCTAATTTGAGAAATTCCGGCTTGTGCACAATGAACAAAATCCCAAACAGAGAGGAACGATGAATATGGTTAGAAATGTTTTAGCGGTTATTGTGGGCATCGTTGCGTGCATGTTAGTAAATGGCGGAATTATTTCGCTGAGCTCAACAATCATTCCGCCGCCGCCAGGCGTTAACCTTAACGATTTGGAAAGCCTTAAAGCGCACCTGCATTTATTCGAGGCGAAGCATTTCATTATGCCGTTTGTGGCTCACGCGATGGGAAGTGTTGTCGGCGGGCTACTGGCTGCGCTGATAGCCGCCAGCCGTAAAATGACTTTCGCGCTCGTGATCGGCATCGTTCATTTGCTCGGAGGCATCGCCGCCGCAATTATGATCCCTTCGCCGATGTGGTTTATCGTTTTAGACCTCGTCGTTGCTTATGTCCCGATGGCTTGGATTGGCGGGAAACTCGGCTCGAAGGGCGGCAGTTCGCCTGCGACCGCGTGACCCGATCTAAATCTTAAAGCCCAAACTACTCCGCCAGACCTCGGCGATTGTGTCTTTCTGCTGGAACGTTGGTGACGGTGAGGTGGCTCGCCATCCACTTCACTTCCGCTGAATGAAAACCTATCCGCGGATTACGCTGATTACGCTGATTCCAGTTTTGCCGTAGAGTACTCAGAAGAGAATTGACGAAATATCCTTGGTTAGACCGGCTCGATCGGAATCTGCGTAGCAAACGTCCAACTTCTTGTTTTTTCAGCAAGAAACTAAGCTGCTAAAAGAGCAAGATCCGGTTGGCGAAACTTCAAGGCGGTGGCCATTACTTGGTGCCCCTTGCGCG
>JANNJZ010000564.1:0-2498 GCA_031396065.1 Pyrinomonadaceae bacterium | reverse complement strand
CCTCACCACGCCGCTCCGTCCCACCCACGCCAGCCTGCCTCCCTGGCTGATGAGCGGCGATCCGATGATGACGCTGCTGGCCGCGTCCGTCCCGCCGCCGGTGATCGGACGGATGCAGGGATATTTTGCCAAGCGGTTCATGCACTACTACTTTGGGTAGTTGCTCTGCTCCGGCTCCCGGCTCCAGCGGCGTGGTCACTGTGAATGTTGCCGACTTCCCGAAGTCAACCGGCCTCAACATCAGGATTGTCGCCAAAGTTACCGCCGGACCTGGGATTCTCAATACGCCGGCCTCAGTGGGCAGTTCCAGATTCGACTATCGAATGTCGAACAATGCCGCGCCAGCAACCGTGCAGGTGGTTCAAGCGCCGGCTTTTGGAAGTGTCAGCAAGATCAGCAGCGCTGGCAGTGTGAACCTGGCTTTGAAACAGGAGGGCACCGTTTGGGCGTGGGGGCAGAATAATAGCGGGGCGATGGGTAATGGGTCTCTCTACGGCCTACAAAGCAGCGCCTTGCAGGTTAGTGAACTGTTAGAAGTAACCGCCATTTCTACTTCCGGATTTCATGGCCTGGCGGTGAAATCCGACGGCACAGTTTGGGGGTGGGGTCAAAACGTCAGGGAAGAGGTGGGCGGTTTAAGCTCCCAGGTTCTCAATCCCATACGCGTAAACGGACTAAGCAACATCGCCTCAGTAGCCGCGGGGTCTTTCTATTCATTGGCGCTGGACCGCGATGGAAGGGTCTGGGCATGGGGCGCCAACAGCCAGGGTCAACTTGGATTGGGCACGTCGGATAACTCTCGTCACGACACGCCGGTTGTTGTGCCCGGTTTGAGTGGAGTCACTTTCATAGCCGCCGGTTCGGGCTTCAATGTTGCGGTGCTCAACGACGGGACGGTGTGGACGTGGGGAAAAAACGAGAATGGTCAACTGGGCGCTGCCGGACCCTCTACCAATAGTCCAAAACAGGTAAGCGGTGTCAGCGGGGTAAGAGCGGTCGCAGCTGGTAATAGCCATGTACTTGCCCTGATCGCAGACGGCACCGTGATGGGATGGGGCCTGAATACGTTCGGCCAGGCAGGTTCGACCAACTTTGTTTATGTGAATCCAACGCCCGCGCCGGTCGGCGGTTTGACGGGAGTGACCGGAATTGCGGCTGGCTATGGTTTTAGTTTGGCGGTGAAATCGGATGGCACAGTTTGGGAGTGGGGTCTTAGCCCGGAACAACTGGGAAGCGGCGTGACCAACAGCAATCCGCAACCAAACCCGGCTATTGTCAACGGAATCACAAACGCAGTTTCGATAGCTGCGGGGAGTCATCATGGCTTGGCTTTGCTAAATGATGGGAGTCTGCGCGCATGGGGCAACAACTACTATGGGCAGATCGGAGACGGTACGACTTTCCTACGTCCGGTTCCGGTTCAGGTGACAGGAGTGGCCAGGGTCGGACAGCCGATTCTTTCCCCCGGCAATAATTTTGTAGGCAATGCGCCTATGTTGGTTACCTTTGGAGCTACCACGACTGGCTCCACGATCCATTACACAGTTAACGGCCAGGATCCCTCTGAGGCCGATCCCACCATCGGGTCGAATTCCAATATCACGATTAGAGAAAGCCTGACGGTCAAAGCGCGAGCTTTTAAGGCCGGTTGGATTCCGAGCCATGTCTCGGCCGCTACCTACCAGGTTCAGGCAAGCTGGATGCGTATGGGGCTAAATCCCACACACATAAGCCAGGTAAAAGCCTGGACGGTGGGAGGCAGAACTTATGTCTATGTGATGGCCAGGTTTCCGGATGCCGGATTCCGGATGAGTAGATGGGCACAGGCATACAGGAACGGCAAGGACGTCATCGTGGATGCCGAGGCTGAATGGTATACCGGCGTATCTGCGCCGGCGATGCAGACCACGGCGCACATTTACGATCTTGGCCCACTCGCTCCGGGCAATTACAACTTCCTTTTCATGAGCTGGAGTGCGGTGGTGAAGAATCTCCCCTTTACCGTCAGCGCAGAGCCCCCGGCGCCAAATCCGATCGATGAGCAACGACAGTTTGTGCGGCAGCAGTATCTTGATTTTCTGAATCGCGAACCCGATGGCCCAGGGTGGGACCACTGGACCGGTGAGATTACACAGTGCACGACTGATCCTTCAAAACGCTTGCCGGGTGAATCGGAAGCCGAGTGCATTGTGCGAAAGCGAGCAAACACGAGCGCCGCATTCTTCCTTTCGCCGGAGTTTCAAAACACGGGTCACTTCGTGTTGCGAGTCTACCGCGGCTCATTGGGTCGGATGCCTTACTTTGGCGGATCTGTTCCGGCGGATAACACGAAAGACGAGTTCACGCGTGATCAGGCAGCGGTCTCAGCGGGCATCGTGGTTAACAATCAACTGGATCAGGCAGTGATGTATGCCAACAAGCAGTCGTTTGTGAACCAGTTTGTGACGCGTTCAGATTTTCTGAGCATCTATGGCGGTCTGACTAACGAGCAGTATGTC
>JANNJZ010000550.1:0-3333 GCA_031396065.1 Pyrinomonadaceae bacterium | reverse complement strand
CAAAGTCCAAAGTCCAAAGTCCAAAGTCCAAAGTCCAAAGTCCAAAGTCCAAAGTCCGCCTGATTAGCGGTATTTGCTTCCTCTTAGTTCTGACTTACTTAGGTACTTCATCATGCCGGAGATCAATCGGCCAATCTCGGCGGTGTTTGTGGATAGTTCGTCAAAAAGGTCTTGACGTAGATACCCTTGATCCATGGCAATGTACAGTTGTGCCCGCACCTCGCCGCAGGATCCCTTGGCCACAGCCAGAAACTGCAAGAACTCCTTGTCGCCACCTCGCTCGAAACCCTCAGCGATATTTGACAGTATTGAGATGGAGGCGCGCCGAATTTGGTTCTTCAAGCCGAAGTCTCGGCTGAAACTACCAGCAGCAGTTGCCGCGTAGACGGTATTAGTTAACTTCCTCGCCTTTTTCCACGATTCAAGATCCTCAAACTTCTTAATTTTCATAACCTTCACCTCCTGAGCAATAAAGAGGGTGAAAATTAGCGGTCAAGCGGCCTTAGTAGGACATTGGACATTGGACTTTGGACTTTGGACAAGTATTAGGCTGCGCGTCTGCTCCTGGTGCGACCTGTTAGCGCCTGGGCCGCCGCCTCGCCGGTTACGACAGCGCCTTCCATAAAACCCTGCCAGTCCGCCAGATGCTCTCCGGCAAACAGCACCTTTCCATGGGGCTGCTGCAAGATGGGCCGCAAGGTAAACCATTGCCCGGGTCGATAAAATGCATAAGCACCTTGTGTATGGATATCACGTTGCCAGGCCATTGACTGTATGTTGCCTGCCAACTCTGGAGCGCGACTATTCAGCGGCAGTAAATCGCCGGTGATGATGTCTCTGCGTTTGCGGCTGTTCTGCGATGCCAAGATGTCGGCTTTTTCTCCGATGGCGTAGCTGCAAAGGATGCCCTGCTTACCAGGCTGACTCTTAGTGCTGTGAAAATAATAATGGGAGGTGACGTCGCTGACGAGTGAGAAATCTTCCGCACCCCAGAATCGTTCGTTGAACAGAACCTGGTTCTTGATTATGCGAGCGTACTGAAGTTTGTTAGCCGCTTCGCGCTGCACGCGCGGGAGCGGAGGATCAAAAGCAATATTCCCCAGAACCCGCGCGGGTACGGTGCAAATGCAGGCGTCGGCGGTGAAATCCCTGCCGCCCGCTGTGACCGTGACCTTGCCGCCTCGCTGAACGATACGCTGCACAGTCATGCCGGTGAGTATGCGGCTCGATCCAACCCGTGCGGCCAAAGCATCTACCAGACGAGAATTGCCGCCTTCCATCTTGAAATCCATTTCGTTGGCTGGACTCGACTCAAAATACTCCGCGGCCGCGGCGTAAGCCGACATCATGCGGATCGTCTCGCCAAAATCTGTGCTGTCCTGCAGGTCTCGCAACAGCAGGTCGGCTTCGGTGAAGCCTATCTCTTTCAGCCAGGTCCACCAATCGTATCGATCTAAACGAATCCGATCACCGTCGTTATATGCTTTAAAGACCTTCCTAAAGTTTTCAAAGGCGGTTTTAGCTTGTGGTGAAAAGTCCCATTGTCCCGGCCGCTTCACCACGCTGTCCTGCATTAGCCACGCTTCGAAGCGATGATCTTTGAGAGGTATTTTGAAGTCGTTGCAGAGCGCCTTCATGCGATCGTGGCTGTCGCCTACCCATTCGCCTCCCAGCTCGCAGACCAGCTGGGGATTCTCTTTGAAGCTGAAGGAAATAACGCGACCGCCGACCCGTTCTCGTGCTTCCAGCAGGGTCACGTTCCAATCCTTTAGTGCGTAGGCAGCTGCTAACCCCGAGAGCCCCGCCCCGATGATGATGCATGAGTAGCTGCGACGCTGGACGAAGGGGCTGAAAACGAGTGGGGCACCGACAGCCGCGACGGTGGCGGTTCGTAGAAATTCGCGACGAGTGGTCATGGCTTGTTCAGAATTACGCTGAAAGCGTTCGCTAATTCCAGCCCAGGGTTTGCTTTGAAACCCTGGGTAGAAAACGCCTCGCTAGATTCTCGCAACTCTGAAGGAGTCGCGAGGGTTTGCGATAGCGAAGAGTGACGCAACTCCTTCAGAGTTGCGAAGAATTTTAGGGAAGCACCCTCTGTCCCAGGGTTTCAAAGCAAACCCTGGGCTGGAATTAGCCAACGCTTCCAGCGTAAAGTCAAAATTCCCTACTTCGTAAAGTTCAACAATTCCTTACTACAAGGCAGACACCACCCTTTACCATATGTCGTTAGTTAAAAGGTCTTCGTACGTATCCCGACGTCGAATCACTTCAGCTTTGCCACTCTCATTGACCAACACGGCCGCAGGCAGCGGCCGGCCGTTATAGTGAAACATCTGGGCCAGCGAGTAGGCGCCGCAGTTGAGCAGTGCCAGCACTTCGCCGGGTTCAACACTCGCGGGAAGTTTCCGATAGTCGGGCAGACGGCCCTGGCGCTCGATGTCGAAATAAACGTCGCCCGAATCGCAGAGTGGTCCAGCAACCTTATAACTCGTCTCGTGAGGTTCACCTGCCCGGGAAGCCGAGACGGTGTGGTAGTACCACTTGTAGTTATTCATCGAGAGCATGATGTTGTAGCCGGCATCTGTCAGTAGCCACACGTCTCCCGTTTCCGGGCGCTGCTTAATATTGAGAACAGTGGTCAGCACCAAACCTGCGTCGGCGATCACGCTGCGTCCGGGTTCGAGGAGAATTGTCGTAACGTCGAGAAGGTGTTCGGCGTTGGCGGCGCGAGCTGATTCGCGGGCTACGCGCAGGGCTTCGGCGAGCATGACGGAAGGTTCCAGACTGGCACCGAGCATGTCGCGCTCGTGCTCGGGGAGTTGGTCCGCCTGCGAGCGATCCCGGAGATAGTTAACCGGAATGCCGCCGCCCAGATTGATATGCTCAAGCGTGTGGCCGGTCTCCCGGTGAATCGCCACCAGGTGTTCCCACATACTGCGAAAGGCTTCGGCAAAGGGTTCGACGTCCGGCGTTTGCGAACCCACGTGGATATGAATACCGCAAACATGAATCAGTTCGGGGTTCTGTAAGCTTCGGCGAAATGCCTCAAGTACTTCAGACGACGAAATGCCAAACTTCGAAGTCAGCAGGGCGGTTTGCAATCCCAGGTGCGAGCGAGTCCCGATTTCAGGCACCAGGCGCAAAGCGATGCGAGCTGGTTTAGCGGGCGTGCCCTGGGCTTCCGCCACCCGCTTCACCGCTGCTTCAACTAAGCCAATCTCGTAAATGGAATCGACGTTGATCGCGTAGATGCCGGCGCTGACAGCATCGTCAAGTTCACCGGCGCTCTTGCTGGTGCCGTTGAAAATTATCTGGTCGGGCCGAAAGCCGACG
>JANNJZ010000519.1:0-11072 GCA_031396065.1 Pyrinomonadaceae bacterium | reverse complement strand
CTGTTCCCACATCTCCAGAGTACAGTTTGCGTCGAACCCTTTCACCCGGTTTTGATTCAGGCCCGTGCGATGCCTGGTCCACGCGTCAAACCTAACGCGAGTCAGACATCTTCACTTTCTCCGGTCCAACGCCTGAATCGCGGGTTTCATCTGCAAGCGCCTGCGCTCCCAAGCTCGCCAAGGCGCTGGGACATTCGGTCATGGATTTCATTGCTCACACTGAGAACAGCAAGGGTGATTGTCACAAACTCGCCATTCGCCGACCACTTGAGTCGAGGGCGAATTTGCCTTCCGCGAGCAACCGACTCGGGCATTGATCGGTTGTGAGAGCCGTGGAGTAGGAGGATTATCACCGTGACCAAAAGCGAATTCTTTGCACACAAGGAGCACCGATTAGCCGATCACCTAAATAAGGTCGGTCGGAGGGCCGCGGAGTTCGCAATCGCTTTCGGGGGTGCCGAACACGCGAAGATAGCGGGGCTGCTTCACGATCTTGGCAAAGCTGAGGATGAGTTTCAAAAACGATTGAGATCGGATGACAAAGAAGGCGATAAGGAGCCTCACGCACATCACGGAGCCATGATTGCGCTCGAAAAGGAAGCATGGCCAATCGCCCTCGCAATCAATGGCCACCACGCGGGACTACACAACCGTGGTGATGTTTTCGACAAGATGAAGGGCTATCTCGGCAAGGCCAAGGTCTCGGCAGCCGCATTACACGAATCCGACGCATCCTGGTCGCTGCCGGAGATCGCGGAAGTCCTACCACATTGGCTCAAGGACTTGACCTTCAACGGTCAGAGGAGTTCTGACGGGTGGATGGCCACCGAGTTCTTCACACGGTTTTTGTTTAGCGCACTGATCGATGCCGACCGGCTTGATGCAGAGCAGCATGAAAAGGCGCTTGATGAACGGAGTCTCTCACCTCAGAGCTTCGAAAAGAAGTGGGGTGGTCCAAATTTGCGGAGCGACTGGCCAGGGTTTGATGCCCAACTCTTACTCGACAAGCTTGAAAGAAATTTAGCGGAGCGCGCCGAGAATGCCCTCCGAGAGGGTAAGGCATCTGCTGATGTGCTGCGCGTCAGGAACGAGGTCGGTGATTGGTGTAGGCGCAACGCCGCGAGCGAACGTGGCCTCTTTTCGTTGGCTGTTCCAACCGGTGGTGGAAAGACGCTGGCTTCAATGCTATTTGCTCTCTCACATGCCGCGCATCACAACGGCCAGCTTGAGGCGGAAGATCCACCCCGTTTCCGACGGGTTATCGTAGTCATTCCGTATCTGAGCATCATTGAGCAAACCGTCGGTGAGTTGATCAAGGTTTTCGGCAAAGAATGGGTGCTCGAACATCACTCACAAGCCGACGAAGAAGATCCCAAGGACTACAAGAAAGAGAGAGAAGACGGGCGAATCGATGCTCAGACTAAACGACGGCGCTTGGCAGCGGAGAATTGGGACGCTCCGATAATCGTAACGACCAGCGTTCAGTTTTTCGGTTCGCTCTTTTCACGCAAGCCGTCGAAAGCGCGCAAGCTGCACAACATCTGCCAGTCAGTCGTCATTTTTGACGAGGTGCAAACACTGCCGCCTTTGCTTCTACAACCTTTGCTTCACGTGCTTGGCGAGGTCGCCAATCCAGAAAGGCCGTACGGCTGCACGCTCGTCTTCTGCACCGCTACGCAGCCCGCGCTCAAGCACTCCGAAGAAGATTTGCCATGCGGACTCAAAGGTCTCAATGAAATCGTCCCGTCCGAGCAAGCCAAGAATCATTATCAGTCATTGAAGCGAGTGAAATATCGCTGGCCTGAATCAATCAGCGAAGGGCCGACCGGCGAAGTACACAAAAGCTGGGATGAAATTGCTACCGAGATATTGGCCGCTGATCACCAGCAGGCTTTGGCGGTCGTGAACACCCGTGGCGATGCGCGCGAACTTCACGCCGCGCTCAAGAAGAAACTAGAGGAGTGCCTCGACGGAACCTCCGATGGTTTGTTTCATCTCTCCACGTGGATGATGCCGTCTCATCGCAGAGCGGTCCTTGACGAAGTCCGAGATCGGCTGGAACGGAAGGACAATCCCCGCTGCCTGCTAGTTAGCACCCAGTGCATCGAAGCAGGCGTGGACGTAGACTTTCCCGAAGCATGGCGCGCCTTTGGGCCATACGATTCAATCGTCCAAGTAGCAGGCAGGTGCAATCGCAATGGCAAGAAGGAAACGCTCGGGATAGTCCACGTCTTTCACCCCACCGAAGATCACATGCCACTGAAAGGTGTCTACCGAACAGCCACGTCGCAAACCGACCTGCTGCGAAAGATGCGACTAGCAGACCCAGACAATCCTGATTCATTCGAAGATTATTTTCGATTGCTCTATCAACTCACCGTGCCCGACGAATGCTTGATTCAGAAGAATCGCGGACAGTGGCGCTTCAAAGAAGTCCACCAGCTTTTCAAGTTCATTGATGACGATACTGTTTCCGTCTTGGTATTGAATCAGACGATCGAAGGCCAAGACTATCCGACTGTGGTGAAGGAAGCTTACGACGCCGCAAGCGAACGAGGGTTCTTCCTCCGTGAAGATTGGCGGAGAATGCAGGGCTGTATTATCAATCTTCCTCACTACAAGCTCACGGAACTCCAGGCTGCCAGACTCCTGGGGCCTGCGCTCAAGGGAGAGGACAGCTTGTGGCTGTGGTCAGGTGCCTACGACGGCGGGCTCGATGGAGTTGGCCTTACCTTTGACACGTTCTATGGAGAAAGGACGATTCTATGATCAGCGAACCTGTTCGCATTCGCGTGCGTGGCCCCTGGGCTTGCTTCACTCGTCCCGAATTCAAAGTCGAGCGGGTGAGCTATCCCGTTATCACGCCTTCAGCTGCACGCGGCGTTCTCGAAGCGATTCTGATGAAACCAATTGAGAAGCCTGAAGGCGAGAAGCGCGACGATAAGACTGGGTTCCGCTGGCGTGTATTGCGACTCGGAATCGTCAGGGCGGGAGTGCTTGTTTCGATTCTGCGAAATGAATTGAAAACCGACAAGATCGCATATTCAGGAAAAGCATCGCTGCCAGTGAACATTTCTAACGTAGAGGAAACCCACACCCAGCGTCACAGTCTGATTCTTAAAGATGTTGAGTATCTCATTGAAGCCGTGATTGACGTTCCGAACTTGGTCAAGAAGTTTGGCCAGCCCTTTCTGATCGCCAAGTACCACAAGATGTTCTTACGGCGCGCACAGAAAGGCCAATGCTTTCATCGGCCCTACTTGGGGTGCCGAGAGTTCCCCTGCGACTTTGAACTTGCGCCAGAAGCTGAGCCACCGGACTTCAAGAGTAACTATGGGCAGATGCTTCGCGACATCGAGTTTTCGCCACTATGGGAAGCGTGGAAAGACACAGCGCCGTACCCACAACAATGGCCATTACTTCAAAGGAAGAGCTTTCACGCCGAAGCCGATCGGGGGTGGATCGCGGTGGCCCGAGTCATTGACAAGAACGGAAGGCTCGAAGTGGAGGAAGTATGCTGATTGAATTGATCGCCTTAAGTGAGCGAATGGGGTTCACGGGCGTGGAGCCCTTCGCCTTGCGCGACGTTCATTGGATGATCGACCTCGACGAGCAAGGCAATCTCGACGGCATTTCACCGTCCGTGAAACTGGTGGTCGGGAAGGACGGACAAACGAGAGAAGAGCGAGGTAAGCTAGCTCTGTGTCCGACTGCCTTCTACATGAAAGTCGACGAAAAGGGTAAAGTGTCGGCCAGCGCCGGAGGTGGGAATGTGCCGGCTCTCCTCGGCGTTGGCAGAACCGTTGAGATCTTCCGACAGGAAGTAAGCCAGGAAAAGGGAAAGACAGGGGAGGTTGTGGAGGTTAGCAGTGTAAAGGACAAAAGAAGGCATGCCAACTTTGTTGCACTGCATCGGACGTTTGCGGCGGATTATTCGCAGAGCAAATCAGCCGCAGCGATTCTAAGATTTCTAGAGCAAGGCCCTCAACTCATCCCTCATCAGTTCATTCCAACAAAAGAGCACGATAGCAAAGAGGCTCAAAGAACTCGCAAAGTGGAGCGTGACTCTCAACTTGCGAAACTCAATTCCGAATACATTACATTTCGCGTCGCGCATCGGCCTGTACTTAGGGACAAGGATTTCGTTGCCTGGTGGACAAAATACTACGACGACCAGAGACAACCGGCGCTGAAGGTTTTGCCTAAAGGTACAGACTTGCTTTCGTCGGAGGCTGACCATGTTGGGAGATTGGCAAGAGTTTTTCCGCACATTGCTGGAGTACCGAACGGTGGAGGTTACTGTCCGCTCGCCTCATTCGATAAAGAGCCCTCACAATCCTATGGCCTCGGTGACCTGACCGCACCCATGCTGTTGGAAAACGCAGAGAAGGCCGCTGCTGCGCTGAACTGGCTTCTACGTGAAGACTCGACTCACATCAGGCTAGGCAGCGATCTGGTGGCAGTTTTCTGGGCGGTAGAGTTGAGCAAGCCGGAAGAAGCCCCCAAGGCTTTGCCGTTTGCCGGTCTCATGGCGGACCCGCTACAGGTCAAGGAATACTTTCGCGCGGTCGGAAAAGGTGTGCGTCGCCAGATTGATCAGAGCACATTTTACGCCGCGATTCTTTCTTCACCTCAGTCTCGCGTGACCGTGCGCAACTGGCACACGTCAACGCTGCCTGAAGCAGACCGCCACCTGCACCAATACTTCCTTGCAATCAGTCTGACAAGTGATGAGGATTCAGAGTTCTTTACGTTTCCAATCGGTCTCTTGGCTGATATTACCATTGCACCCCGGAAAAAAGGGTCTAAGACCAAGCCCCAGCCTGACACTTACATCGCTCTATTTGAAACCGCGATGTTTGGTTATCCACTTCGGCACAAGCTACTGACCAGAGCGCTGCAACGGCAGAGCCTCGAACTGTCCAAGGGAACTGACAAAAAGAATCGGTCTCGGTTCGAAAGGCGTCTCGCAGCACGTAGCGCTCTTATCAAACTCTACTTCAAGTCAACGAAAGGAATTGATATGACACCTGAAAAGCATGATATCGAAAGCGATGCGGCGTACCTTTGCGGGCGGTTGCTGGCGATGCTCGACCGAATTCATGTCGAGGCACATCGTAGCAGTGGCGGCACAAACTCTTCGCCCGCCAACCGTGTTTACGGTTCAGCCTCAACCACGCCTGCGCTCGTGTTCCCGCAATTGTGCAGGCAGGTGCGGCATCATCTGAACAAACTTGGTGGCGGAATGGCCCGCAACCTTGAATTCGGTGTGAAGGAGAAGAACCGCACCGATGGAACCGCTCAGGATTTTGTTGGACTAGCCGATATCGTGGCACGCCTCCGAGAGACACCCGGTCAGCGGTTCCCTTCCACTTTGAACCTCGAAGATCAAGGGCGCTTTGCCCTTGGCTTCTACTATGAGCGCAGCCTGCCACTGCCAAGGACAAGCAAACAGAACTCAAACAACGGTTCGAGCGATTCCGAGACTTCCGGAGAGAAAACCAAAGGAGAGAACCCCGATGACGAATAATGGATCGGCAAACACTTTGCACCACAAACTGATCAGCTTGCCGACCGGCATGAAGGCCACTGATCCGGTCGGCGAAAGGCACGACATCGTGCTCTTGTTGGACGCGACTAAGGCGAACCCGAATGGTGACCCTGACGCTGGCAACATGCCCCGTCTTCAACCTGATAGTCTCAGAGGACTGATCACGGATGTCTGTCTGAAACGCAAGATTCGCAACTTCTTGAGTCTCTACAATTCGGATGGAACCGCAAGAGGTGAAGTACCTCATCCTGGGTATGAAATATTCGTTCGTGAGAACGCAGTGCTTCAAGATTTGATGGAGAAGGAAGAAATCCATAGACAGGCCGAGCAGGTTTTCAGCCGCTACAGGGAAGAGAAAAAGGGTAAATGGGAAAAAGCTGTAAAGGGGAAATCGGGAAAGAGCGAATTCATTCAACGAGCGTACCGTGACGCTCTCTGCCTTACATACTTCGACCTACGCGCCTTCGGAGGAGTAACGGCTACGGATGGGCCATTGAAGGGCAGCTTCTATGGCCAGATTCGGGGTCCACTTCAATTCACTTTCGCTGAAAGCTTGGATCGCACCCTTCAACTCGATGCCACAATCACGCGGTGCGCTGTCGCTAGTGATAAGGAGCAAAAGCAGATGACGCAAGAGGCGTCCGAAGAGACAGGTAATCGCACGATGGGACGAAAGTATCTCGTGGACTATGGCCTCTACCGCGCCCAGATTTACTTCTCAGCGGCTTTTGCGGCGAAGACGCAGTTCACCTATTACGATCTGGACAACTTCCTTTTCGCGCTCAAACACATGTTCAGTGATGATGCTGCGGCAGGGCGTGCAGGGATGCGGGTAGTCGGTATCGTCGACTTTCAGCACTTGACGTGCCTCGGCAACGAACACTCTCACAAGCTTTTTGAGAAAGTTGTCGTCGAGCGCAAACCTGAAAACAAGACCAAAGATTTTCCGTCGAATCTGAACGACTACCACGGTACTGCCCCGGGAGACTTGGCGAACTACTCGAAAGTTGTGACCGAGAACGGCAAAGCCTTGGTAAGTGCTAGAAAGATCGTATGGGAAATTCCGGAGAAGGAACCGAGCACATGATCGAGGCTGACAACTTCTTTATCACGCCGCACGCGATCGAGCAGTTTCAGAAGCGGATTGCTCGGTTGAGTAACGAGCAGGCGCGAGAGGTAATTCGCGTGGGCGTAAGCCAAGCTGCGAACGTGCGTGTGTTGCCTGATGGCGAGACCTTGCGCGTGCGGACGGTGAAGCCCTTTCCTTATGAGTTTCGCGCGTACTGTGTTTTCGATCACGAGCGTGGACATCGCGTAGTGACTACGATCGTGCGGGGCGACAGCAATGTGACCCGTGGTCGCAGACGCAAGGTTACAGCCGAGTTGAATTCGGTCGGCCGCGTCAGCGGTTAAATGAGTTTAGCCCGGTGTTTCAACGCCGGGATCGGGGCGCCGTCAAAGATCTACGTCGCATAGCGACGACTGAGAGGTACGTTCAACCCTCGCTACGCGACGTTTCGTGGTTGTGAGGTGACGTGACCCGGCCTTAAAGAGGCCGTGTCAAAAGGTCGGGCTCTCAGCGCCAAGGGCGCGAAATGTAATAGCCTGGGCCATCGGCCCAGGTAGAACTGATGATGGCCTCTTGGCGCTGAAGGCGCGAAATAGGCATAGTCGACTGAGATATCCCAGTGAATTGCGCCGCTTCTCTATTATTTCGCGTTTTCAGCGCTAAGAACCTTTAACTGGTATTCCCTGGGCCGATGGCCCAGGCTTTCGCATTTCGCGCCTTTGGCGCTGGAGACCGGGAGTGTTGACACAACCTTAAAAGGACCGGGCTAAAGTCAGCCACCGCCCTGCGGTGAAACCCGCGAATGCAGGAAAACATTGGGAGACCAATCAATTGGCAACTGAAACGGAACCGATCACGATCGCCGCGCTCAATCAGTTTGTATTCTGCCCGCGGCGGTGTGCGTTGATGTTTGTCGAGGGCATTTGGGCCGACAACGAACACACGGCTGTTGGCACGCTCCTACACGATCACGCTGATGCGCCTGGCTACGAAACTGATGCAGGGGTCACGATCCTGCGGGCGGTGCCGCTGTTCTCCGAGCGTTATGGACTGAGCGGCAAGGCGGACATCGTGGAAGTAAGGAAGAATTTCGGATTGCGAATTGCGGATTGCGAAATGAAAGAAGCGGACGCGGTTGTGGATTCCGGCAAATCGGCAATCCGAATTCCGAAATCCGAAATTCTTTACGCGCCGGTCGAATACAAAAAAGGGAAGCGTCGCAAGTGGGACAACGACGACGTGCAGCTTTGCGCGCAGGCATTCTGCCTCGAAGAGATGTTCTCCGTAACGGTTGCGGAAGGGTTCATCTATCACGCGGGCAGCAAGCGGCGGCGCAAGGTGAGCTTCGATGAGTCGCTGCGCTCAGAGACCAGGCAGACCATTGAAGCGGTGCGGGCCCTCGTCGCGAATCGCGAAGTGCCTCCGGCAGTGTTGAAGCCCCGTTGCGATGGGTGCTCGTTGCGTTCAGTCTGCTTGCCTGAGCTGACACAAATCGCGGCGCGCGCGAAAGTTGAAAACTACGAGAAGAACCTATGGACGTAATTTGGAGCGCGGCGTCGCTGGTCGGCGGGCGTGTTGTTAGTGAAGCATCCGGAATGCAGTCCGTGGAGCGGACGACCGGAAATAGCCCAGCGATTCAGAGGCTGTGTCAAAACTTGGGTTCTCAGCGCCAAGGGCGCGAAATGTAATAGCCTGGGGCAACGGCCCAGGTGGCGCCCATGAATTTTGGAAGCGCTGAAAGCGCGAAATAGGAAGCATCGACCGAAAAGAGTAGTGGTTGTGCTGCGTCCAACATCATTTCGCGCCTTCAGTGCTAAGGAGCTTCAACCGTTCTCACCTGGGCCGATGGCCCAGGCTTTTACATTTCGCGCCTTTGGCGCTGAGACCAGGAGTTTTGACAGCGACTCTCGAAGTGCTGGGCTATTTTCGCGCCGTCCGCTTCACGGACTCTGGATGTAAGCAATGGAAATAAAACAGAACACGCTCTACCTGACGACGCAGAACAGTTACGTTTCGCGTGACCATCTGACTTTGCGGATCGAAGTCGAGCGCGAGTTGAAACTGGCGGTGCCGATTCATCACCTGGAATCAGTTTGCATCTTCGGGCAAAGCGTGATCAGTCCCGCGGCGCTCCAGTTGTGTTGGGAGCATAGCGTGCCGGTCAACCACTTTAGCGAGAGCGGCTATTTCATCGGTCGTTGGGAAGGAGTCGCGAACACCAGTGTGATGTTGCGGCGGACGCAATACCGGGCGGCAGATAATCCAAAGGTGGCGGCGTTGATTGCGCGTCAATTTGTTGCCGGCAAGCTACAGAACTCGCGCCAAAGCCTCTTACGTTCTGCGCGCGAAAACGAAAGTCTGGAGGAAGCAAAGCAATTGCGCGGCGCGGCCGCTGATATCGCGCGTTTGCTTCAAGGCCTGCGGGACTATGATTTTGCGTTTTTGTCAGAACCACCTGCGTTAGCGGG
Organism: Pyrinomonadaceae bacterium; assembly: GCA_031396065.1. GTDB lineage: Bacteria > Acidobacteriota > Blastocatellia > Pyrinomonadales > Pyrinomonadaceae > PSRF01. The sequence goes on along the minus strand of JANNJZ010000519.1, from coordinate 1,984 downwards.
TGGGTCCGCCGCTCTGCCTTCAGAACCACCTGCGTTAGCGGGTGGGTCCGTCGCTGTGTGGGAACCGCCCGCGATAGCGGCCAGGCCCACTGCTCCTGACCCGGGGACTGAGGCATCGCTGCCTGCCTCGTCCGAGTCGCCGTCGTTAGCGCTCGGACTCGACGGCGAACGGGCCGCCCCTCAGCCGGTCAATCACGTGGATCGCATTCGCGGATACGAAGGCCAGGGGGCGAACCTCTATTTCAAAGTCTTCAGCTTGCATTTGCGGCAGCAGCGTCTCGATTTCGCATTCACGCGACGCACCCGACGACCGCCGCTCGATGCCATGAACTGTCTGCTTTCTTTTCTGTACGCGCTGGTGCGGCATGACTGCATCGCGGCGTTGACCGCAACTGGTTTGGATCCATACGTGGGTTATCTGCACGCGGATCGACCAGCCCGTCCCGGTCTCGCGCTGGATTTGATGGAAGAGTTTCGGCCGCTGCTCGCTGACCGGCTGGCAATCACGTTGGTGAATCGCAAGCAGATCGAGCTCAAGGACTTTGCCGCGCGCGAAGGCGGTGCGTTTGAGTTGAAGAAAGATTCGCGCAAGGCGGTAATTGTCGCATATCAAACCCGGAAGCAAGAGGTAATCACGCATCCGGTGATCGGGCAGGAGTTTCGCGTGGGGCAGTTGATGCTGGCGCAGGCGCGCATCCTGGCGCGACATCTACGTGGTGATATTCCGGAGTATCTGCCATGTGTGCTGCGTTAGCTGGAAATGTGACTGAGAGCATGAGTGGTCGCCCCCAACTCGGCTGTAAGAGGATAGTTTCAAATTATGTTCGTGCTCATCACCTATGATGTATCGACAATCGACAAGGCTGGCGTGCGGCGGTTGCGACGCGTGGCGCAGGCGTGCGAGGACTATGGCCAGCGGGTGCAGAAGAGTGTCTTCGAGTGCAAACTCGATCAGCGGCGTTGGGTGATGCTGAAGGCTCGTCTCCTGCGCGAGATTAACGAACACCAGGACTCGCTGCGCTTCTATTTTCTCGAGGTCGACACGCCGACGCAGCACGTGGGCGTCAATGAACCCATCGATCTGGAAGACCCACTCGTATTTTGAAAGGAGGAAGGATTCGCTTTGCGCACTATCGGTGCCACGTTCGTTTGGCGTGCGAACCTGAAGTGGTGGCTTGGGACCAGACCTTTCGCGCGGCGGCTAAGCTGTTCGCACGAGATGGATTGGTGGAGTGCTCACGCTAGCCGCTTTCGATTTTTCCGGCCAGCGAAGGACTTTCGCGGAGAGGTTCCAGCAAGTGATAGTCAGCAGAGTAGTTGCCACGATGACAGTTCGCCGCGCTGATTCAGCGCGGCGTGGATTGAAACGTATTTTGTGGCCGGTTTGCCGATGCCTTCTTCAGTTCGCCGCGCTGATTCAGCGCGGCGTGGATTGAAACAAAAAACGAGTTATTAGCGAATACTCCGTCGCATGTTCGCCGCGCTGATTCAGCGCGGCGTGGATTGAAACGCGACATTACTGCCCTGGATCACGAGGTCGTAACGGTTCGCCGCGCTGAATCAGCGCGGCGTGGATTGAAACGCGTCAAACAGTTTTAGAGTGGGGATTCCCTTCCGGGTTCGCCGCGCTGATTCAGCGCGGCGTGGATTGAAACCATCTAGAGGCTCTCTTTTGCGGAACTACCTGCCCGTTCGCCGCGCTGATTCAGCGCGGCGTGGATTGAAACCACAATGACACTCCAAACAGTCAGCCCGAACGGAGGTTCGCCGCGCTGATTCAGCGCGGCGTGGATTGAAACATCTCTATACAGTCTTGAAGTGAGCGCGCCATCGTGTTCGCCGCGCTGATTCAGCGCGGCGTGGATTGAAACCATCGACACCGGCTATCTTGCCCATCGTGTCTACGTTCGCCGCGCTGATTCAGCGCGGCGTGGATTGAAACGTATTTCCTATCGTTCCCCTCGGTGACGCTCTTAGGTTCGCC
>JANNJZ010000469.1:0-6342 GCA_031396065.1 Pyrinomonadaceae bacterium | reverse complement strand
CCGGCTCGGTTCTTAATGTCGAACACTTGATGAAAGAGATAGCTGATTGCAATGTAAACCGGGCGCGCCTTTCGATAGATCCCCGTGCAATGGTTATTAATGCTGCCGATATCGCGCGGGAGGCTAATATCAAGGCTAGGATTGGCTCAACCGGTCAGGGTGTGGGTCGTGCGGCTGCTCGGCGAATCGTTGATCGAGGGAAGCGAATTAAGCTGGCGGGTGACATCCCCGAACTAGCTCCGTTTATTCATGGTGAGAGTTGGGAGATTTTGGAAGATGCTTATTCCAGGGGTCAAAAAATCTTGGTAGAAGGCACTCAGGGAATCGGACTGAGCTTGTACCATGGTGACTATCCTCACGTGACTTCCCGGGACACATCGGCCTCGGGGGCTCTCTCGGAGGCGGGTGTACCCGCTAGTCGCGTGCGGAAGATCATTATGGTTTGCCGAACTTTTCCTATTAGAGTTGAAAGTCCAAAGACTGGTGATTCTGGTCCGATGGGACAGGAGATTTCCTGGTCGAAAATTGCGAAGCGTTCAAGTATCAGCTTATCGCAACTGAATAAGACCGAACGAACTTCGACAACTGATAGGCGCCGGCGCGTTGGCGAATTTGATTGGGTGTTGCTTCGGAAGGCTGCAACCTTGAACAGTCCCACCGATATCGCTCTGACCTTTACCGACTATTTAGACACACAGAATGAGAAGGCTCGGCGCTACGAGAAGCTGACCACAGAGACTATTCGATTCATTGAAGAAGTCGAGAAAGTGGCTTCGGCTCCAGTCTCACTTATTTCGACACGGTTTGGTTTTCGCAGCATCATTGATCGGAGAACATGGTAGTGGGCGTCACATTAGATAAGATCGTTGAACTTCACCCGGTTCTTTACCACATGGCCGAATTCGGGACCTGGGAAAGCATTCGAACGCACGGTCTTCTCAGCACCTCTGCCTTGCTCGATTTATTTGGCTACATTGGCGAAAAACGGGCGAACATTGAGCAATGCCGCAGAAAAACCTCGATTCCGATTACGGACAGTCAGCACGGTAAGGCTGTGATTCGTGATCAGCGACCTATGAGCGACTCAAAGCTGGCAAAGTGTCTGCGAGATGGACTGACCCCTCCAGATTGGTATCGACTCCTTAATGGGAAAGTCTTCTTTTGGCTGACTGAGGCACGATTGCTTACACTGATGAAAGCATATGCCGATAGTGAGCACTTAGTCCTCGAAGTAGACACTAGGGAGTTGTTGAGAACGTGCGGAGACCATGTGATGCTAGCGCCGATGAATACCGGAACAACCAGCCCGATGGCGCATCCCAGGGGCCTTGCCACGTTTCAACCGCCACACAGATATCGTTTCGAAATGAATAGAAAAAGAAAGGGCGGAGCAAGGAAGGCGATTGTGGAACTTACGGTTAACCACTCTGTGCCTAAAATCTCGGATTTTACGGTGCGAGCAACTCACCGAAGATATGAAAATGGCCGAGCGCCAATTACTGAAATTGTATTTGCAAGGTGAAGTACGGAAGAAGGTGAAATATGGAAGTCATTGATCCTGGACACAAGTTCCGACTGGAAGGTTATGACGGCGGCGAGGCGCAAGTGTTAGTGTTTATGAAGCGGGAAGGGACGGGATATCCTTTCAACGTAGGCCATCACTCCGGCACAAACTGCCAAGAAGTTATTCGCGCTCTTATTGAACGGGTCAAATATCTTCAACAACAAGTACCATGCGACCAGAACTCGCAAATAATTCAACTACTGCGAGAGTCTTTAAGACTATTTGAAGATCGGGCGTCACAACGTCGGGGGAAAACGCCACCACAACTATCCCGTGAAGACTTCGAGTTGTTACCGACGTGTCCGACGTGCGGTCATATCGGGTGTTCTGGGATCCAGTGTGGTGCGGATGGATCAAGACCGGCGGCTTCAAAAGAAAACCTAAAGCTGGCCGAGTCTTAAGATCACATTGGTTCTCTGAGTCTATCTACCCAGGCGTCAGCTGTAGTTCGCCATGAACCCTTTGTGAGTTCGGACCTCTTGCTCAAAATAAACTCGATCGCTGCCTCCCGGGTTGCATTCGAGTCGAGTACCGCCTCCGAAGAGTCCACCAGGCGCGCGAGCATTGCGCAGAACTCGCCGAGGGCCTTAGGCCGTCGCTTCGGATTGTAAATCTCTGAGGAAATCCCTAAGGAAGGCGTTATTTGCTTCAAGATCATCTTCACTTTTGACACCGATGAAGCTGTTGCGATTGCCTGAACAATACTCTCCAGGTCTCGATAAACAAGATTGCAGGGCAGCCTTTCAACAAACCTCATCAGTTCCAATCGCTCTGCTTTGCCCAAGTCTGGAGCGTAACGTTTCGCCAGAGATTCTAAAACTTGTCCGCGTGCGGTCTTCCCGTATGGCAATACCTGAAGATGGGAATCGATGCGACCGCTGCGTAGAATTGCCCCATCAATTGATTCGTAATAATTGCTTACAAAGAAGACAGCAATCTGCTTGTCTAGGGTGTAGTCTCGAAGCTGCTGAAGCTTTGGCAGCAAAGCGGGGACTACGAATTCCATTATAGTTCCAGCACTCTTATCAGCGAGAATCTCGCGATCCCGTAATAAAGAATCCATTTCGTCAAGGAGGATCACACAGTTATCAAGATTTCCGAGATCCTCAAAGATCTCCCTTGCACGCTGTTCAATGCGGTCTAGACTATCCGCAATGAAATCAGAAGGGGAAAGCGTTACTAAGTCCCATCCTATGCGAGAGGCAATTCCATGGACGAACGAAGTCTTGGACGTGCCCGGTGGTCCGTACAATAAGAAAACAGGAGCCCGCGAGCGCTTGCCGCTTTGAGGCATGATAACCGCATTCTCAATCGTTGGTTTCAAGCCTGGAAGGGGTGTGCCCTCATTTGGATCTTCTATCTCTTCCCACTTAGGCCGACACTGGAGAGTGGGAATCCAGCTGTAGCGCGTGAGCACATGGCGCCGTTTCACAGCTGCCAGGAGGCGGAGCCGTTGAAGGAAGAACAGTGCAGCATGCGCGTTAACCCAAGCATCTACGCGGTAATTGGAAGGCGCCCGATCTGAACACCAACCTTTGCGTATCCGAGACTCTAAGCCTTCACCAGTGATCTCGACTTGTTTCGTGTCATTAGCAAGCAATACCTCAACGTCCTTTGTCACATTGAGAACCGCAGTGATTTCAGTGTCGTCCGCAGTGCTAATGCGTTCCAATGCAATGGCGAGTAAAGCGTTTGAGATTTCAACGGAGAGCACCGCCAACGCTCGTCCCTTGTCATCGATGTGAAAGGGGCGTCCGGGCTGAAAGTGTCCGTGGTCACATGTGTCCGCAAGAACACGAACACCTTGTCCGAGCAGCGACAGATGGCGCCGAGCGTTCAGGATTGAAAGCGTATAGAGCGCAAAGGCTAAAATGGATGGATCCGCGTCGCGGTTTTGATCGCTGCTGCCTTTTGCTAACTCCCCAATCGACTGAGAGAAGGCTAGTCCCTCAATGAAAAGGAGCGCCCTCTCGATTGGCGAGTCCGCTGCGGTTTCAGTTATCGCGGCGACATACTGTTCTTGGAAGATTCCCCCGCCAGTCGAGACTCCACAAATTTCCTTTGCCTTGCCGACTTCGTACTTCGCGCCAACAAGTAATCTCTTGATTCGGTCGTCATCGACAAAGTTCTTTCTGAATGATTCGCGGGTTATGTCCGAGGCCTTACTTAAGAGTTTCTTAAATTGTAGAAGTGCTCGGGTCGAGTGAAAAAGCACGTAAGGATGAATCTCATCTGAGTTTTGCACCCAGTGTTGCTGTTGAGACTTGAAAAGCTCAAAAATGATGCGCCGAATGCAAATGGCGTAGGGAATACTCTTTAAAGGGTTTTCGCTATAACTAAGCGCGTCCGCCAAATAGGCAACGGAGAACAGGGGTAACGGGCCAAAGCTTTTTAAGGGAAGTACCTTTTCTAATTTCCAGCTTGGCAGGTTCTTCACACACGTGTCCACGCGATCTCGAAGCAAACCGATCCCGCTGAGTTCTGCCAAGTACTGCGGAAAGAGTTCGATCTCCTTAGTGACGAGAACTACGCTAGAAGTGGTGGCATTTGGGTCGACTGTTGGTCGAAACGCATCATCGCTACGATACGCAACTGCGAATGTCGCTGACTTTGGTAAGAAGAAGTCGGCGGTCCATTTCGCCGCATTTGCTGCTAGATCTCTACAAATGACCTCAGATCCTCGCCAGTCATTTACCAGCGTCCGGGCCGCGTCTTCCTGAATCAAGCTCTCAGCCATAACAAATCAGAGGTCAAACATGGCGACGCTCAAGGGTTGCGATCTAGGAACACCGCCAGGCTTAGGAATAATTAGACCGAAGTAAGATCTTAGTCTTTGCGAGCCGCTGGCACTTGGCCCTGACCACACAAGGAATCGAACAGTCTGCTGAAGCGTCGCAGGCTGTCCTCGGTCAACAGGTTTTCGGAGCATTGGCCGCAATTGGTTTGGCGCTCGGTTCGGTTCGGAGCAGATTCTGTTGGCAGACCGAACGAGTCAAGATTAATAATATCGCCCAAGACAGCTTCAGCCTCAGCCAGAACTAACTGGCGCTGGCTTTTACTCACTGAGGTTCCGAACGCATTGAGAGGTTCCCGCTCCAGCCTACAAAGTATGCGAGCACGCTTATCATTTTGATTCGTCTTGAGAGCGACAGTGATAGCAAGTGCTGAATCAAGATGAGTTTCGTGGAACGAACCTTTCGGGAAGAAGTAGCTGTTTCCGGCCGAAATGGATATTGCGTTTCTCTTTAATCCCACTACTCCATCAATGAGGCGAAACTCGCCTGCTCTGGAACCGGTTTCCTGAAGCGCCTTTCGGGCGTTCACGACTTCATACATTTTCCACCCCCCCGCAGGATCCGATGAGGCTTCAATCTCAACGTGGGTGAGCTGGCCAGCCAAGACCCAGGACGTCATGTCGAATCGGTGATCGTGTCCGAGACCCGCCGCATCAATGCCATCAATCTTTAGTGACAGATGCCAAACGTGCACCCGAAGTTCTTGGTCACTTCCCTCCAAGATATAAGCTTGGTGCATCCCCAGTCCAGAGTGCCGCCATTGGAGATGGTTTATTGCGTCGTTAACAAACGAACGAAGCGAATGTAAGGTCGCCCGATCAATTTGGCTAATCACAGTATGGTTTGTTTTCCCATTGTTATTAAGCATTGGATCTCAAGAGCGCGTTCGCCAGCACCAAGACTAAAACTACCGTATGTATGCACACCATTCAAGCTGGTTAACCTATCAATCTGCCAGTTAGTTTCCGGGGGTTAGCCAAGCGTTTACCGAATTGAATGCCTGCTGAAGCGTGGAGACAGCATACTCACTCAGATCCAAAGACTCATATTCATTAATCGGAATCCATCTGTAGTCGTCGTTCGATTTATCCAATATCACTGGTGTAGCCGATACCACCTCGACCAAGTAATTGATTTGTAGATTGTGGAGCTCGTCCCCATCCTTATCGCTCATGAACATTGAATACCCGATCATCCCTTTGATCTCTTGCACCTGCAGCGCAGTTTCCTCGAATAGTTCACGGCAAACTGCGTCCTCTAATCGTTCTCCAAAGTCAACTTTTCCACATGGTGGCCCCCACGCACCAGGTAGAAACCTTTCAGTGAGACTTCTTCGCAGAAGAAGTACATTGTTGTGTGAGATTGGGATGATGCCTACAAGAACATTAAAACGTTTCATAAGATTCAACGCGTGAAAACCGAGTTCATTTTGTCTCGGTTTTGACAACGCGAATTATTCGCGCCTTTCCCATTTACAACAAATAGGTCCGCATCGCAACCTCGAGGTTTGTCCATGCCCGTTTTACGCTTGAGTGTTTTCCCGAACGGAGCGCCGTTACAAGTTCTGCCACGAAGGTGGTTGTTTCGAGCTGTCTGGATTTTGCGTTAAGGTCTCGTTCCACACTGAGGAGCCTTTGTTGCAGGTAGCGGCGTTTCTCTCCATCTTGCGTAGTGAGCCGGCGCTTGCGAATCAAATTAAGGTATGGTCGCAAAGATTCAGGACTGGCGTGGCCGGCCGCTTCTGCAGCTTTAAGAAGTACGATGTCAAAACTCATCGAATTTCCATGTTTCGACAACGCCTCATCGTAGTAATGCTGAACAAGGTTCGTTAAGTACCGTGCTTGATTTCGCTAGTCTGAATTGGCCCACTTCGATGGTTTGATTTGGCCCCCCTGAAAAGCGAAACTTGTACTCTGTTTTCGGCATGAAAAGCTGAAAACGGAGGTGGTTTTGCCCAGGAGGAACAAAGTGGAACTATACGAA
>JANNJZ010000453.1:0-4482 GCA_031396065.1 Pyrinomonadaceae bacterium | reverse complement strand
TCGTGGGCTCTACCGCCACGACGCGGTAATACGGCGTCGCTATGTACATCGTCCCGTTGACGACGAGGGGTGTGACCTCGCTCGAACTGAAGCCCGAGCCTCCGCGTCCGCGACCTCGCGCGCCTGGAGCGGGGGGTGGCGACGTGTCGGCGATCGCGGGCTTCATGTGATAGACCCACGCCACCTTCAGCTGGCTCACGTTCGCCGGAGTGATCTGCGTCAGCGGCGAAAAGCGCATGCCGCCGTGATCGTGGCCGTAGGTCGGCCATTCCCTGGAGGCCGCGATGTTCGGAGCGGCGCCGGACTGCGCAAGGACGACGTATCCCGCGACGATCACCGCAGCCGCGGCGCAGCGGCCTGGGCTTTGAGCCGTAGCCCCCTCGGGGCAAAAGCAAAGTTAAGTGAGTCAAGTATGTCATTGCCCAAATTACAGTTTTGATTACAACCCGCAACAGTTCGTTAAGGGCCCCGCGCAAACTAACAGTTTGCTTTACATAATTTCCTTGGTTTGGAATGAAGCGTGGTGATAAAGTTGGCAAGAATCCCCGGGGCAAATGGGTTGGGAAAGCGCACCAGTAAATCCTGATGGTAAGATTCCCTTTACGTTTGCATTGGAAGTTAACCTGATCTCGCGAGCCTATAGCAGCTCACCTGCGGCTCTCGTCTGATTCGACTGGTAATCCTGCATCGTGCGCGAATATTGTCTAATCGTAGAAGGGGCGTATCTTTCGGAATCCGAAGCCGAACATGCCCTGCGCGATCCTTTCATCGAGGACTGGGTCGAGCAAACCGGTCACTTCAAAATCCACAACATGAATGAGATTCAAATTACGCCCGGCGTCACGCTCGGGTCTTTGGGCGTGGTAATGCTCGACGATCGTTTATTTGAAATTGCCAGTGCGGATGCTACCCACCCGCTCACCGAGTTAAAAGCCAAAGGCGTGGCTGAAGCTTTGCGCCGGCAGGACATGTTTGACGAGGTTGAAGTGAAGCCGCGAGATGAAGCATTAATCGACAGCGAATCTTCCTCCCCTGTTTCCCCAGTCTCCGACGCCTCGGAGGTTTAGCTCCCGCCCCTGCGCTGCTGCTCGGAAAGACGGTAAAGTTTGGACTCTGATATTGAACAAACATTCCTGAACGGACGGCTGGTAGTAATGGTGGGCGACCTCACCAGTCAGGACGTTGACGCTATCGTGAATGCAGCGAACTTTACGCTCCTGGGTGGCGGTGGAGTTGATGGTGCAATTCATCGTGCCGGTGGGCCAGACATCCTGGCTGCATGTCGAGAGATTAGACGAACAGAATACCCGGCAGGTCTCCCTACAGGCGAGGCCGTTATTACGACTGGAGGGAATCTTGTCGCCCGACATGTGATTCACACGGTCGGCCCGATCTATGGCCAGCACGACGGGCGCGAGGCCGAATTGCTGGCGGCGTGTTATACGAACTCGCTCCGGCTTGCTGACAATCACTCCCTGACCTCGATTGCCTTCCCCGCAATTTCCACCGGCGCGTTTGCTTATCCTCGGCATGAGGCGGCCGAAGTTTCGTCTGAAGCGATCCAGCGTTATCTGCAAGATGCTGACGGTTCGAAATCAACCCTGCGAGAAGTGCGGCTGGTCTTCCTCCAACGCCCAGACGCCGAGAAGTTTCTTAAGCACCACAAGTTTGGCTGAGACCCTAAAAGAGCCCACGTGGTCCGTATCTTTTTAAGGGTGCCACCGTTTCTGACACCTTTCGGGATGCGTAATCTTCTGTGATTGTAGGCCCTAAGTTCAACGCTTTGCGTGAACTTTGCGTTCTTCGCGCTCTTTGCGGTTAATTATTTTAAAGCGATTATTACCGCAAAGTACGCGAAGAGCCGCAAAGGTACGCAAAGGATTTCCGAAATCAGGACACCACCCCGCCCGAGCGCTTGGTAAGCGTGGGGACCGGAGTTGTGTTATAAGAACCGCTTTGTTTTTACGTCGTCGACCGTTCCGAGGCCACACAGGAAATGCCTGTCCTACTTTTGCAATGATTGAAACTATTGAAAACGTGAACACCGAACCTTTAGCTGAAACCTCTGCACTACCAAAACCCTTACAAGCTCTTGAACGGCTCTCCTGGAATTTCTGGTGGAGTTGGTCAAGCGATGGGGCCAGCTGCTTTAGAGACATCGACCCGGCGCTGTGGGAACAGTGTGGCCAGAACCCGCGACTATTGCTTGCCAAAACCACCGAATATCGGCTGGCCGAGTTGGCTGCCGATCCCGTCTATCTGGACCGAGTGAACAAACTCGCTAAGGCTTTTGATCGCTACATGAGTGCGTCCGAAGGTCTGTCACATTCAACCGGGACCTCGGGTATCAGCGCAGCACATCCGGTCGCTTATTTTTGCGCGGAATACGGCGTTCATAATTCACTGCCGCTATATTCCGGTGGCCTTGGAGTGCTGGCGGGAGATCACCTGAAATCAGCGAGTGATCTGCGCTTGCCCCTCGTGGCGGTGGGCCTTCTTTATCATTACGGATACTTTCGGCAGCGTCTCAGCCTACAGGGATGGCAGGAAGAGTCTTACGGTGAAACGAATCCGGCTGATTTGCCCCTCCACCAACTCAGGGAGGCGGATGGCACGCCGTTGTTTGTGGAAGTCTTAATTCGCGAGCGCAAAGTACGCGCTCAGGTGTGGCGCGCAGACATCGGTCGTATTCCGCTTTACCTGTTGGACACGAATATTGCCGAGAATGAGGAAACTGATCGGTGGGTTACCGGTCACCTCTACGGCGGCGATCGGGAAACGCGCATTGTTCAGGAGATGCTGTTGGGAATCGGCGGCGTGCGCTTGTTGCGAAAAGTCGGTATCGAACCAGGCGTCTTCCATCTCAACGAAGGCCACTCGGCTTTTCTAACGCTTGAATTGGCCCGCGAACTGGTTCAGTCGTCAGGGGTCAAGTTTGCAGAAGCGGCGAAACAGGTAAGACAGAAGTGCGTGTTTACCACCCACACGCCAGTTGCTGCCGGAAACGATGAATTCGAAGTTGACCTGCTGATGCGTTCGTTTGGCCCGACCTATGAAAAAGAACTGGGGCTGAGTCGTGACGAGTTTGTAGCTTTGGGCCGCGCCGACACTGCGAACCCGCGCGAGGCTTACGGGTTGACGCCGTTGGCGATTCGCATGTGCCGGTCTACCAACGGCGTGAGTCGCAAGCACGGCGAAGTATCTCGCGCGCTTTGGCAAAAGCTCTGGCCAGAAGAAACCATCGAAAAGATACCCATTACCTACGTGACCAATGGAGTCCACGCGCCGACCTGGGCAGCCTCATTAATGCAGTCGCTTTACGAGAAACATGTTGGCGCGGAGTGGCCGGCGCTGGTACGAAACCGGGCAAAATGGGAGCAGGGAATTTCGCGAATCCCGGATCAGGCATTATGGGCGGCCCATTTAGCTTTGAAAGAACGTCTGGTTGCGTTCATTCGTCAACGGTCATTTCTGGCTCGCCTAAATCGGGCCGAAACTACAGAGTACACAGAAGCGGCCAGGAATCTTTTCGAACCAGGAGTCCTAACGATCGGCTTTGCCCGGCGAGTTGCAGGTTACAAGCGCTGGAGTCTTTTGCTGACAGAACCGGAGCGTTTGCTGCAAATCATCAATGATGAAGATCGGCCCGTGCAGTTTGTCTTTGCTGGAAAGGCTCATCCGCAGGATGGAGAAGCCAAGCTGGTCCTGCAACAAGTGGCGAAGTGGAAGTATGACCGGCGAGTTCGCGGCCGTGCAGTATTTCTCGAGAACTATGATCACGAGATTGCGCGTCACCTGGTGCAGTCAGTAGACGTTTGGCTCAACGTTCCGCGGCGGCCGCTGGAAGCCTCAGGGACCAGCGGTGAGAAGGTGGCGATGAACGGCGGGCTAAACCTGTCGGTTCTCGACGGCTGGTGGCTTGAAGGTTATGACGGCACCAACGGCTTTGCGATTGGTAGTTCGGTCGAAGGCGCCGAAGCGGCAGATGTCGATCAGAGTGACGCGGCGTCGCTCTACAGGCTTCTGGAGGACGAGGTGGTTCCGCTTTACTATGACCGCGGTCCCGATGGCTTGCCAAGCAAGTGGATCTCCCTGATGAAGCGATCCATAGCCACGCTGGTACCCGAGTTTAATAGTGATCGCATGGTCGAGGAATACGCGCGGCGAATTTACACGCTGAAGCCCTAAACTAGTGTGCTGACTCTAAAGTTCGGTTAACAAGCCTTTGTGTTACTGGCGATGAAGATTCGCAGGGCCCGGCTTTAGGTCCGAAGGACCGGCATTCAATAGCCACCTCCGTGAGGGGGTGGATCACGAATCGCCGCGAAGGTCACCAGCGTCGTGATGGACGAGTTCCACTACTACGCCGACCGCGATCGCGGCGTCGCCTGGCAGATCCCGCTCCTCACCCTGCCGAACACGACGTTCCTGCACGGAACTCGGAGCATGTCCGTCGGGATGGTTCCTGACGGTCGCCCGACG
>JANNJZ010000297.1:0-3602 GCA_031396065.1 Pyrinomonadaceae bacterium | reverse complement strand
AGAGACCTGGCGCTCAGCAATGCAAAGCCCGAGATTTTCCATTTGTCATTTCTCATTTGTCAGCCGGTCATTTACCGGAAATACCTGCGCTTACGTTAGTCAGCGATTAAAACGATCCGAAATCTCAAATGAATCCTAACTAACGCTCAGGGCAAATCAAAATTCACATTGCGCTTTCGGTTGCAAAAATGACCGGATGATAAATGAGAAATGACAAATGGAAAATCTCGGGTTTGCTTTCGTTATTTAATCTTCTTGCCAGGTATTTCTTGTCCGCCCTGGTACAAAACGAAGCCAGTAACCAGGCCTTTATCGTCCCTGGTGAAAACGACTTTTGCGTCCACGGCTTTGATGTAGAAGTTATTAGCGCTCTCCGGCGTGAGTTCAAATGGCGGCTGATCGGTGGCTTGGGCCATTAGCTTTTCGCCTTCCTTGTAGACTGCGGCCTTGAAAGTGGGACTCACTTCATACTCGCCCACGTAGGCGTCGAAGCTTCTTGGGTCCACCGCTGTTGGAGTGGCGGCCGCCGTGCCGTTCGCCGCCGGCGCAGTTGGGGTTTCGAGCCGCCTCACCGCTGCGACCCCACCCGCGTTCTCCGGGTTTAGTTCGACCGACTTCTTGTAATTCAGGAGGGCGAGCTCTTTGTTGCCGCTAGTTAGGTACGCTTCCCCGAGGCTGTCGTAGGTATTGAAGCCCTGGGGATAGGCTTCCACATTTAGTTTGAAGATTTCAATGGCTTCCTTGAGCTTTTTCGCGGCCATCAACTGATATCCGAGTTGGTTCAGTTCTGGTTCGCTGAAATCATAGACTTTTGCCTGTTGCGCCTTCAAATCACGATACTGCGCGATACCTGCCTCAATGCCTTTCTCCCGGATAGTCCGGAGCAGCACGCCAGCCAGGGGCATCCTCGGCAAATCAAACGGCTGGTTGTAAAGGATGTTGGTTATTTCCTGTGAGAGCTTATCCAGACTGTCGCCCTGGGAAGTGTTATCGAGGAGCACCACCAGATTCTTCTGGGCGGGATAACGCATGATCAATGTGTTGAAGCCATTAATGCCACCGCCGTGATTGATCGAGGGCACAGTCTCGGTTCCGGTTCCCAACTTTGCCTTCGTAATAACCCAACCGTAAGCGTAATTACTGAGAGCCGGTTTATACATCAACTCCTTCGACTGGGCCGAAAGCACCCGGTCGGTGTAGAGCGCCTGGTCCCATAGGTAAAGGTCGTCCACCGTGGAATACATCGAGCCGGCAGCGTAAGGGAGTGACATATCAAGATAGGGTGCGTTCACATAACCATCGGGCGTCTTCACGTATCCGGAAGCGCGCTTCTCGAGGATAGTTGCGTAGTGGTCGTAGCCGGTGCTTTTCATGCCCAACGGATCGAAAATCTTCTCCTTGAGAACCTTCTCGTAAGGTTGGCCCGTCACCTTTTCGATTATCGCTCCCAACAGGAAATAGCCGGAGTTGTTATAGGCAAACTTGCTGCCCGGCTCAAATTGCAGATCGTTGCTGGCATACTTCTTAACAAAGTCAGCAACTGAATACGGATCGCGGCTGACGTCGTTGAAGAAACCAGGGAGGCCGGTGTAACTGGGAATGCCGGAAGTGTGATTGAGAAGTTGATGAACAGTGACCTTTTGCCCGACGTCCTTTCGGTAGTCAGGAAGGTAATCGGACAGCTTTCCATCAAGTTTGATCTTTCCTTGCTCCACCAATTGGAGGATCAGTACTGCGGTAAACTGCTTGGTGATGGAACCCAAACGAAACCTGGTTTCAGGAGTGTTGGGCATGTTCCACTCCATGTTTGCCAAGCCAAGTCCTTTTTTGTAAATCACCTTGCCGTCTTCTGCCACCAGGACCGACCCGTTGAAGAGCCCGTACTTACTTGCAAGCGTCATCACCTCATCGATCTTGGCCGTCTTTTCAGACTGGGTTTGAGCCAGCCCCTGCATCTGAAGTGTGAGCAGGATGGTGGCGCAGACAATCAGCGTTCGCGCAAGCGCGACCGGTTGCCAGGTAGGTTTCGTATTCATCTGTGATCTCCTGAATGGGATGTTAGTTTACTGCCCGATGGCGAGTGTTCTAGATGCTGAAGGTTACGTTTCGATGGGGAGAATTGTTTCTTTTTCAGAGCGAGTCAAGTTAAGCCAAGGTAGTCACTTCGAAAGCAGGCGTTCAGTTACTTCGAAGTAGGCGTTCAGAGTACCGACTCTAGTCGGACTTTTAGGCGGCGTAAGAACCCGACTGTCGGTACTCTGGACACCTGTCAAACCAGGGCAATGACATACTTGAGTTAGCTTGCTTTGCCCCGAAGGGGCTGCGGCATAAAGCCCAGGGTTGCCGCTTCGGCTACCCTGGGAACTCAAGCAAGAGAGTTTCTCAACCGCAAGGCGGTTGTGTCCGTGCCGCGAGACTTCAGTCGCAACCGCGTTGCGGTTGTAATGTTATGGATTACCATCTTCCCCAGGGTAGCCGAAGCGGCAACCCTGGGCTTTGAGCCGTAGCCCCTTCGGGGCAAAGGCAAACTCTGGTTCATGCAGACTGGTCTGTATGACTCAAGTATTTTTGCCCCCATTAGGCCACTTCCTGAACCTGAATTGAAGGAACTTGACCAATTGCTAGTCTACGGGCTTGGCTTTCTTCAGATAGTCCTGTGCTTCGCGCAACTCAGGCAAACCTTCGTCGGCTTGTTTCCACTGGTCCAATAGTCTTCCGTAATAGTTGGCGGCTCCAGCCTGGTCGCCGCTTTGCGATGCCGCACGGGCTGCGCCCAGCAATGACCGCGCGCGATTAGGTTGCCGGAGTAACGCAATCCTGAACTGCTCGGCCGCTTCCTTCGGCTTCCCGGCTCGCAGCAGTATCTCTCCAAATAGTTCGTTGCCGGGTTTGATGAGTCCGGGAGGGCCAGAAGGTGCCCCCATCTGATGCTCTCGTCGCACCAGCTCACGCATGAACCCGATTGCGTCCTCATGTTTTCCGTTCAAGGAGGCGAAGAGCGCTGCCCTCGCCAGGTCGCCGATGAGCCATTGAGCTTCGCCTGATTGTTCCACGTTCACATCAGGGGGGGTGGGCGCTTGTTTCATTGTGCCATCAGCCACGGCCGCCCAACTCCGGACCAGCATCGGTAATCTTTGCTCCCGGTTTGAAGAACGTACCGTCATTTCACTCGGCGCGGATTCGGCCCCGCCGTGCCCACCATGGGCGCCCGCCGTTGTTGTCGGAGTTTCAACCGAAGACTTCATAGCTGCGACTGGTGCTTCCGACGCGATAGGGAACAGGCTGGCAGCGGCGTTCCAACGTTCAGTTTCGACTACAAAGGCCGCCGCCATGTTGGCGTAGTTATTCTGGTAGTAGTTGGGCCGCAGTTTGTTGTCATAAGTCGACTCGGCCATTGTCTTCTTCATCAGGTCCAACAACTCTTCCGCTTTTCGGTTACGACCCTGCTGCAAATAGACGTAGAGCAGCCAGTGCAGACTGTGATAGTCGCGCACGCTGGGCGAGAGATTCTTGCGCTTCATCCAGGCATCGGATGATTCCCAGGCCGCCTCGTTTGACGTTGCCGCCTCGGGCCACATTCCTAGTTGCAGGAAAATGTGCGA
>JANNJZ010000435.1:0-36129 GCA_031396065.1 Pyrinomonadaceae bacterium | reverse complement strand
GAAAGAACATGATCGCGGGCGGCCTTGCGGTGTGGAGTCTTTTTTCCGGACTGACGGGTTTTGCCAAAGGCTTCTGGGCAATGTTCTTTTGCCGCTTGATGGTGGGCGTCGGAGAAGCCACGCTCGGGCCCGCAGCGCTTTCCCTGCTGAGCGATTATTTTCCCCCGCGCATGCGCGCAACCGTGCAGGGCGTCTACTCCTCCGGGATCGCCATCGGCAGCGGTCTCGCATTCTTTTTGGGCGGCTGGCTCGGACAGAACTATGGCTGGCGCTGGGCTTTCTACTTCCTGGGATTTCCGGGTTTGCTTCTCGCCGTCGTCGTATTCTTTTTGAGAGAGCAAAAGCGCGGGCAGACGGAAGTTGCCGCCGTTCGCTACACCAGCAAAGACTGGAAGATTCTCTTTCGATCAGTTCCTTTGAGATACCTCTATCTCGGTTACGCACTGTTCGGCCTGGCCACAAACAATTTGGGAATCTGGGTTCCGTCGTTCTTCGTGCGGGCTCATGGAATGAGCCTCGCGTTAATTGGAACAGTGGCCGGAATTCTTTCGATCGTAGTCGGAGTACCCGTGACGATTTTTGGCGGCTATGCCTCCGACCGCTTCCGCAGATTTGGAAAGGGAGGGCGCATGTTATTCAGTACGTGCGCGGCCCTCGCTTCGGTTCCTCTCTGGCTGGTGTTGCTCTTCATTGACAGCACTGCGCTGCTGTTGATTCTAAACTTCGTTCTGTTCGCGCTGGCGTTGAGTTGGTTGGGTCCGGCGGCAGCCGACGTCCATGACATTGCCGGTCCTCACTTAAGAGGCCTCGGCATCGGCATCTTTTACTCGACAGTCAATATTGTCGCTTATGGAGTCGGCTCGCCCGTGATCGGCAAGCTCAACGACTTGCTGGGGGCGAGTAGTAATCCCGGAATGATGAGATACTCGCTTCTGATATGTCCGGTTGCTTGTGCACTCAGCGCCTGGCTGCTTTGGAAGGGTAACCGTGCGCTGCAAGCAACCGACGGGCACGCACAATGAGATCGACGGAATCTCGTACTTTTCCCGCTCAAGCAAGAGGCGACATACTTTTCACCGAAGTTTACCTTCGACGTAGCGTTCGGCGAGCCGGGGATTATCGAAGGTAAGCCGATTCTCCCAACGCTCGTTGAGATCGCTGACTACGTCGAATACATCATTACGAGTATGAAAAATAAACTCGCTCGATTGTTCTTTTTCCATCTGACAAACCTCGGATGGCAAGCTCTGCAACCACTGGTTTATTTAGACAGTGAAGGCATACTTGGCACTAAAGTGCGTCGGACAAGAAGCAGATGACTCGAAGACTCGATTACCGCGATGGCGTGCTTAAGGCTTACGGCGAGGTCTACACCCGGGCGGCGCTTGACGCGCTGGACGCCCTGGCGCCGCTCAACCGCGGTCGGCGCTCTGTTGCGATTGATCTGAAGTGCGCGGTTGGCAGCGAGTTGGTCCTGCGACTGATTGAGTGAGCCGACACGCTCATTGAGGGCTTCCGTCCCGGAGTAATAGAGAGACTGGGACTCGGTCCGGAGATCTGTGTCTGTTTGTCCCCAGCCGGTGACGCGCCCGTAAGCCAGTCGCGGATAGGACTTTTAATTCCCATTTCACGACTTTGATTCGTCTTCACAGAAGGATCTTGTGCGTGTTAATGCCCTTGCGAGAGTTTCCCTATCAGAGTGAACAACGGCAGGTACATAGCAATGACTATCCCGCCTATGGTCACACCCAGGAACCCGATCAGGATGGGCTCAATAAGAGTCAACAGGTTTGCAATTGCGGAATCCACTTCCTGTTCATAGAAATCAGCAATCTTCCCAAGCATCGCGTCGAGTGCGCCGGTTTGTTCCCCGATACCGATCATCTGCGCCACCATATGAGGGAAGACTTCGGTTGCCTTCAAGGGGTCGACAAAGCTCTCGCCGCGTTCTACGCCCGTTCGAACACTTGTGATGGCCTCCTCAATGATGATGTTACCGGCAGTGCGGGCAGTGATATCAAGTGATTGTAGAATCGGAACTCCCGAAGAGAGCAGAGTCGAAAGCGTGCGCGAAAATCTGGCAACCGCGATTTTCCTCATAATGTCGCCGAGAATCGGAATCTTCAGGACCAGGCGATCGATTACATGCCGGCCGCCGGGCGTCTTGTAGTAAAACCGAAGCGCCACTACCGAGGCGATTATCGATACGAGAATGAGGAGTCCACCCCAACCTCCGAGAAAATTACTGATACCAACCACGATCCGCGTTGGCAGCGGTAATTGCTCGCCAGGACCAAGTAGGCCCAGGAAGATGTTTTGAAACTGAGGAATCACCACGACCATGATCACTACTACCGCTACGATGGCGAGTAAAATGACCGCCGCCGGATAGATCATCGCGGAGATTACATCGCGTTTGAGCTTAACGAGCTTCTCGATGAAGGTTGATAAGCGCTGCAGAATGAGGTCGAGAATACCGCCCGTTTCACCGGCCTCAACCATGTTTGAATATAGTTGGTCGAAGACCTTCGGATGCCGAGCCATCGCGGCAGCCAGAGTTGAGCCTTCTTCTACGTCCTGACGGACCTGCGACAGGATCTGTTGAAAGTACTTATTGTCTTGCTGTTGCGCCAAAATCTCCAAACACTGAACCAATGGCAGGCCCGCGTCAATCATGACAGAAAACTGTCGCGTGAATATCGACAGGTCTTTGGCTTTGACTTTCTTTCGGCCTCCAATCTTCGGGATCCCTATTTCGCGTCCTTTTTCCTTAACGGACGTGAGCGTTACTTGCTCGCGACGAAGAATCTGTCGCAAGGCGTCCCGATTATCAGCGACACGTTCGCCAACAATTATCTCATTTAATCTGTTTCGGCCTTTGAATACGTAGGTAGGCATAACTAGAAGCTCCGGGGGTCTGAAGTTAACTATTAGACGGCTGGTCGAGAACCAATGGGTCGTCCCTGAGCATACGGGCTAGGGTGTTTAGTGCCATTCCCGGTATTGAGACCGGATCCTCGATCAATCAGTTCTTTGAGCTCGTCAACATTTGAGGACCGCTGCATGGCCGTATCCAGCGTTATCTGGCGCTTGTGGTAGAGGGTTGCGAGCGACTGATTGAAGGTTTGCATTCCATATTTGTCCTGACCGGTTTGCATCATCGAATAGATCTGATGGACCTTGTCTTCGCGAATCAAGTTTCTGATGGCGCCGTTGGGAATTAGCACCTCGAGTGCCATCGCGCGCCCGGTCTTCTCTGCACGCGGTAGCAGGGCCTGACACAGAATGCCTTCGAGCACCAGTGAAAGCTGTGCGCGTATTTGTGATTGCTGGTCTGAAGGAAAGACATCAATGATACGGTTGATCGTGGATGCGGCCGAATTAGTATGTAGCGTTGCCAGGGTCAGGTGACCGGTTTCAGCAATGCGCAATGCCGATTCAATAGTCTCCAGATCTCGCATTTCGCCCACCAGCACAATGTCAGGATCCTGTCGCAGAGCAGTGCGCAGAGCTTCAGCGAATCCGTGTGTGTCAGCATTGACCTCTCGCTGGTTTACCAGACAGCTCTTGTGATTGTGCAAAAACTCGATCGGGTCTTCGATAGTCAGGATATGCTCGTGACGATCTCGATTAATCTTGTCGACCATCGCCGCAAGCGTGGTGGACTTGCCGGAACCGGTGGGACCAGTTACCAGGATTAGTCCGCGCGGTTTATCACACAATTTCTTTACGACCTCGGGAAGGCCAAGTTGTTCGAAGGGCTTGATCTCATAAGGTATCGCGCGAAAGACCGCACCGACTGCGCCCCGTTGATTAAACAAGTTAGCGCGAAAACGGGAGAGTCCCTTGACGCCAAATGAGAAGTCCAGCTCAAGGTTCTCTTCGAAACGATGCTTCTGAGCATCCGTAAGCACTGAGTAAGCCAGTTGCTTCGTGTCCGCGGCGGTCATCTGGCGATATCCTTCCAGCGGTGCGAGGTGTCCATCGACACGCACTTGCGGCGCGGAGCCGGTAGTAATGTGCAGATCTGAACCGCCCAATTCAGAGAGCTTCCGCAGCAACTCGGAGAGTGAGATTTGTGGTGTTGTATCGTTTTGTGGCATCCAACGCTGCTCCTGTGGGCGACTAAGTTTATTTCCTAAGGCTCCCCGAGAGGGAGAATGATGCGGCGTCTATTAATTCGCCAGCTGTTTGCTGAGATTAGATTTTGAGCGAAGGGAGGCCAAAAACTTTTGTCCTTCGGCAGCAAGCGAATCTGAGAATTGCAAAGGGGTGTTCAAGGTCAAACTGTAGATATTCCCGTTCACCTCGGCAAAGTAGAAGTTCCATGACTTTTCGGGCGAGCGACCATCGGCAGGGGTTTGGGCAATGACGACAAAGACACGAGCACCATTCACCTGGCGCTCGTAATCGTTGATGACCCATCCACCTGCATTGATCATCTTTTCGATGACGATGCGTCGCAAGTCAGAGAAGGCCACGCCTGATAGCATGCGACTCTGCTCGCGGTGAGTCATGTACGCGGGATTGGGCCGGCTTCGCGCTACCACCGAAAGGGTAGCTTGGCTGGGGGCTATCGATTTATTCTCGGCCTGAAACCTCATTTCGCCATTGTTAGCAACGGTGGGGTTGTTCCATCCGGTGGGTAGACTATTAAGCAAAGCCACTGAATTTTCCCCATCTGGTGTTTTGCCTAAAGTTGGCCCGAGTTGTGACTTACGATGAGCTTGGGCAGCCGCGCGCTTCATTCTCAAACGGGCGCGGTGCCGGCGCCACCAGGCGCGGGAATGTCGCCGATAGCGCCTCTGCTGGCTGGATGCAGAATTTTGGCGAATGCCGTGCGCAGTGGAACTGGCAAAGGGAAGCATGACTAAAACTGAAACCAACATTAAGAGTGATAGGGTCACTGTTCGTAGCATAGTATTTCCTTCCTTCTGTTAGGCAACCGTCTCGCGGACTACTTCCTCGAGCGTCGTCAGTCCCAGGCGAATCTTTTGCAGACCAGACTCGCGTAATGTGATCATGCCGTCTTCAATCGCCTTCTTCCTCAACTCAAGAGAGGAAGCTCCGATTAAGATCAGCTCACGAATTTCGTCGTTTACTTCCATCACTTCATAAAGACCAATTCGTCCCTTGTAACCCGTATTGTTACAAGTCGAACAACCTTTACCCTTGAATGACTTTAGCGACTTGGCGTCCTCGGCCGTAAAGCCAACTTCCATGAGAGCCTCGGGTGGCATCGAATGCTCACGTTTGCAATCCTTGCAGATGCGGCGAATAAGGCGCTGTGCCTGGATCAAGTTAACGCTCGTTGCCACGAGAAAGGGCTCGATACCCATATTCATTAGTCTCGATATGGTGGACGGCGCGTCGTTTGTGTGTAGGGTGGACAGAACGAGGTGGCCCGTTAAGGCTGCCTTGATCGCAATTTCAGCAGTTTCGAAGTCTCGAATTTCACCTACCAGAATAATGTTGGGGTCCTGGCGCAAAAAGGAGCGCAAGGCTGCGGCAAAGTTCAGCCCGATTTGCTCCTTCATCTGGACCTGGTTGACCCCCATCAAATTAAACTCAACCGGATCCTCTGCGGTCATGATGTTGGTTTGAACAGTGTTGAGAGACTGAAGGGCGGAATAGAGAGTGTTAGTTTTGCCGCTTCCTGTGGGACCCGTGACCAGCACCATGCCGTAAGGCTTCGAGATATTTCGTTGAAACTTAACCAGCGACTCAGGTTCAAAGCCCAGCTTCGTCATGTCGAGCATCAAGTTTTCTTTATCGAGCAGGCGCAGCACTACCTTTTCACCGAATAGGGTGGGCAACGTCGATACACGAAAATCCAGTTCACGAGACCTGGCATCGACCTTTACCTTGATTTTTATTCGGCCATCCTGAGGCAGTCGCTTTTCGGAGATATCGAGCTTAGACATGATCTTGACGCGTGAGATTAGTGCGTCACGCATCTTTAGTGGGGGCCGCATGACATCGTAAAGCACACCGTCAATGCGGAAGCGGATGCGAAGTTCCTTTTCGTACGGCTCAATGTGAATATCGGATGCGCCGCGTCGCAATGCGTCGACCAGGAGCACGTTCACAAGTCTGACTACTGGAGCGTCTTCGCTGATCCTGGAGAGAGTAGTGAGGTCAATTTCTTCGTTGTCCTCGAGTACCTCAACGTCCTCCGAGCGGTCTGTGTCAAACTCGATGGAATCAAGTGAAACGAGATCGGCATGTGTAATGCCACCGCCGTTTGAACTTTTTGCCTTAACTGCTTCAAGAGCCATGTCATCCACGGAAATAGACGACAACTCGATCTCCCGTGAAGTTCCGTAATATTTGGCAATCGCCTGTTGAATGCTTGCCTCGGCAACCACTACAGGCTCGACGTTTAACCCGGTCATGAACTTAATATCGTCCATCGCGAATACATTGGTCGGATCGACCATCGCGAGTGTGAGGCTCGCTCCTACACGAGAGAGGGGAAGGACCGAGTATTTCTGAGCGACTTCTTGGGGTATGAGTTGGAGAACATGTTCATCAATTTGGAAAAGCTCCAAATTGACCGAGGGAATTCCGTATTGACGTGAGAGCACAGCCGTGATCATGTCGTCGGACACGAGGCCAAGCTTCACGAGATTATAGCCCAAGCGGCCACCGTGTTCGCGCTGGTAATCAAGCGCTTCGCGCAGATGCTGAGGGCTGATGAGATTCTCCCGAACGAGAATTTCGCCTAATTTTGCCGACATTTGTACCCCGGTATTGATAGAGCTTAGAAATGATTCACAAGAGGGCTAGCGATTCTGCTAGAAAGCAATAGCAGCCTGGAAGTTTAGACAGCGGACGGTGCTAAACACCGTTGGGCACTCATAGTACAAGTTGATCGCAAAGACTGTCAATCGGTATTTGGAAATAGCGGTTTGAGGTACCTGACTTGAGACTGACTCGAGAGGTGAGAGGCGGTGCGCGATCCGTGAGAGAAGACTCGTTTGGGGAGTGTGTACCAGTATTTGCCTGAGGCGAGGACTAAAAGGCCGCACCTGGAATTCAGGTGCGGCCTTCTCTTGGGGTCCATCTTCGGAACTTACGGACGCCGACGTCGGGCGGGCGCAGTCTTTTCCGGTGTCACCTTTTCGGTGTTCTTTAACTCAGCCAGGATCGCCTTTGCGTCTGTTTTGAACTTGTGGGTTTCAGGGGCAACGTCAACGTAATGCTGCAGAAAATTTGCGGCCTCCTGGTACTTCGCTTTGTCTCCCGAGGCAAACAGCGCTAGACCAGCTCCGAGGTTTGCATCCGGATTATCAGGCTCAGCAGTGATTATCGCCTGAAACTCTGTAAACGCCTTATCGACTGCGCCTGCATCAAGAAGTAACTGAGCCGCGTCCAATTGGGCTTTGGCTTTTTTGACAGGATCAGTCTCAACCGCAATGTAATCCTTGAATGCTGCAAGCCCGGCGTCGGCCTGCGAAGGATCGGCCTTACTCACAAAAAGACGGTAAGCTTCGGCATTTACGGTATGAGCGGCCAGCTTATTGTTGGTAAATCTTGCCAACTCAGCGGGATCAGAGGGAGCGGTTTGAGTCTTAATCATCCCAACTGCTTTCGAAGTTGCCGCAGCCGCGGCCTTAAAGTCTGCTTTGGCACTCTCGATTCCCGAACCCCTCGCGGCTTCGTCCTTTGAGGTTAC
Source organism: Pyrinomonadaceae bacterium (assembly GCA_031396065.1). Lineage (GTDB taxonomy): Bacteria > Acidobacteriota > Blastocatellia > Pyrinomonadales > Pyrinomonadaceae > PSRF01. The sequence goes on along the minus strand of JANNJZ010000435.1, from coordinate 28,451 downwards.
TGCCGCATTGTAACGATCGACTCCGCGCGCCGTATAAGCGCGGCCCTCGTTGACTAAAAGTGCGGGCTGTTCCGGGTCAGCCGCGAGGCCTTCTTCAAATTGCTTAATGGCCTCATCGTAATTCTTAGCCTTTAAGGCTTCGTTCCCGGCCTGAAAGGTCCGAGCAACAACTTCATTCGATTTCGTTGCTTTCTCATTCCGGGCGGTGATTTCCGCGTTCTTCCTTGCTATTTCTTCAGCTTTCGCTTTGTCATCTCCGCTCGGCTGTGCCGCAGCCTCGGGCTCGGCGGCACCCCGCTTTGGTGCGCTGCTTTTCAGTTCCTCATAACTAAGCCGCCGGCCATCACCAGGCGACAGGTCGATGACATAATCAGTCTCTCTGCCAGCCTTGACGCCCGTAACCCAATTAGGCTGAGCACCTGAAAGACTTGCTGCGACGATGTAGGTTCCCGAATAAGGTAAACCAGCGAATATCCACTCGCCTTTCTTGTTCGTCTTCGTAGAGTATTTTCCAGAGATGTCGGTCCGAAAGACGTCAATGGCGGCCTCAGCGGCAGGGATTTTTGTGCCATCAGCCTGTTTCAGAAATACGTGGCCGCGAAGCTGTCCACTTTGTGCGGAGGCAATCAAGCTGGTCGAGACGATGAAGGCAACGCCGGCGAGGACCGGTAAAAAGTATCTGCGAAACATCTAAGATTCCTCCAAGAAGATAGTCAGTGATGCGGAATTACGGGAGAGCCCATAAGATGCGTTGGCGATGCTCCAGGTTGTAACTTAGCACGAAGAAGCGACCTAAAGTTAATAAGCAAACCTCTTGCTGTCAAGCAGATATGAAACTGGATCTCTAATACCCGCCTCGCGAAAGGCCTTAAGACGCAGAGCGCAGGAATCACAGGCACCGCAGGCCCGCTCCGACTCTGTGTAACAGGACCATGTCAGCTCCAATGGCGCGTTTAATTTTTGCCCAAGCGCTATTATTTCAGACTTCTTCAGGTTAATAACCGGTGTCTTGACGCGGATGCTGGTCTCCGGCTTTGTCCCCAAACTTATGACTCGCGCGAAGGCTTCGTAAAACTCAGGGCGGCAATCGGGATAGCCGGAAGAATCCTCCGCAACCGCGCCGATATAAATAGCGTCAGCATAGATTACCTCCGCCCAACTTGTCGCAATGGACAGGAAGTTAGCATTTCGAAACGGCACATAGCTCGTCGGTATACTCTGGCCGGCAAGGTCTGCAGATGTGACGACGATATCTTTGTCGGTCAGCGATGAGCCGCCGATTTTGGCGAGATGTTCCAACGACACAACCATTCGTTGTTCAACGCCATAATAGTCGGCTAGTTCTTCGAAGGCCCGGCGTTCACGCGCTTCGGTCCTTTGTCCATAGGAGATGTGAAGGAATGCCAGCTGATGGACGTCTCGATGCGCTATCGCTGCGGTCACACACGAGTCCATGCCGCCTGACACCAGACAAACAGCCAGGTTGGAGGGCAACTCCTTTCCGTGGTCCGCGGGAGCGTCATAAGCTATCTCATCGTTTCCCCCCATTCAGACTCCCCGGGCCTCCGCTCCCCAAATATACTTATGTAATTGAAGCTGCATGCGAACGTCGAGCCCACTGCCAGACACCCAGTCGGCGACGTCTTTTAGATCTACGGCACCCCACGCGGGCGAAACTAGAATCTTTGCGCGGCCTTCCAGAGCGTAACCTTCGATGATCTTTCTCGCGTAAATCCAATCCTCCAAGCCGGCGATTACAAACTTAACTTCGTCTCGATCAGGTCGCAATCGATCGAGGTTAGCCCAACAGTTGCGGGCCTCTTCACCTGACAGGGGGCATTTCACGTCCAGGATAATCTTTGCCCTTGGGTCTACACCTTCGGTTGAAACATAGCCACCGGTTTCAACCAGCACCTCATATCCTTCAGAGCATAACCGTTCAATTAACGTAAACGCTTCGTCCTGTGCCAAGGGCTCTCCACCGGTCACCTCCACGAGCTTACAGCCAAACTCGCGAACCTTCTTCATGACCTCATCAAGCGGAAAATATTCGCCACCAGTAAAGGTATATTCACTGTCGCACCAGGTACAGCGCATGGGGCAGCCAGTAAGGCGAACAAACGAACAGGGACGGCCCGAGTGCGTAGATTCCCCTTGAATAGAACGAAATATTTCCGTGACTCTCAGCATGTTTGAGCAACCAGGTTGAGCCAATTCTTCCGGATCAGTTTCAATGCCTTTGCGGCTCTACCAAAAACAAACTCCGCTTCGTTTCTGTTCAAATTCGAATCTAGCGCCATGCGAGCATTCGTGTCAAAGTTAGTCCAGCAATCGCACCGGCCGCGGCAACTTGAAATTAGCAACGACATCAAAGCTGTGTGAAGAATGGCCCAAACCCCGTCCCTGGCGTGGTAGCATAAAGGCTGACCGGCGATTCGAGAATCCTCCGTGAACGAAAGAGCTGCCCAAATCGAAAAGCTGTTCTCCCAAGGCGCCGGCCGCTTACTCGGCCGCGCCTCAGACAGCCGCTCATTAACGAGCGAGGCCTTAGTACCCCGGATCAAAGCAGCCGTCAGTAAATACCTTCTAAAAGACGACGAAAATGCTTCTATTGAAGCGATCAGTGAATTCATTGAGAGACTCCAGGCGGATGACCTTTGCTTGATCATCGCTTGCGAACAAGGTAACCAGGAGGCGTGGACCGATCTTGTTGAGCGTTTTTCACCAACGGTGCGTTCCGCGGCTCGCTCCGCCAGCTCGAATGAGGAAGGCGCCGAAGATCTGACGCAATCGATCTGGGCCGAACTTTATGGTCTGCGAGTCCGTGAGGACGGAAAGCCGGCCGGCAAGCTGGCGTATTACTCGGGGCGAGGCTCGCTGGCGGGTTGGTTGCGGGCGGTGGTGGGACAGCTTGCTGTGGATCAGCATCGCAAGCAGTCGCGACTCGTCCAAACAGAAGAAGACTCTGATTTTGATCGGATCATTCAGGATGGCCGGGAAGAAAACGAATGGTCCGGTCATGGCGGGGTCGTCAACCCGGAGTTGGAGATTTCAACGAAGCTCGCCGGTGCAGAAATGCGAAAGGCATTGGCTCAGTCCATCAGCGGCCTTTCAGTGGAGGACCGTCTCCTGGTGAAGCTGTATTATTTTGACGGTCTTAAGCTGCGTGAAGCAGGAGCTCTGCTCGGCGTGCATGAAGCAACTGCAAGCCGCAGGTTAACTCGCATTCATGTGGACTTACGCGGGCAAGTGGAAAGCACTCTAATAGCTGAGAAGGGCTGGAGTAAGCAGGAGACGGAACGCGCTTTTTCAGATATCGGGCTTCACCTCGAGGCAGATATTGAGCCAATGCTCGCCAGTGAAGGCGTGTTACTGAATAAGAAAAATGAGTTAGCAGGCTGAGGGTTGTTGGTAGAAAAGCTCCGAAACCAGCTTGCCGCAAGCAATGGGGTGCCAGGGCGTTCTTAAGAGGGCACAGAATTACGTCAGATGAAACAAGGTAAAAACAACGAAATTGATCTTCTGCTGCGATCGCTCGCGAGCGACGCGGGCGCCCAAAGTCCCTTGACTTCAGGGCACGTGCCCGCCCAGGAGACTCAAGTTTTTTCGGATCATCTGGATGCAGACGAATTAAGCTCGTTTGCGGAAGGCGTAGTACCCGCTGCGGCGCGGGCCCGTTTCATGGTGCATCTTGCTGATTGTGATAGTTGCCGTGGCGTGATGGTTAGACTGGCGCAAGCTTCCGGGGCGACAGCCGGAGTTGAGCCTATCGAGCGGGAAACTGGCGCGGGCTTTTGGCGAAAGATGGCTTCGTTGTTCGCCCCACAAGTCTTGCGTTACGCGGTTCCAGCAGTGGCGCTGACCGCAGTTATAGCTGTCAGCTTCTTCGCATTACGACAAAAGAATCTTCCGGATCTCGTTGCACAAAGGCAGGCGACCAATTCGGCGACTCCAGCGTTGTCAACTGCCCAGCCCGCTGAATCACCGTTAGCCGAATCTAGTATTGAAGACGCGGAGAAAACTCGGAGCAGCACTGATCAAAAGCTTCGACTTGATACCACAACAGAGCGTAAAGGTGCTCAGGAAAACGGTGCGAACGTCGCCAAAACAGCGGCGACAACGGCGGATTCTGACACGCCCTCTGCGTCGTTGCGAAAGAGCTCCGATCAATCCAAACCAGCCGACCGGGCAGGCGTGGATAGTCGAGTCTTCGCTCCAGAGCCGGCTTCATTGCCCGCTCCTCCACCACCTCCGAAATCCGCAGTCAACGAAGCCGACAAAGTTGGGGAGGTTCCAAAAGAAGAACTTTCCAGGCGTCAAGTCCAGGGCTTGCCGGTGGAGGATGCGAAGAATCAGCCACGTGATGAAGCGGGGAGGCATGGACCGTCGAGAAGCAACAATGCCGTGAACGGAGCCCGGCGGGCTGACAATATAAGTACTGATGGTTTGATGAGCGAGCGAGCGGAATCCAGAGCGAAAAGCAAAAAAGACTCCGACGACGAAGGGGAAATGCGGACGGTTTCTGGCAAACGTTTCCGTCGCCAAGGCAGCGTCTGGATTGATACTGCCTACGAGTCGTCTCGTAGAACGATCAACGTTGCTCGTGGCTCAGAACAATTTCGCGCGCTGGTCGCTGACGAACCGACCATCGGTAGAATCGCTGAAAAACTTAGCGGGATCGTAATCGTCGTATCGAACGGAAGATCCTACCGGATTCATTAGGCCTACTCTGCGCAGTCTCATTTCAAGAGAATACGAGCCAATTCAGCCAACATCTGGCTAATAGCCGGAGCCTTCCGAGGTTTGAACATTCCTAACCGGATTTCCTGGTGGTACATTACAGCCAGTCCAAATAGCGCAACAAATTCTCCTTGGAGGCTTTAATGTATTGTCCATCCTGCGGCAGCGAAATTTCCGTTGAACTCAGGTATTGCAGTCGCTGCGGCGCGAATCTCTCGCTAACCCCCGCCAACTATCCTCCTCCGCCACTGTCAAAGCCCCCGAGTCTGATAGCTCCAACCATCGTTCTGGGATTAACAATTGTCGTCGGCCTTGGGATCATATTTGGCGGGGCAAAGGAATTAGCGGAATTCGACATTCATCCGACCGCTCTGGCGTGGATGGTTATTTTTAGCGTGGCCACGCTCTTTGGCTTCACCGCGCTACTGCTTCGCTTCTGGGCCAAGATGTTCTCTTACAATCAACCGACCTTTCAGCAACCGCTGAGTGTTCGCGCAGTAGAGCAGTTTCCAGGGCCACCACAACAGTTGCCGCCGCCGCGTTTTGAACCGGTAACCAGCGTTACCGAACATACTACCCGCACCTTGGCCGGAGCGAATCAGCAAAGCTCCGATCCAGGGCGAGATTCCTAAACCTGCCTGACCTGAGACCTATGAACCTAACCAAACTAAGAATCGCAATTTCAACTGCGGCCCTCTTGTCAGCTACGACAACTCTGCTGTCCGTGGAATCCGCAAGAGCGCAAGTAGAGGGTGAACTCACAAAACGAACATTACAAACTCGCGCATCGCGCTCCGCTTCGGTTCGAAGCAACCAACAAATCGCGCGGCTGGTGCGTGAGATTGACGCTAAGAACATCGAGCGCTCGATTCTCAAGTTAGTTGCATTCGGCACCCGTAACACGCTGTCTGCGCAGGACGATCCAAACCGAGGCATCGGCGCTGCGCGGGATTGGTTGTTTAGCGAGTTCTCGAAGGCAGCAGAATCGTCCGGCGGTCGGATGACTGTGGAGAAGCAAACCTTCGAGCAGCCCAAAGCCGCGCGGGTCTCACAGCCGACGATGTTGACCAATGTGGTAGCAACCTTGAAGGGTACTCAACCGGAATCAGCGCAACGGACCTATGTGGTCAGCGGCCATTACGACTCAATGTGTAACAGTCCAACAGATGCGAAGTGTGACGCCCCAGGAGCAAACGATGATGCGTCGGGTACGGCCGCAGTTTTGGAAATGGCCCGGGTGATGGCGAAATACAAATTCGAAGCGACTATCATCTTCATGACGGTTCCAGGTGAAGAGCAGGGCCTGCTTGGCTCAACTTACTTTGCTGAGCAGTCGAAGAAAAACAACGTCGATATTGAGGCAATGTTTACGAACGACATCATCGGCAATTCGCTGGGCGGAAACGGGGTTCACGATCCACGCACGGTGCGTGTCTTCTCTGAGGGTGTGCCGTCAAATGAAACGCCGGCAGAAGCTAACACGCGGCGCAGTGTGGGAGGCGAAAACGACTCTTCAGCCCGGCAACTCGCGCGCTTTATTAAGGAGACCGCAGCAGCTTATGTTCCTGCCATGAACGTGATGATGGTTTATCGACGGGATCGCTATGGGCGAGGCGGCGATCACATACCCTTTCTCGAACGTGGCTATGCGGCCATTCGTTTCACTGAGACCCACGAGAACTATCAACATCAGCACCAGAATGTGAGGGTTGAAAATGGCATCAAGTATGGCGACTTGCCTGAGTTCGTCGATTTTAAGTACATCGCCAATGTTGCCCGGGTGAACGCTGCTTCGCTGGCCATGCTCGCACTGGCGCCGGCGCGGCCAAAGGCTGTTGAATTAGGCGGCGGGCTCGCAGATGATTCAACCCTCAAGTGGCATCCAAACAAAGAGGACGATGTCGCAGGTTATGAGATCGTCTGGCGCGATACAACCTCGCCGGTGTGGACCAACTCGCGCTTTGTGGGCAACGTCCAGACTTACACCATGAAGGGCATGTCGAAAGATAACTACTTCTTCGGTGTGCGGGCGGTGGATAAGGAAGGTAATCGCAGTCCGGCCAGTTATCCGCGCCCCGCGTCACGTGCTCGCTAATGCCGCCGCGAAATGGCTCTCGGCTCTTGTTTGTGATTTGCGTCGCTGGTGTTTTTCAAACCTTCCGGCCTGCACTCGCGTCCAATGTTGTGCAACAAGAGGTCTGGATTCGACTTTTCCAGCGTCGGTTTCTTAATTTGAGGTAACTAGATTGAAGGTGATGGATATGAGAGTTCTGGGAATTCATTCGTTTCCGGCTGTGGGAATCGCCCGTAGAACCTTGGCGGTTCTTTCAATAGCAACGCTGTTGGCAAGCACATTCGCTCTGGGTGCCTTGGCGCAAAAGGGGAGTGGTGCAAAGACCATTGCGTTGAAGGACGACCAGCGGATTTTGCACGTTCTAAACCGGCTGGGCTACGGTGCGAGGCCGGGCGAAGTCGAGCGGGTGAAGGCAATGGGGCTGGACAACTACATCAAACAGCAACTCAATCCGGAGCAAATTGATGACAGCTCAGCGGAAGCCAAACTGAAGAATCTACCAACTCTGAATATGACTACGGCTGAGTTATTCGAGAAGTATCCCCAGCCACAGCAATTGGTCCGGCAGCTTCAGCGTCGAGGTGACTTGCCCGCCGATCTTGACCTTCAAAAGCTGCAGGCTGGGGGTCCGCCGCAGAAGCCCAACGACACAGCGCCGGGTGAAGCAATGCCGGGCGGGGTGATGTCTGGACCTGAAGCAAACCAAACAACGAATCAGGCGGGCAATGCTGACGGCAAAAAAACTGCGGAGTATCGTCAGAAGATTCGCGAGTACTACGAGAAGAATGGTCTGATGCAGCCGCAGCGGATCATGGGTGAATTGCAGTCTTCAAGGATCCTTAGAGCGGTCTACAGCGAACGCCAACTGCAGGAAGTGATGGTTGATTTCTGGACTAATCACTTCAACGTCTTTTCAGGAAAGGGTGCAGATCGCTGGATGCTGACCTCCTATGATCGCGACACGATCCGTCCAAATGCTTTAGGTAAGTTTTCAGAATTATTGCAAGCGACCGCGCAAAGCCCGGCCATGATGTTTTACCTGGACAACTATCAAAGTGTCAGCCCGAACGCACGGTTAGGCCGCGCGGGAGCTGGGGCGGGCATGCGTCCTGGTGCTCAGGGTAACCGGCTTCCAGGTATGAATAACGGCTTGCCTAATCGGCAAGGCGAACCCGGAGCGCCGCAAGACTCCGCTATGAATCGGTATCCAAATGGGCAGGCGCCCCAACGTCCCGGCGAAGGGAATACTCCCCAGCTGCCACCGAATGCGCAACGACTGCGACGAGGAATCAACGAGAACTACGCTCGCGAGCTGATGGAACTGCATACTTTAGGCGTTGACGGTGGTTACTCGCAGAAAGATGTGCAGGAAGTAGCGCGTTGCTTCACGGGCTGGGGCATTCTCGCGCCACGCGGTGGTGGGGCAGCCACACAGGCCATGATGAATGGGCCGCGAGCGGACATGTTACGAGAAAAAGCGGGCACCTTTTACTTCAATCCGCGCGCTCATGACGACGGGGAAAAAATCGTGCTGGGCCAAAAGATTCCTGCGGGGGGCGGGTTCAAAGACGGCCTGGCGGTACTCGACATTCTTGCGCATCATCAATCGACGGCGAAGTATGTGGCTACCAAGCTGGTACGTTACTTTGTCTCCGATAATCCACCAACCGCGCTGGTCGATCGCGTTGCCGCATCGTTTACCAAGAACAATGGCGACATCCGCGAAACGCTGCGGGCGATATTCTTGTCGCCTGAGTTCAATTCTTCCGAAAGCTATCGGGCGAAGGTGAAGCGACCATTCGAACTGACCATCAGCGCGATTCGAACGCTCGGGGGTGAAACCAATGGTGGACCGCAACTGCATCAGTGGATAGCCCGCATGGGTGAGCCACTCTATGGATATCAGACGCCAAACGGCTATTCGGACATGGCCGAAACCTGGGTTAACACGGGGGGGTTGCTTGAACGAATGAACTTTGGTTTGGCGCTTGCCAGCAATCGCATTCCGGGAACGCGAGTAGACTTAAACCGATTTGTTTCGAGTTCCGAGAAGGGACAGTCTCTTAGCAAGCCGCAGATCATGGATCGTTTTCTGAGCTTGATCATTGCGGGGGACATCTCGACAAAAACCAAAGAAGCGCTGATGCAGCAGTTTAATGAACAGCCGATCGCATTGCCGGCGGCGACTGCGGCGAATATGCCGGCTGGCGCGAGCATGCCGGGTGAGATGATGGATGGACCACCGCGCCGGCAGCAACGCCAGCAGTTAGCGCGGGCTGAGGCCAACATCACGGATCCAGTGACAAAGATTGTAGGGTTGATATTAGGTTCGCCTGAATTCCAACGCCAATAACTGGTAGATGGTGAATGGTCAATGGTAAATGGAAAGAGTTTTTTCCATTCACCATTTACTATTTACCATTCACTAATTACGAGGTTTCACCGTTATGAATCGAAGATTTTTTGTGAAGTCAGGTGGCATTGCCTTAGCCAGCTTCGGTTTAATGCAGGCAACGCCTTCATTTCTCCAGCGCGCAGTGTTGGCTCAATCTCGTGAGCGTTTGACTGGTGGTCGTCGCAAGACTCTGATTGCAATTTTCCAGCGCGGCGCGGTGGATGGTCTGAACATGGTGGTGCCTTACGGCGAGCGCGCTTATTACGATTTGCGACCGGGGATTGCTATTGGGAAGCCCGAATCAGGCAATGTCGCTGCGGCAGTCAATTTGGACGGCTTCTTTGGATTGCACCCTTCGCTTGGGCCGCTTAGGTCTTTGTGGGATTCGAAACGGCTGGCAATCGTTCACGCAGCAGGTTCGCCAGACAACACCAGGTCCCACTTTGACGCGCAAGATTACATGGAGTCGGCCACGCCGGGTCGCAAAGGGACCCTGGATGGTTGGCTGAATCGTTACCTGCAAAGCAAACCCGATCCGGATCGCAACATTTTCCGCGCCGTCTCGATGACGCAGCTTACCCCGCGCGCAATGCAGGGGAAGGCACCCACGCTGGCCATCTCGAACCTGGCGGACTTCACGATTCGCGCTGGGAAGAGTTCTTCGAGTGTGCAGGGTGGCTTTGAAGCTATCTACGATCAAACAGGAAATGACGCGCTGGGAGGCACGGGCAAAGAGACGTTTGAGGCCGTCAACTATCTGAAGAAAGTTAACCCGGCGCAGTATAGACCCGAAAACGGCGCTCAGTATCCCCGAACGCCGTTTGGCAACTCGTTGCTACAAATTGCGCAGTTGATCAAAGCCGGAGTGGGTTTGGAAGTCGCATTCACAGACACGCCTGGTTTGAATTGGGACACGCACGTCAACCAGGGTAACGCTCAAGGACAACTTAGTAATCTGCTGCTGCAGTTTAGCAACGCCATAGCAGCGCTCCATACGGATTTGGGCCAACGAATGGACGACGTGGTAATTCTGACAATGTCAGAATTTGGTCGCACCGCCAGAGAAAACGGAAATCGCGGGACGGACCATGGACACGCCAACGCCATGTTTGTCCTCGGCAATAGTGTTCGCGGCGGGAAGGTATACGGTCAATGGCCTGGCTTGGGCAATGATCAACTTAATGAAGGCCGCGACCTTGCGTTGACGACGGACTTCCGCGACGTCTTCGGTGAGATTGCCCGGAAGCATTTGGGTACTTCGAACCTGCAGACTGTATTTCCTGGGTATGCTCCGAGCGATGCGAAGTTCAAAGGATTTCTTGCGTGACTCGCCTCTGGCAGCTTTGAGTCCCTTTCAATCGTTCGGGAACCGTTCCGAGGAATTCCATTTCAGAACCAGCCGCTGCTCACTCAAGCAGCGGCCCTTTGCTGTCTGGAGATATAGCTCAGTTCTCGAGTGGCAAGCCAAAGCTAATGCAAGAGACTTGTCATACGCAGAGTAGGTTGACTGTATTGGCTTTGTTGCTTGACAGTTTGAGTTTGCATATCATCCTTGTATGACCAAGGCAGACATTTTAGACCAGCTCGGCAAACTGACGATTGAGGAGCGACTCGAAATTAAGTTGAAGCTTGCAGAACTCGACGGCGACGGTTGGCTTGACGATGACGACCCGCTGACTGATGAAGAGAAATTATTGCTTGAAATTCGCTGGGTAGATATGGAGCACTACCCCGAGAAATCGATTCCTTGGGAGAAAGCCAGGAAGCGGATCGAAGAACGATTTCGGTTTTCAAATATTGAGGTATAGAATCTTCGTGTGGATGTCTTTCTTAGCTACGCTCTCGGCCCGTCGGACGGCCCAATTGCAGCGCGACTACGCGCCGTGGTTGCTGCATATGATCTCTCAATTTTATTACCCGATCGGACACGGATGGCTCAGAACAGCCTGCCTACAGATACTCTAACGAAGATCAATAACAGCGATGCCGTCATCGCGCTGGTAACTAGAACAGCACCGATTCCTGAGACAAATGCTGTTAAGCTTGAGTTGACGGCGGCATCCCTCGCCGGAAAACCAATAGTTGCTCTGATTGAACAAGGAGCGGCGATGCAGTACCCAACAGGTGCTCAGGTAGTTTACTTCGATCGTCGTAATCCCAACGCTCACGAACCTTCACTAATGAATGCGCTGCAGCAGCTGCGTAGCCAACAGCAATGGAAAAGAGATCTAACCTCCCTTGGATGGATAGCGGGCATTGCTCTTGGATTAGTAGCACTTAGTGATGTACTCCGCAGTGAAAAATAATGGCCCCCAGACAGCGCGGGCTTCCCACAGCCGTAATAGACAATACGCTGTTATCGAGGCTCGTTAGTTTAGAAGTCGCAGCGCTTCTACCCCTCCTCTTCAAGCGGGTTCTCATTCCCCCTGAGGTTAAGCGCGAAGCGTACAAGTCACCCCACCGTGGTAAGCGGCGCTTGAGAAAGCTAATTGCGGAAATGGGAGTCTACTTTGTTGACTGCAACCAAGCCGATGAGATTATCAAAAACATCCTGACCGTGGATTTGGATGAAGGTGAGGCTGCAGCTATCGCTCAGGCTGAATACACTGGGTCCGTTGTATTGCTAGATGAACGAAAGGGAATCAAGCGTGCAGAGACAAAGGAGTTGACAGTTATCCGAACTACAAGAATATTGATTATGCTGAAAGAGTCGGGGGCGATCGCAGCCGTCAAACCTTATTTCGACAAGCTGGAAAAAACTGGGTTTTATCTACGAGATGATTTGCGTAGGCAGTTATTAGTTGACGCTGGTGAACTTTGAATTAGCCAAATCAAAAAAACTCCTACCAACGTAGCCTACCGAAGCGGTTGATAAAATAGAGCATCACTACCGCAATCAACGAAACAATGACGGCGAGCGTAAAAGCCTCGTTGTCGCGGCCTGCCTGGATGGCATCGTAAATCGCCACTGACGCAGTTTGAGTTTTGCCGGGAATATTTCCGGCGATCATGATTGTTACTCCGAAGTCTCCAAGAGCTCGGGCAAAGGCGAGTGCAGTCGCTGCGAGCACTCCTCGCGATGCGAGCGGCAGAGTAACGCGAAAAAAAATCAGACGACTGCCCAAGCCAAGTGTGCGAGCCGCCGCCTCCAATTCCGTATCGACACCCTCAAACGCCGCGCGCAGACTCTTAGTCACCAGCGGGAGCGCATGGATAGTGGCTGCGATGATCGCGGCGCCCACAGTAAAAGTCAGTCGAATACCAAACCGCTGATAAAGGAATCCGCCTAACGAGGAACGAGTACCGAGCAGGGTGAGCAGGTAGTAACCGAGCACTGTCGGTGGCAAGACGAGCGGCAATGTGATTAACGAATCGACCAGGTTACGTCCGGGGAAACGTTTTCGGGCGAGCAACCAAGCCAGCGCCGAACCTGCTACCAGAGCGATAATCGTGGCGGCGGTCGCCACGGCGAAGGATAGCTTGATAGGGAACCAGTCGATGTTGCTGGCAAAGTCCATTGGATTATTTTCGGGCGGAAACGATAGCGACTATACGCAGTGGTCCGCCGCTGCCGCCTTTGATCTTCATTGGCAGCGCGATTACGGAGAATCCCCTGAAAGGAAGTTGGGTTAGATTGGCGACATTCTCCAGCGCCGGGATGTTGCGCTCGAACAGAATGCGATGACTTTCAAAGAGCGTCGATTGCCCGTTGTCGATGCTGGCGGTGTCGAGACCGATGGCGCTGATCTTTCGATTCTGAGTCAACCAGCGCGCGGCATCGGGATGCAGTCCGGGAAAGTGGAGATCGGCGACGGCAGCGGCGCCGCGTTGGTCGGTTCCCAGGTAGCGCTTTCGATCGGGATAAAACTCACCGAATCCAGTGCGCAGCAGCACTATGGTACCGGCAGCTATCTTTCCGTTTCGTCGCTCCCAATTCTGGAAATCGTTCGCTGTGATCAGATAATCAGGGTTCGCTTTGCACTGCCTGGTGACGTCCAACAGGATGCCTGGTCCGATGAGTTGCTCGAGCGGGATTGCATCGACGCTGTTTTGTCCTTGGGCAAAATGAACGGGGGCATCGAGATGGGTTCCACCATGTTCAGCCGCGGAATACCTATAGGCTGAATAGTAGTAACCCTTATCGGTGGTTCCTTCAAAATCCTTTTCGAGACGAAACGACTCTGCCGTGGGCCAGTAAACCGTCGAGGCGTCAAATGCATAGGACAAGTCAACAATTGTTCCGGATGGAAGACTAATCGTTCGCCGCTGAGCGGTGGCCAAGTTGACTGTAAGTCCAGTGAATAAGGCGAGCGAGAGTAGCAGAGCTGGACCTTTCATCAGGGAATCCTCCTCCAGGTTGATGGGGGTTTTCTTGAAATGCAGCAGGCATGGTAGCTCAGAGTCAGTACTAGAGAGAATTCGGGTGCTATTAAACTGTATTGAGACTAAGAGCGAGGGCATGTTCGCCTTCCTGACCACGAGCTAATTACGCTGACGTTCCTAATTCACACTACGTTTAGAGAGCGCACTTGTGCGCCTGCCTCGCGCTGCCAAATCGATGGTTGAGTTATTCCTGCAAGGGGCACACAAGTGTGCTCTCTAAACGATCGATGCGATGCGATCCGTGCGCTTGCGATGCGATGCGATCCATGCGATTGCGATGCGTGCGATGCGCAGCGATCCGTGCGATTGCGATGCGATTCGCTTGATTCCATGAGCAACTCCCGACGACTCATGATTGGGAAGGTGGGCACGGCCACTCTCCTGGTTTCGAATCGAATCATCTTACGGCTACAATCCCACCTGCTCCGATGATCTTTTGCATGCTAGGTCTGCACCCGAGGAATTAACTCAATGATTGATTTCAGTATTCCGCCCGAATTGGAGTCCGCTCGGCAAAGCGTAATTGCTTTGATGGAGCAACATGTCTATCCAAATGAGGACAAACTGGTTGAGGATGAAGGTTTGCCGGCTGATCTTGAAAAAGATTTGCAATCCCGGGTTAAGGCGCAGGGGTTGTGGGCGCCAAATCTCCCGAGCGAGTGGGGTGGCATGGGAATCGGGTTCATCGGCCAGGCCCTGGTCAACGAGATCATCGGTCGCTCCGTAGTTGGCCCGCGCCTCTTTGGCAACGCCGCTCCCGATGCCGGCAATGCTGAGTTGTTGCTGATCGCTGCAACTCCGGAACAGAAAGAAAAATATCTGCGTCCACTCGCGGCGGGTGACGTGCGCTCATGCTTCGCCATGACTGAACCGGAAGTGGCGGGCTCTGATCCGACCGGTCTGCGCACCACCGCCATGCGTGAAGGCGACGAGTGGGTCATCAACGGACACAAATGGTTTATCAGTGGAGCTATTGGTTCTGCCTTCGCCATCGTGATGGCCGTCACCGATACCAACGCCGATTCACATGCACGCGCCAGCATGATCCTGGTCCCAACCAATACGCCGGGGTTCAATATTGTCCGGGCGGTGCCCGTGATGGGGTCAGGTGGTGTTGGTGGTCATTGCGAAATTCGTTTTGAAGACTGTCGTGTGCCCGTCAGTAACCTGCTGGGCGAAGTTGGAGAGGGATTCAAGCTGGCCCAGGCACGGCTGGGTCCGGGAAGGATTCAGCATTGCATGCGGTGGGTCGGCGCCGCGCAGCGAAGTTTCGAGATGATGTGTGCTTATGCGCTGGTGCGGAAGTCGTTTGGCGAACCGCTCGCGAAAAAACAGACGGTGCAAAACTGGATTGCCGACTCGGCTGCTGAGATCAGTGCGGCCCGGCTGATGACCCTGAACGCCGCCTGGAAGCTGGATCGCGGCGACGACGCGCGGGTCGAGATTTCGCTGATCAAGTTTTACGGCGCGCGCGTCATGCACGATGTGATCGATCGCGCGATTCAAGTGCACGGCGCACTCGGCTATTCCAAAGACACCCCACTGGAAATGTTTTATCGCGACGCTCGAGCGGCGAGGATCTACGACGGGCCTGACGAAGTCCACCGCCAGGTTGTGGCGCAACGGATACTTAAAAGTTTCAAAACGTGATAGTTCCGATCCTGTTTGAGGGCCCGGAAGGTTCAATGGTCGGAACCGCTTGGCTGGGACCGTGGGTGCCCTCGCCCGCCACGTGGCCCAAGCGACTCTATTGAAAACAGCAGCCGTTCGATTAGAAAACAGTACCTGCTCCCTACCATTGCGGGCGTGGGCGCCCGCGGTCCCAGTTAAGGTTGACCTCCGGGAACTGAAGTAGCAATTAATGACCGCGAACAAGGACACCAAAACGGTAAGAGCTGGCGAGGAGTTAGACCTCCCAGTCTTGGATCGTTATCTGCACGAGCACCTGACTGCACGATCGCCAGAGTTTGATCCAAACTCAACGATCGAAATTGAGCAGTTTCCAGGTGGCCATTCAAATCTCACGTACCTGCTTCGTTACGGCGCGGAGGAGTTTGTCCTTCGCCGTCCTCCAGTCGGACCGGTCGCACCGACTGCTCACGATATGCCGCGCGAGTATAGGCTGCTCGAAACCATCAACCCGCAGTTTCCGCTGGCGCCCAAGCCCATCCTCCTTTGCGAAGATGCTTCAATCATCGGTGTGCCGTTTTATTTGATGGAACGCCGTCGCGGTTTCATCGTGCGGGCCAAACTGCCGCCGCAGCTTGATAGCGATTTGGCGTTGCGAAGACGCTTAAGTGAGTCGGTACTCGATACTCTGGTGGCGCTTCATTCGGTGGACATCTACGCTACGCGAATCGTGAACATTGGGAAGCCGGCTGGTTTTGTCGCTCGTCAGGTGAATGGCTGGGCCCAGCGCTGGCAGCGTTCCCGGACTGGTGACTTGCCGGAAATGGACGAGGTAAGCAATTGGCTGAGCGACCGAATCCCTGCGGGGTCTGAAAACAGCGCCACCATCGTTCATAACGATTTCAAGCTCGATAACCTGATGCTCGATGTAACGGATCCGGCACGGGTGGTGGCGGTACTCGACTGGGAGATGAGCACTGTCGGTGACCCGCTGATTGATGTTGGACTTTTGCTGAGCTACTGGACAATGGGCGCAGGCGAGAGTGCAGGTGGTAATGACAAAAACAGTTCCCTGCGTGCGGTTACCAATGGGCCGGGATGGATGACGCGTGAGGAGCTTATCGAGCGATATGAGGCGAAGACCGGTCGGGATCTCTCCAGAATCGTCTTTTACGAAACCTTTGCCCGCTTCAAGGTGGCGGTGGTCATTCAGCAGATTTACTTTCGTTATGTGCAGGGCCAGACACAAGACGAGCGCTTTCGGAATCTCGATCAACTTGTGATCGGACTAGCGCAAGAGGCGCTTGAGTTGGCCCGTCGGTCGGGTATCTGAACCGCCAGGATGCCGATAGCGGTGGGAATCTAGAACCGAACGTGTTTGTTTGTGGGTCCGGCCATAGGAAGGAATACATGTTTAGTTTAGAGAGCACACTTGTGCGCCCCGACGAGCAACGGCTTAACCGTGACTCTGGCAGCGCAGGGGCGGACAAGTCCGCTTTCTAAACGAACGGACAAAACGGGAATGTCAACATTTGTTCCTCAGGTCCTTCGCTTTGATTCCTTGCCTTCAACAAATGCTGAGGCGGCAAATCGGGCCATCGCGGGCGCCGCCGAAGGTCTCTGCGTGGTGGCGAGTGAGCAGACGGCAGGCCGCGGCCGGCTCGATCGGCAATGGGCTTCGCCAAAAGATGCCGGCCTCTATTGCAGTATCATCCTGCGCCCTCAGTTTGATCAGAGCCAATGGCCGCTGCTGACGCTAATGGCCGCCGTTGTCGTGCACGACACACTGCTGGACACTTACGCTCTCGAGACCGACATCAAGTGGCCCAATGATATCCTCGCCGGTGACAAGAAGCTTTGCGGCATCCTGGCGGAGACGGTCGAAACGCCATTCGGACGCGCAGTCATTTTGGGTATCGGAATTAACCTGAACGAGAATTCATTTCCTGCTGAACTCCACGGCGTGGCCACTTCAGTAGAAGCGGCGGCCGGCAAGTTAGCCGATTCGCAGGTGGTTCTGAAACGCCTGTTGGATTTTCTTGTCACCTACTACCAAAAACTAGAACAGCCGGGCGGGATGGAAGAGATTGTCCGGGAGTGGTCCACGCGATCGTCCTACGCGACCGGCAAACGAATTCGGGTGGCAAACGGCAAAGAAATACTGGAAGGCACAACGCGCGGGCTTGAGCGAGACGGAGCGTTGCGGGTGGAAAAGGACAACGGTGAAATTAAATTGGTGCGAGCTGGAGATGTTACAAGCCTGCGAAGCAGGTGAGATGTCCGATGTCCAATAGACTTTAGTATGGGCCGGAGCCCTACCCGATTTGCGCGACTATCGACAAACGCATTATGTTTCTTCGACGCGTAGCGTCGGTATGAATTTAGCCCGGCCTTTCAAGGCCGGGAATGTTAATGAAGCGTTCGCGTCGCGTAGCGACGCCTGAACTTCAATTCAATCGTCGCTAAGCGACGCGGGAAGACACCAACCTTATCCCGGCGCTAAAGCGCCGGGCTAAACTCATACTGACGCTACGCGTCGAAGACACTGCTCAGAGCTTCCTAAAGTGTGTCCAATAATGAAGGCAACTAATGACTCCCAGCAAACGAATCGTCTTATCCACTTTCGGCTCTTTCGGCGACATTCATCCGTACCTCGCTATTGCCCTCGAACTCAAAGCCCGGGGCCACACGCCGGTGATTGCGACCTCTGAAGTCTATCGGGAAAAGTTGGATACGCTGGGGCTCGAGTTTCATCCAGTGCGTCCTGACATTCCTTCTTATGATGACACCGAGGAGCTGATCAGGCTTTCGGAGGAACTGATCGACCCCAAGGGCGGCACCGAAAGAGTGATGCAACTCTTTACTGCAAACCCAGGCGAAGTTTATGAGGATCTGGATCGGGCGGTTGAAGGTGCGGATTTGTTGTTAACGCATCCGCTGCCGCTGGTTGGCCCGCTCGTGGCGCAGAAACGTCGAGTGCCTTGGGTCTCAAGTGTGCTGGCGCCAATTTCATTTTTCTCGGCCTACGATCCGCCCGTGCCACCGCAAATGCCCGCCCTTCACAATCTGATTCGGTTGAGTCCGGTTCTGGGGCGGCTGTTTTATCGCCTCGCCTCGCACCGATTGGAAAAAGTCATGGAGCCGATTTATCGTTTGCGCGCCGAACTCGGGCTGCCCCGCGGTGAGCAACCCCTCCTGGCTGGACAACATTCCCCAACGATGGTGCTGGCGTTGTTCTCATCTGTACTGGCGAAGCCGCAGCCGGACTGGCCGACCAACACGCGGGTCACCGGTTTCCCGTATTATGATCGACGAGACTTTTTTGGTGAGACCGAAACGTCGCCCGAGCTATTGCAGTTTCTCAAGGCTGGACCACCGCCAATTGTTTTTACGCTCGGTTCGTCTGCGTTTTGGGTGGCAAAGGAGTTTTATCGCGACTCGATTCTGGCTGCACAGGCTTTGGGCCAAAGGGCGTTACTACTAATCGGCCATGCGCGCAATCTGCCAGCCGAGCCGTTGCCCGAGGGTATCGCAGCCTTTGAATACGCACCTTTCGGTGAGGTCTTGCCGCGAGCCCTGGCAATTGTGCATCAGGGCGGTGTGGGAACAACCGGACAAGGGTTGCGGGCTGGTCGTCCAGTCCTGGTTGTGCCCCACGCTCATGATCAATTCGACAACGCAGCGCGCGTGGTAAGGTTAGGCTGCGGGCGCACCATAGCCCGACCGCGTTACAATTCCCAAAGCGCGACTAAGGAGTTGGGAGCATTGCTGCAAAACCCCGATTACTCAACCAGGGCCCTGGAAGTTGGCAGGCAACTCCAGAAAGAAAACGGCGCCGCCGCGGCCGCCGATGCAATCGAAGAAGTATTAAAGAACCGGTAAGTGGGTCAATTTGGGTTGGCAGGTGCTTTACAGAACCGAGCGCGGACCGGGCAGCCCCGCTGAGGTGGTGATAACGCAGGATCCCCGGATCAAGTTGAGTATAGAGAGGGCGCTACCGCGCGCGGTTCTGTAGAAATCTCTGGGTTGGTACTTATCAAACTGACCCGCGGCCAAAAAACGGAGCAAAGATCGGAATCTAATTATGCTACTGGTTATTGACGCTGGAAATACCAACACCTCGCTTGGTGTTTTCAATGAAACAGAGCTCGTGGCGCATTGGCGCCTTACGACCGCGCGCTCGCGCACGGTGGATGAGTATGGCGTCCACGCTCGTAACTTGTTCGAACTTGCGGGCCTGGATTTCAAAACTATCAGCGCGATCGCTATCGCCTCCGTGGTGCCGCCGCTGAATTACACCTTGAAGACCATGGCGGAGACTTATTTTCATCTCACGCCACTGTTCGTAGACCACACAACAGACACCGGACTCACGATCCTTTATGAGCCTCCTTCGGATGTGGGCGCCGACAGAATCGTAGACGCCGTCGCTGCCATCGAGAAGTATGGAGCACCTTGCA
Source organism: Pyrinomonadaceae bacterium (assembly GCA_031396065.1). Taxonomy (GTDB): domain Bacteria; phylum Acidobacteriota; class Blastocatellia; order Pyrinomonadales; family Pyrinomonadaceae; genus PSRF01. The sequence goes on along the minus strand of JANNJZ010000435.1, from coordinate 8,770 downwards.
TCGTCGTTGATTTTGGAACGGCCACGACCTTCAACGCGATTAATGCCAGCGGTCAATACCTGGGTGGGGCGATCACTCCCGGCATCATGATCTCGTCCGATGCTTTGTTTGAACGAACAGCGAAGCTGCCGCGAGTGGATATCAGACGGCCACAAAAAGTAATTGGCTCATCAACAATTGCGGCGATGCAGTCGGGGCTTTATCACGGCTTCGTCGGATTGGTAGACGGCGTTTTGCGAAAGATGATCGATGAGATCGGTGGCCAGGCTCGGGTGATCGCCACGGGCGGACTCGCCCCACTAATCGCCACCGGTTCGGAATTCATCGAACTGGTAGATGACACCCTGACGCTTGAAGGATTGCGCCTGGTTTATGAACGCACTGGTAGTCAAAAGTCAAAAGTCAATAGTCCAATGTCCTAGATCTGAATTGGTTTGTGACTTTGGACTTTGGACCTTGGACTTTGGACTAATCGCTTGAACTACTTTAACTATTTCACAGAAATCGAGGATGCGTTTGTTCGAAGGCGTGGCAAGCATTTGCTTGTCAGCTCTATGGACTGGGCCCTGATTGAAACCTGGAAGGAGATGGACATCCCGCTTCACGTGGCGCTGCGGGGGATTGAAAAAGCTTTTGATTCCTGGGAATCCAAACCGCGGAAGCGAAGTATAAAATCGCTGCTGTATTGTCAGGAGGAGATCGAAGCGCAATTCGCCGAATGGCGGGAGGCTCGCATTGGCGCGGGCGAGTCACCAGACCAGGATCAAAATGGTGATCAGGCAAAAGAGGGTGAAGGGCCCTTTACGCGAGCAGCAATTCTTGAGCACCTCAAACAAGGACGCCTCAGTTTGGAGGCGTCGCGGCGAGTGAGAACAAGTAAGGACGACTTCTCAGATGTGTTGGATCGCGCCGCCACACTACTTGCGGAGTTGGAGCAAGACATCGCGCAGGCTACGACGATTGATGCCCAGAAGTTGGAGATCTCGCTTACGGGTTTGGAAAGAATGCTGAGCGACTCGGTTCGTTCAGTGGTGGCGGTTGACGAACTCGCAGGGATCGAAAGGGAAGTGAAGGAACCGCTGAAACCGTACCGCAAGCAAATGGAGCCTGCAGCCTATCAACAGACGTTTGATAATCTCCTGCTTAAGCGATTACGAGAAAAATATGGCTTGCCGCGACTCAGCTTGTTCTATTTGTGAAGTAGCGAGCCCCTCGAGAACCATCGGCCGCGGATTTGCGCGGACAAACGCGAATCACAGACAACCAGAGGCCGCAAATAGAAAGGTCGCGCAAACGAGATTGTAGGGGCGGCACTCCGTGGCCGCCCCACCTTACGGAGCCACTGATCTTTATGAACCAGGAAGACAAAACTATAGAGGTCGAGATCGAGCGACTGCTACCCGGGGGCGTCGGGTTGGCCCACGCCGAAGGCTTGACGCTGTTCGTCTCGTTGGCTGCGCCCGGCGATGTTCTGCGGGTAGTGATTGATCGAGTCCAGGGCAAAGTCGGGTTCGCTTCGATTGTTGAGATCCTCAAACCGTCGCCTCTGCGCATTGAACCTCCGTGTCCCTACTTCGGTCGCTGCGGCGGATGTGATTTTCAACAATTGACCTACGAAACCCAACTCAACGCCAAAGTTGAAATCATCCGCGATTGCCTGCATCGCATCGCGAAGATTGAAATCCCTATCGATATCCCGATCACGCCTTCGCCAAACCAATGGCAGTATCGTGCTCGCGCCATGTGGCAGGTCGATAGGGACGAAAGACGGCTTGGCTACTTCGAGCGCGGCACAAATCGAGTTTGTGATGTTGAGTATTGTGCGGTGCTGACTCCGGAGTTGGAATCAACTCTCGAACGAGTGCGCAGTGAAGTCCATGAAGCTGGTCCTCCGGAGCGCCTGAGAGAGGTTGAAGTGGTGGCTGGTGATGAAGGGGTTTCAGTCGCTCCGCCTCTCGCCGGGTTCAAGACGGACATCGTTACCCGAGTTATCGAAAATGAGACTTACCATTTCAGCGCCGAAGCTTTTTTCCAGGTCAACCACGAGCTGTTGGTACCGTTGATTGCGGAGGCCTTGCGTAACGCTGACGAAGCCGAGAGCGTCGCTCAGGAAGACGCCGCTCTTTCGGTTGCCCGAGCCGGCGGAACCGTCTCCAAAAGAACAACGGCGATTGATCTTTATTCAGGAGTTGGACTTTTTACGATTCCGCTCGCGCGTAGGTTTGCGCGAGTGATTGGCGTGGAAGGTAGCGTCCGCGCTACAGAGTTTGCCCGACGCAATCTCGAATTCGCGAAGCGGAGCAGCACGACCGGTAGGGAGGGCTTCAAGGTCAGCTTGGGTGATGTCCAGATTTTCAACACCCGGGTGGGCGATTGGATGAAGCAGCACTCCGGTTCGATCGGATCAGTTGATTTCTTGTTGCTTGATCCGCCCCGGACGGGTTGCGAGAACAGAGACATCGCCGGAATCCTCTCGCTTCGGCCGGCGCGGCTCACATACGTCTCGTGTGATCCCGCAACGCTTGCCCGAGATCTCAAAAAGCTAATTGCTGGTGGTTACACGATGGACTCGGTCGCGGCCTTTGATATGTTTCCGCAAACTCACCACGTCGAGACAATTGCACACCTGAGTAGATCAACTACCACGGCCTGATTTTCAACAACCGGAACCCCCGTGTCAGATATCGGTGGCGTCCCGCGGAAAAACAACTCTCTGTCTCCCTGATGTCCGCGACCGAAAAAATGTCATCGCGCTGGATTTGAAGTCCGCCCGACATTGGATTGGGATTTCGCCTTCATTCGTCCAAGCGTTTCAGTTGCATAGTATGGTCGCCATGCGTGACGTCACAGCCCGTGGTCCTGCCGGCCTCTACGTTAAACGTGACGATTCCAAAGTTGTCAAAGGCCATCGGTCTGAACGTGGTTCGATTAAGCGCCATCAATCTCAGGGGTTCCTGGCCACGAGGTGCTGTTACGAGTCTGCCTTCCTCAAGAGTGACGTTGAACTCGATTCCCGGTTCACCTTTGTATTTACCCACGTAGGACTGGAGCGTCTCCACATCTACTTCGGCGGGCGGCACCGCACCTGCCTGCGTGAGCAGTTCTCGGATATCGGGACTCTGGTTATCGCCTGACGTTGCTGCGGCCAGGGCGGCAGACAGCGTTTCCGGCTTGAGGTCCCCCTTTTCCACATCAATAGCAAGGGCCGCTCGGACCGATTCAATGTTGCGTTCCCGGACCGCAGTCATCAGCATCTGGAAAGTGCTTGGTTGCCCAAACGTTATCCAAAACCGATTAAGGTCCCGGATGATGAACTCGCGCATGCCGTAAAACGTGTCATGAGGATCCTCAACTACATCCACTCGACCCTTGAGACGCTCGTAAACAGCGTCAACACTGTCGGCATACACGTACAGGTCAACTTCTCGACGGTGGCCCGCGCTTGATTGCCCGCCCTCACTGAACATGACCTGGCTATTTCCGAACGAGATGATCCCAAAACTAAAACCTTCTCCCGCACCTCCGTAAGTCTCCATCACAGTGAATCCGATCGACTGGTACCACTCGACCGTCGCACGCACGTCCGGCACGTGAATCATAGGTACAACTTTTTCTGACATGATTGCCCTCTCCAGGTTTGGATACGAGGTCTGGCCGCGTAGCCCTGGCTTGAACTGGCGCGGCGCCGACGTGTTGGGTGTCCCGCGATGAACGGATTCTTTCCGAAGTCTTGCTGATGGTCAAGATTGATCGGTCGTAGTAAACAGGAGCAAGGTACCCGGCGACCATCAACCCTTGCACGTCCAATCCGGTGACTGTTATGTTCCTTGAGTCTTACGACCACCCGCTTATCTGGTTCAGAACCATAATCAAAGTCGGCTAAACACCCTCAGCCGCTTTTTCTTTATCCATAAATGCAGAGCAGTACTCACTCGCAGTGTTTCGCTGCGCAACCCTTGCCGCAGCCATTTGCTGCCAATCCTTTGGCGTTGCTCGCTGGTGTGTTTGTATTGGGGATTCTGGTCGCACTGAATGTAGCAGTCCCTCACTCGCCTCTTATTTCGGGCGGTGCATTGTCGGCAGTCGCCGCGGTCACGGCTCTACTGAGAAGGAAGATGAAGCACGCGGTGACACTGGTAGCTCTTGCCATGTTTCTCGTCGGAGTCCTTTTGGCCTCCATCGACAAAAACAACGTTCCAGCTAATCAACTCAAACGGCTGTTTACAGAAAAGACGATGTTGCCGGGAACCGAGGGCGCGGGTCCGATAGGGGTCGGTGACCCTGTCGAAATAACAGGAGTGCTCGAACGGGATCCGGAAGTTGCCCCCGAACGTTTGTACCTGCTTCTGAGGATTCAAAAACTTAGCCATAAAGGAATGGAAAGAGAGGTATCTGGTTACGTTGCTTTGCTCGCCCCGGTGTCGGGAAAGTTGGCTGAGCAGGAGTTTGCCGATCTTGATCTCCGGTACGGAGCGCGGATTCGCGTGATGACCAGTCTCCAACGAGCGGACAGCTTTCGCAACCCTGGTGTTTCTTCGTTTACCGAGTATCTGGATAGGAAGGGCTATGACGCGACGGGCTTTGTAAAAAGTCCGCTGTTGATTGAACGCTTGGAAAACACGCGCGTTTTCCTTCCGTTGGTTTGGCTCTACGAATGGCGTCGCCGGCTTCAGGCGGAGATTGATTCTCGCTTTGCCCCGGACACGGCAGGCGTGCTTGACGCGGCGTTCCTGGGGAACCGCTATCGACTCTCGCGCTCAACTTCGGAGAGGTTTCGCGAGGGCGGAACGTTTCACGTTCTGGTAATCAGCGGCTTGCACATCACTTTTCTGGGTGGTTTGGTTTTTCTAATCGCGAGGCGGTTCACCAGGAAAAAAGCACTGCAATTCCTGCTGCCGGTCACTGTGTTATGGGCCTACACGCTAGCGGTTGGTGCGGAGTCGTCAGTAGTGCGAGCAGCGCTGATGTTTACCGTAGTCCTTTTGGCTCCCCTTGTTTCACGCCGGGCCTCTTCGCTAAATGCCCTTGGGGGCGTCGGAATCGCCTTGCTCGCGTGGCGTCCCAGCGATCTTCTTGATCCGTCGTTTCAACTTACGTTTGTGTCGGTGCTGGCCATCGTCACACTCGCTTGGCCATTACTGCAAAGGCTTTCGGAAATAGGAGCCTGGCGACCCACGCGTGAGACACCTTACCCACCGTTGTGCGCGACTTGGCTGCGCAGTTTTTGTGAGACTCTCTATTGGAGCGAACGTCAGGCACAGTGCGAACTCGAGCAAGCCAACTACAGTTACCGTCTCTTCAAAGCGCCATTGGCATCTAGACTGGAGCATTGGCACATCCAGCGGCTGCTGCGTTATGTGTGCAGCGCTGTTGTCGTTTCTGCCTGCGTGCAATTGGCCTTACTGCCATTCTTCATTATCTATTTCCACCGGTTGTCGTTCGCTTCAGTCTTGCTCAACATAGCGGTCACTCTGTTGATGGGTGGTGTTGCGGCGACAGCGGCCGCTGGGTTGTTGATTGCCCAACTCAGTCTCCCGCTTGCTGCGCCCTTTATCACCGCCGCGAACGCCCTGAATTCGTTAATGGTTCATAGCGTAGATCCGTTTGCGAGCGTCGGCGCAGCGTCAATTCGTTTGCCGGAGTACGCGGGTTGGTCCGCCACAGTTTATGTTTTGTACTACGTTCCACTCACGATGTTGGTAGTTTCGCTTTGGCGTTGGAGGCCTTTGAGAGCTCCAGGAGGAACCCAGAGCCTTCGTTTGGAGAACGGACTTGTCCGTCATCGTATCGGGGGCACAAGTGCCCTTTCTAAACAAACGGGATTTGCCCTCATAGCGCAGCTACTCTTGGTCGCCATCATCGTCTTTCATCCGTGGAGTGAAGTCGTGCCTGCAGGCAGGCTCCGGATAGACTTTCTGGATGTCGGCCAGGGAGATTCGGCACTAGTGACTTTTCCTGATAACGCGACACTGCTGGTTGATGCTGGAGGCCGACCCGGGCCGTTTAAGACCAGAACCTCAGGTGAGAATACTCAGGAGGACGACAGTGAACAGTTTGAGCGCGACGAACGAAGTATTGGGGAGTCAGTCGTATCCGAATATCTTTGGTGGCGCGGACTGGACCAAATTGATTACATCCTTGCCACACATGCCGATGCCGACCATATCGATGGGTTGAACGATGTGGCGCTGAATTTCGCTGTCCGGGCTGCGCTGGTCGCCCGAACGCCGCCCAAGGATCCTGAGTATGCAGAGTTCCTTGAAACGTTATCTTTCAAAGGCATTCCAATCCGCTCGATCGGCGGCGGGGATGAATTGAAGTTGGGCGACGTCTCGGTAACGGTGTTGTGGCCCATTGCCTTAGCTGATCCAAATTCGTCGTCGGGGAACAACGATTCGGTTGTGCTTCGGTTGCGCTATGGCAACCGATCAATCCTGCTGACTGGTGATCTGGAATCGGCGGCGGAGGAGCGCCTCCTGGCAGATGGCATTGTCCGGGATGGTCTCAAAGCTGACGTCATAAAAGTTGCGCACCACGGCAGTAAGAGTTCCTCGACCGAAAGCTTCGTCGCCGCTAGTCAGTCGAGCTTCGCGGTAATCTCAGTCGGACAGACCTCGGTGTTCGATCATCCACATAAGGCGGTGGTTGAAAGATGGACGACCTACGGTGCGCAGGTCTTGACGACAGGCAATTGTGGAACGATTACAGTGACGACTGACGGAAGGGATTTGCAGGTGGCCAGCTTCATCTCAGACAAAACCGGCGGTTCTGAATTCAAAAGTTGTCGCTAGCGTATCCGCACCGTGAGGCCAATGCTGCCGCTATTGTTCGGTCCCAAGTGGCTTAGACTTCCCGCAAACACCCATCTCACGTTAGTGATTGCGCGATCGTAACCAGCGGGTGCGCCACCTCCGCCACTAACGGGCGTGTAGATCCAGCTGGTTCCACCATCATTTGAATACTCGAAGGTTGCCACCAGGCCCGTCGAACCTGGGTTGCTGGTTAATGATCCGATTTTGAAGTCGACATTACGAAACACTCGTTCGGCGGGAACCACGTTGGCCGTATTCGGATCGACGATGATGAAATTGTTCGCTGGCTGCCCCCCAGTGTTGGTGTAGACCACCGTGTACAAAAGATCGCTTCCAGGGATTTGCGCGCCGCCGGGGCTAACACTCTTGACCAGGCTGATGCTTGGCGGTGCGGCCGCATTGATGGTGGTTGGGTCGTTAGCAGTATCGTTAGCAGTATTTGACTGTCCGCCCCCAGAAACGCTAACTGAATTTGTTACGGAGGATGAAGCGCTGAGTGAGACGTTAACGGTGAGGGTGATCACGGGATAACTTGAACCAGGGGCGAGTGCGTCGCTGCGAGTACAGGTCAAAGTACCAAGGACGCAACTCCAGCCAGTGCCACTGATTGCCGTGGCTGTTAGGCCGGCAGGAAGAGTGTCGGTGACAGTGACGGTTCCACTCGTCGAGGCGAAGCCTGAGTTAGTGGCAGTGATGGAATAAGTAGCGCCAACTTGTCCTTGGGTGAAGTTGCCGGTATGCGATTTAGCGATCGTCAGATCCGCGAGTTGGATAACCGTCGTTGGGTCGCTGGCCGAGTCATTCGCTGTGTTGGTCTGTCCGCCACCAGCGACGCTGGCCGAATTTGTGACACTGGCACCTGCGTTGTTGGCAACGGTCACCGTCAGGGTTATTACCGGATAACTCGAGCCGGCAGCAAGCGCATTACTCCGGGTGCAGGTCAGGGTGCCGAGGACGCAGCTCCAGCCGGTACCGCTGATGGCGGTGGCTGTCAGTCCAGCGGGCAAAGTATCCGTAACCGTGACGGTGCCGCTGGTAGCGGCTGAAGCTGAGTTAGTGGCAGTGATGGAATACGTTGCACCTACTTGTCCTTGGGTAAAGTTGCCAACATGGGATTTGGCAATTGTCATATCGGCTAGTTGGTTAACGGTGGTGGGGTCGGTGGCGGAATCATTCGAAGTGTTGGTCTGCCCGCCACCAGAGACGCTGACTGAGTTGGTGACGCTAGCCGCGGCATTGTTGGCGACGGTCACCGTAACGGTAATGACTGGATAACTAGAACCGGCGGCGAGCACATCGCTGCGAGTACAGGTAAGAGTGCCAAGGACACAGCTCCAGCCGGTGCCGCTGATGGCCGTGGCGGTCAGTCCAGCGGGTAACGTGTCAGTAACCGTCACAGTTCCACTGGTGGCGGCGAAGCCGGAGTTGGTGGCAGTGATGGAATACGTTGCACCTACCTGTCCCTGGGTAAAGTTGCCAGTATGTGACTTGGTAATCGTCAGATCTGACAGTTGGTTAATTGTCGTTGGGTTAGTAGCCGTGTCGTTAGAAGTGTTCGTTTGCCCACCACCTGAAACGCTGACAGAGTTAGTGATACTTGAGGCAGCGTTATTGGCGACGGTAACAGTCAGTGTGATGACCGGATAACTTGAACCGGCGGCTAGGGCATCGCTGCGGGTGCAGGTAAGCGTTCCAAGGACGCAGCTCCAACCGGTGCCGCTGATAGCCGTGGCGGTGAGTCCGGCGGGTAGAGTGTCGGTGATAGTAACGGTCCCGCTGGTAGCGGCTGAACCAGAGTTGGTGGCGGTGATGGAATAGGTGGCACCGACTTGTCCCTGAGTAAAGTTGCCAACATGGGATTTGGCAATTGTCATATCGGCTAGTTGGTTAACGGTGGTGGGGTCGGTGGCGGAATCATTCGAAGTGTTGGTCTGCCCGCCACCAGAGACGCTGACTGA
>JANNJZ010000421.1:0-4276 GCA_031396065.1 Pyrinomonadaceae bacterium | reverse complement strand
CGACCTGGTGATCGAGGCCAGCGAGCGGCTGTCCCTCGATCAGCTCGCGGCCGTCGCCGATGATAGTGACCCGGGGGACACCATTTATGCGGTCGACCGTGTCAGTGAAGATCTACTCGTTGAAATCTTTGAAAAGGAAGTGGCGTCGCAGACATCTTTAGTCTTGATTGCGGAGGGAATCAAGGACGGCCGGATTGTCTTGCCGCGCGGAACGATCGAAGCCGACGCCGCCTGGCGCATTATCGTTGACCCAATAGACGGTACCCGCGGTTTGATGTATCAGAAACGCAGTGCCTGGATTCTAACCGGAGTGGCGCGGAACCGCGGGACCAAAACGAATTTGCAGGACATCGAACTTGCGGTTCAAACTGAAATTCCTCTGGTTAAGCAACATCTCAGCGACGCTCTCTGGGCCATCAGCGGACGCGGCGCGCACGCCAACCGTTTCAACCGGCTAACCGGAGAGACTCAGGCTCTAACGTTAGAGCCCTCGCGGGCGCGCACCATTCGTCACGGCTTTGCCATGATTTCACGCTTCTTTCCTGGCGCGCGGGATGAACTCGCTGCAATTGACGATGAGATCGTCCGCGGCGCGCTTGGCGATGTCGAACCAGGCAAGGCGCATTGTTTTGAAGACCAGTATCTCTCATCTGGCGGTCAACTTTATGAATTGATGGCCGGGCATGATCGATTCGTCGCTGATTTGCGTCCCCTGATGCAACCCTTGATGCAGCGGCGCGGATTCGCGCTGGGAATCTGTTGTCATCCCTACGATCTTTGCACCGAGCTCATTGCCCGCGAGCTCGGCGTTATCGTCACCAATGCCCATGGCGGACGGTTGGCCGCTCCGCTCACTACTGAGTTCGATGTAGCGTGGGCCGGCTATGCCAACAGCGCAATTCAAAGTGAGATTGAACCACTGTTGAAGGATGCCCTGACCCGGCGTGGCTTATTGGGTCATGCATTAGTCGAGGATGCGGGGGAAGGCAATGGAGGTTAAGGATGGTCGAGCCACATACCGGATCGTTCACGGGACAACGCATGATCTGGCAGACGTGCACGCATTTCTGATGACGCTCGACTCGTTGCCCAGTAACTCCACACCCGAAGCCCGAACGCTCTTTGATAATAACGAGGAACTTGTCATTACTCGGGCCCCCGGACGACTTGATGTTATGGGCGGTATCGCGGATTACTCGGGCTCGCTCGTGCTGCAACTGCCGATTGCGGAAGCGACCCTGGTGGCGTTGCAGTTGGACCCCAGTCGCACACTGAGGATTGTCAGTCTCACCGAGGATGCGACTCGTGAGGTCTCCTACACGATGCAGCTAGCCGATTTTGAGCACAATGGAGAGGTCATCGAATACGAAGTCGCACGCGGGAGGTTCCGCGCTGAAGGGCGTAACCACTGGGCCGCTTATGTGGCCGGCGTCTTTCTGGTCCTGATGCGCGAGCGTGGCGTGCGATTCGAACAAGGCGCACGTTTGTTGATTGCTTCGCGCGTCCCTGAAGGCAAAGGCGTGAGCTCATCGGCGGCAATTGAAGTGGCGGTGATGTCGGCTGTGGCGGCGGCGTTTAATCTTAACCTCGAAGCACGCGAGATCGCTTTGCTATGTCAGATAGTCGAGAACGAAGTGGTTGGCGCTCCTTGTGGGGTAATGGATCAAATGGCGGCCGCATGTGGGGAATCGGATCGCCTTCTGGCCTTGCTTTGCCAGCCAGCCGAGCTGCAGGCCAGCATTGCGTTACCGGATGATCTGGGTGTTTGGGGTCTGGACTCCGGGGTGCGACATTCAGTGGGTGCGGGAGACTACGGGTCAGTGAGAACGGGCGCGTTCATGGGTTATCGAATGATTGCGGAGCAGACGGGTTTGGAGGTTGTGCCAACGGATCCTGCCAGCCAAACCTTGAAGATCGTGGATGAAAAGTGGCACGGCTATCTCGCGAATCTGACCCCTTCCGACTTTGAGCAACATTACGCCGCAAAGCTGCCTGAGCGGATGACCGGCGCCGAATTTCTCCGAACCTACCAGGGAACTACCGACCCCGTAACGCGAGTTGAACCCGAGCGCATGTATGGCGTGCGACAACCTACGGCGCACGCAATCAATGAGAGCTTCCGCGTGAGAGCCTTTGCCGAGTTGTTGCACGCACCGGCGAATGAGAGACGCAGGGAGTTGTTGGGAGAGTTAATGTATGAGTCGCATTCTAGCTACTCAGCCTGCGGCCTGGGATCGAAAGGTACCGACTTGCTGGTGGGGTTGGTCAAACGGGCTGGGTCTGCACATGGTCTATATGGAGCGAAGATTACCGGCGGGGGCAGCGGCGGGACGGTTGCAGTTCTGGGCCGTCGCAATGCTGAAGCGAACGTCCTCGCCATCGCCCGTGAGTATGAAGGGCTTTCCGGGAGTAGCTGCGCAGTCTTCTCCGGTTCTTCGCCAGGCAGCGGGGCTTTCGGGTACATAAAGGTAAAGAATTCCAAAGGCAGTTTTGGATGAACCTCCTCGGCATAGACGTAGGCACCGGCGGCACCCGCGCGATCGTCATCGACGAACGTGGACACGTCGTCGCTTCGGCAACCGCCGAACACGCGGTCTTCGCTTCGCCGCAGACGGGCTGGGCCGAACAGGTGCCTGGTGACTGGTGGCAGGCGACGCAGCGGGCAGTCCGAGCTGTGTTATCAGAGGGTATCAATGCCGAAGAAATCGCCTGCGTTGGTCTGTCCGGGCAAATGCATGGCGCCACGCTACTCGACGCGCGCGGAGAAGTCTTGCGTCCAGCGATCATCTGGTGTGACGGGCGCACCAGTAAACAGTGTAGCGCCATTACCGAACGGATCGGCGCGGAGCGGTTGATTGAACTGGTTGCTAATCCGGCCCTCGTTGGCTTCACGTTGCCGAAGATGTTGTGGGTTCGCGAGCATGAGCCGGAGCTTTGGCGCGAGGTGCGCTCCGTCCTTTTGCCGAAGGATTATGTGCGACTTCAATTGACTGGCGAGCTCGCTACCGACGTGGCAGATGCTTCGGGAACGCTTTTGTTCGATGTGGTTAATCGCCAGTGGTCGGAGGAAATGCTCTCCGCGTTTGGGATTGACGAAGGGATTCTGCCGGTAGTTTGGGAATCGCCGGAAGTGTGCGGAAGAATATCCAGGGCCGGTGCAACTGCAACCGGACTGCGCGAAGGAACACCGGTAGTGGCCGGAGCGGGCGATCAAGCGGCGGGGGCGGTGGGCATGGGAATCGTTGAGTCGGGCGTGGTAAGTGCAACCATCGGTACCTCGGGCGTTGTCTTCGCAGCCACTGATCGGCCGGCATTTGATAAGCATGGGCGGGTGCATACGTTTTGTCATGCGATACCGAATCGTTGGCACGTCATGGGCGTTACGCAAGCCGCGGGACTCTCATTGCGGTGGTTCCGAGATACGTTTGGCTTGTCATCCTCGCTCCCGACGACAGGCGCTGATAAAGAAATTGATCAATCCGAGGTGGACCCTTATGAGCTGTTGTGCGCGGAAGCGGCGAGCGCGCCTGCGGGTGCAGACGGCGTCATTTGGGCCCCCTACCTGATGGGCGAGCGTACGCCCCATCTTGATCCGCTGGCGCGGGCCGCCCTCGTCGGTCTCACCGCAAATCACACCCGCGCTCATTTCGTCCGCGCCATTCTGGAAGGCGTCGCATTTTCATTGCGTGATACTTTGACTATCTTTGCGGAGATGAAGGTGCCGGTTGAAACTATTCGGCTGGGTGGCGGAGGCGCCCGATCCCAACTGTGGCGACAGATACAGGCTGACGTTTACGGGCGTGCAGTTCAGGTGGTAGCAGCGGAGGAAGGCGCGGCTTATGGTGCGGCAGTGCTTGCAGGCGTCGGCACTCAGGTCTGGCGATCAGTTGACGAAGCTTGTGCTGAAGTCGTCCGCGTTGCCGGAGAGGTCGAGCCGGATGTTAGTGCAGTTGCACTCATGAATGATAGGTATGAAACGTTTCGAATGCTCTATCCCGCGTTGCGCTCGATAGTGTCCTAATTTTTGGCAATGACATACTTGCCCAGTCTCAGTTTGCATGCGCTAGTGTTTGTCTTTGCCCCGAAGGGGCTACGCCTCGAAGCCCAGGGTTGCCGCTTCGGCTACCCTGGGAAGGCAATCCTGACGCAACCGCTTTGCGGTTGAAAATTCTCTTCCTTGACCTCCCAGGGTAGCCGAAGCGGCAACCCTGGGCTTTGAGTCGTAGCCCCTTCGGGGCAAAGACAAACACTAGCGCATGCAAACTGAGACTGGGCA
>JANNJZ010000331.1:0-3685 GCA_031396065.1 Pyrinomonadaceae bacterium | reverse complement strand
GTCCTGAGTCCTGAGTCCTGAGTTCCATGTAGTGCAGACAGTTGGTTTGCCTACTCAGGACTCAGGACTTAGTACTCAGAACTGCTTTATCCAGAATGCAAGAAAGCCATCAACCTGTTCGTTGATGGCCTGTGCAAAAGTTCCAAGTGTCAGCAACAGGCCACTATGTGCTGTCCTTTGTTACGAGTAGCGAAATGGAAATCAGCACGGTTACGGTTGACAGACTTCGACCGGCGCGCTGGAAGCTTGCTAAGGCACGAGTTGTCGTGACAGACATTGCCAACGACTCAGCTTGTTTAGTTGAATTCTTCATGCTGAACCTGGGCACACATAGCCCAGTGGCCCGATGGAGCTCGACCATACTGAACTGCTGACACGAGTGGTGAGCTGCGGGCGTCAGCAATCTACCCTTTAGGGAGGATTTTGCATAATTGATAATTTTTAGCTGCTCATAAATCTCGCGCTGGGCCGGAGTACAAATGTGCGACCTACCCGCTACCGAGGCTGTGTGGAAACTGTGGGTTCGTAGCGCCAAAGGCGCGAAATGTGACAGCCTGGGCCATCGGCCCAGGTAGACTCCATAAAGATTCCCAGCGCTGAAGGCGCGAAATGATGGGGGACTTAGTGGAATCCCGAGGATTTTCAGTCGAGACTTGTTATTTCGCGCCTTCAGCGCTTCCGGATTGTTATGACCTTACCCAGGGCGTTGCCCTGGGCTATCACATTCCGCGCCCTTGGCGCTGAGAACCAGGAGTTTTCCACACAGTCTCTACCGCGAGGTGGTACTGACCTCATTGCATGCACTGTGTCTTCCTTAGCAACACACTAACGGAGCACTACCGAGTTTGGTTGGCTTGACAGAATTTCCCGGACTTGCCATAGTTTCGCTGCCGACATAAATCATGAATAACGCTTGGTACCATCACTGCTGTTGTTGTTTCTGTTGCTCCTGTTGTACAGGACGCGATCGGACAGAGCTTCTGCAGCGTGAAGGGGATCCAACTTAGTAGCCAGGCGCAGCAAGAGCTTTTGAGAGCCGGTCGCGAATATAGTTTGCGACCGGCTTTAGTTTTTAAGGTCCGACACACTTCAGGACGTCTGATCAAGTGTCGTGGACTGGCAACGTCGAATATGAATTAGCCCGCGCCTTTCGGCAAACGAAAACCTCTGTAGTTTTCGGTGTCTCTCTGTGGTGGACTTAGGCTGGAAGAAGGCCACCACAGAGGCACAGAGTTCCACTGAGGAGGCACAGAGAAAGACAAAGCGCTTTTTCGACCGGTTCATCGCTCGTCGGTTAACTGGGTTTATGAGCTGATATGGCAACCATCCTGCTGGAAAAATCGATTGGCTCCAGATCACGCGACACGATCGAGTCGAACATCGGCAACACTCCGCTGATTCGCCTTCGCCGGATAACCAGCGGCTTGTCCGTGTCAGTGCTCGGGAAAGCTGAGTACTTGAATCCTGGCGGCTCAGTAAAAGACCGACCAGCCCTCGCCATGATCCTTGAAGGCGAACGAACCGGCAGGCTGCGGCCCGGAATGACAATCCTGGATGCAACCAGCGGCAACACCGGGATCGCTTATGCGATGATCGCCGCGGCGCGTTCCTATCCGGTTACTATCTGTATCCCTAAGAATGCCGGCGCCCAGCGGAAACAAATCCTGCGCCGGTTTGGGGTCGAGTTGATTGAAACCGATCCGCTCCTGGCGACGGATGGCGCACAGCTGTTGGCCCGGCAGATGTTTGAGAACGAGCCGGGAAAGTATTTCTATCCTGACCAGTACAACAATTCGGCAAATTGGCGCGCCCACTACGACAGCACGGCCCCGGAAATCTGGGAACAGACAAAAGGACGAATCACGCATTTCATTACCGGCCTGGGAACGTCGGGCAGCTTTGTGGGAACTAGTCGACGACTGAAGGAGTTGAACCCCTCAATCCGAGCCATATCGATGCAGCCTGACTCACCTTTTCACGGGCTCGAGGGGTTGAAACATATGGCCACGGCTAAGGTGCCCGGTATCTATGACGCCGGTCTGGCTGATGAGAACGTCGAGGTCGCGACCGAAGATGCGCAGGAGATGGTGCGTCGACTGGCGCTGGAAGAGGGTTTGCTGGTTGGTACCAGTTCTGGTGCGAATGTGTTTGCGGCGCTGCGATTGGCCCGGACGCTACCGGAAGGATCCGTTGTGGTGACGATACTTTGCGACGGCGGCGAGAGATATATTGACTAAACAAGATAACGAGAGGCTGGCCGAATTCTGCGGGAGTTGGTTCGTTAGCTTTTTAAACGGAGCGATATGAAAGAAACTGACCTTGCTATCTTTTACCACTTGGGTAAGTCCTTCGTGGGCATGAACTTCTTAGAATTAGCTTCTAGTTCTAATTTGGTAGAGGCGGTGAGGTTGTTGAGCGGCCCTGAATTATGGCTGAAGGACTTTCTGACGGAAACTGAGGGCATGGAGATGCCTGACTCAAGAGCCGCGGCAATAACGCTTCGAACGACTATTCACGGCTTGTTCTTGAATTTGGCCGCGGCGCTGCAGGCCAGAAACGCAAAAGATGCGGCAGTGGAAAGTAAGACTATCTGGCGATTTCAGACAGAACTGAAAGGGTTTGAGGAAGCATTTACGCGCGACTGTAAACAATTAGATGTGTTTACTGTGACGGCGAAGGGGCTTTATAGCACGCGCGCTTTGATCGAAAGGCCGGAAGCCAAGTTTCCTGCGAACTTACTAGCAGTAATGCCGCAGAAGACTATCCAAGATTTACAGGAAGCGGGAAGATGTCTTGCTTTTGAGCGACCCACCGCATGTGCATTCCATATCTGCAGAGCAACAGAAGCGCTGATGCTCGCTTACTACGAAAAGCTTGCTAGAAAACCATGGGCTTTCGCAAAGCGGGATTGGAATATTTATAACGACCATTTAGCAAAAGAAGGCGCGCCGAAGGCCATCACAAATCGCTTGGCTGAAATCCGCACCGATAGAAACGCTTATGCTCATCCTGATATTACCGTTCCCTTAGATGAAGGGCCGATTGTCTATGATTTATGTACGGGAGTGATGTTCTATATGGCAAAAGAGATGGAAAAACTGCCGTAGCTTGTTTGTCGGAAAAAGTGAAAGGAACTTAATATGCCCGTTACGATTACAATTCCCACGGCCCTGCGCCAGTTTACCGGCGGCAGTGCTCGGATTGAGGTTGAAGCCACTACCGCGGGTGAGGCTTTGGACCATCTGACCGTGGTCCATGCGGAGTTGCGCCGGCATCTCTATACTGACCAGAATTCTCTCCGCAGTTTCGTCAACGTCTACGTCAACGACGAAGACATCCGGCATCAGTCAGGAGCTGACACGCCGGTCAAAGCCGGCGATACCATGATGATTGTGCCTTCCATTGCCGGTGGCTCGACTACGGAAACCGAAAGCCCTCGTGCTTTGCCGTCGCTCTCCAATGAAGAGATCGCGCGCTATGGCCGCCATTTGTCGCTGCCGGAAGTGGGGCTCGAAGGCCAGCGGAAGTTGAAGGCTGCCAGCGTGCTCATGATTGGGACGGGCGGTCTGGGAGCTCCCACGGGCATGTATTTGGCGGCCGCGGGCCTCGGTCGGCTGGGCATTGTAGACTTCGATGTGGTTGAGGCTTCGAATCTCCAGCGACAGATCATTCATGGCACTGCCGA
>JANNJZ010000292.1:0-27402 GCA_031396065.1 Pyrinomonadaceae bacterium | reverse complement strand
GGGGTGGCACTCCGTGGCCACCCCTCGTTGGGCGTCCACTCAATCTTCGAAGCATCATTGTAGGGGCGGCACTCCGTGGCCGCCCCTTGTTGCGCTGCCGTTCAACCACGAATCATAACGCATGCGAACCGCGGGTTGGCCACGGAGTGCCGCCCCTACAATGATGCTTCGAAGATTGAGTGGACGCCCAACGAGGGGTGGCCACGGAGTGCCACCCCTACAATGGTTTTCACAACACGCTCTACCGCTTGGTGGTATCGACTGGCATTGCCTCGCGGTGGTTTGGCAGGCAATCGGCCTTTCTCAATCAGCAACATTAACGGAGCACTTCCGGAAAATAGCGCCGGTGAAATCTTTTTTCCGGAGACGCCATACCATAATAGAGAGTTAGAAGTTGGAGTTCGTACGCCAGTTCAAGCTCACGCTGGGCGCGCTCGGTCCATGGCGTGACTAGTTCTCAAGCAAGTATCCCGTGAGGGAATCATCGTCTGTGTCTCTAAAAGCGAGCTAAGCGAACTCTCATTCACTTACATCATGATCACACCCTCAAGGAGAAATCAAAATGCCTAACACTGAAGACATGAGGTGGTTTAAGAAGAACTTTCATACCAGGATCGAATCCGCAATTGCCGGCTCCCCCTTCACCCTTGATCTGCTCACGGCTTTGGCCTGCCAGGAGACTGGCGAGGTTTGGCCAATTTTGCGCAAGAAAGATCTAAGTCTTGAGAGGATTCTGGAGTTGTGTGTTGGCGACACACTCGACGCCGACAAAGGTCGTTCGGTGTTTCCCAGAACCAAGGCTGAGTTGGTGGCTAAACCAAAGGGTAAAGAAATGTTCGACATCGCGCGGCAGGCCCTGGTCGACATGGCAGCTTTTGTCAGTAGTTATCGAGGCGCGGCCTCCAGGCCAAACAAGTTCTGCCATGGCTTTGGCATCTTTCAATTCGACCTTCAGTTTTTCAAAGATGAGCCTGAGTATTTTCTCGAGAAGCGTTATGCAGACTTCGACGCCTCTTTGCAGAAGGCTCTCGGCGAATTGAAACACGCGCAAAAGGGAATTGGTTTCGGCGGAAAGACGTCGCTGACAGATCTGGAAATGGCGCTGGTGGCCATCGCCTATAACGTCGGTACGGGTAACTTCCGAGCGAGCAGGGGCCTCAAACAAGGACATAGACCGCCGGGCGGAAGGTTTTACGGGGAGCAGATTTTTGAATTCATCCGCCTCTCCAAAACAGTTGCAGTGGAGGGAGGTACTCCCGCGGTTTTGTCTGAACCTGAAGCGGGAAATGCGAGCCTGCCGGAGCCGACGCCGGTGGAAGCGGCCGGTCGCCGCTTCAAGGTGGACGTTAAAGAGACTCAGCTTCGTCTGCGCAGCGAGCCAAAAATCGACCCGAGCAATCCTAAGGGCAACGTCATAGCCCGCCTCCCTGACGGCCACATCGTTCAAGCTGTTTCGAACAAAAAGGTCAACGGCTTCCTCGAAGTCGAGACGAGTTTATTAGGGGCTCATTTTGAAGGTTTTGCCGCGGCTGAGTTTCTCAAGCCGGCGCCCGGAGTTGATGAGGTTCCGGTGTTGGTCCCGGCTACAGAGCCGCCGGCCACCGGCATAGTGGCGGTCACCATGCCGCGGAAAGCGGGTACCGTAACCAAACGTACGAGCCCGGCCACGGCTCATTCACTCAATGAAGCCGGAAGTCCCGGGCGCAAAGGAACCACTCCTGAGGAACTCCGGACGGAACTTGCCGCGATTATTAATTTTCTGGCGGTAGACAAACCGGCCCACAAGCGTTATCAACCAATTCCCAACGCGACCTTCTGTAACATCTACGCTCACGACTATTGCCACCTGGCCGGAGTTTATCTGCCGAGAGTTTGGTGGTCGGCGGCGGCCATTGAGAAGCTGGCCCAGGGCAAGTCCGTCGAGCCGTTGCTTGGCAATACAATCGATGAACAAAGGGCCAACGATCTTTTCCGCTGGCTGCGCGATTTTGGAATGCGCTTCGGCTGGAGACAAACTGGGACTCTGAGTAAGTTGCAGTTGGAGGTCAACCAGGGAGCCATCGGCATCATCGTCGCGAGACGCAAACTTGAGGGGCGCTCAGGCCACATCGTTGCAGTTGTTCCTGAAACCGATGACCAACGTGCCAAGCGGAATGCAGCCGGTGAAGTGATCGCCCCACTCCAAAGCCAGGCGGGCAGACATAACTTCCGCTTTGGCACGGGGGGACCTAATTGGTGGAAGGGTGACCAGTTTGCGGAAAGCGCTTTCTGGCTGCACTCCTAAGTGCGGCACGCCTAATTCCGGCGCGAACGCGCCGGGGCCGGTAGCCCGACCGTTAGGGAGGGCTTCCCACCGTCCGCAATCACACAAGAATGGGCACCAGGAGTCGAATCCTGAGTGCCCATAAATTTTGTTCTTCCAGCCGCGAGGAAGCCCTCCCTAACGGTCGGGCTACTGCCGCGCCGCACCGGTGGGCGGTGCCCACCTCTAAACGAACGTAGTTCTAAACATCTTAAAAGAACGATGCCCTAACTTAAGTTCTTCTCGGTGCCTCCTCTGTGTGCTCAGTTTCTCTGTGGGGACTGTTTTCGGGCCGTTTTTCCACCACGGAGACACAGAGCACACAGCGAAGGCACAGAGATTCCTAAGTGTGGCAACTACCAAACGAATTGTGCCGGAGTGACAAGTAATGCCCGAGCAATTACCATCTCCTCTAAATTCAACTGGAGAAAAATCCGCTCGGGAAAGATCGAATGTCACTAAAAGGAAGGCTCTCGCAGGAGTTTATAGGCAAAATACGCGATCGGGGCTTCGCCTATTTTCGCACCAACGCGGTTGAAATTCTCGAACACTCTGAATCACACGTTGACGCTCGGGTAAAGGGAAGCGAAGTCTATCTGGTTAGATTGCAGCTCGGGCGGGCATCCCTTAACGTGGCTTGCACGTGTCCGTATTTCGAAAAAGGCGAGAAATGCAAACACATTTGGGCCACGATGTTGGCAGCTGACAGCCGGCAGTACCTGAGGGACGCGGATCAAGTCACGCCGATGAGCCTGGTTCTTGACTTTGCGGCATTCGCAGAGTTGCGCAAGGATGCTGATATCCAGCGGGTAGTCGCTAACAACGGTCACGATGCCAGGACCAATCGCTTACGGTCAACGGAGCCATCCCAATTAGATGAGCAGGCCGCGGTGGGTCAGGTCAAGCATCCACAAGAACCTGAGCCTGTCTGGCGGCGACAGCTTTCGCTTATTACAAACACCGTACGCGCTAATCCTGTAGCGGAGTTGGAGGACTGGTCTTCCGGCCGCGAAATCTTATACCTCATCGATCCGGTCACCTCCCGCAGCAGTGGCAAACTCTCGGTGGAGATTGGCTACCGCGAGCGCACCATGAAGGGCGAATGGGGCAAGATCAAATCGCAACGTATTCCCACCAGCGCAGTCTCGACTCTGAGAGATCCCGCAGACCAGCAGATACTTGCGATGCTCTCCGGCGCGAGAGATGGCTATTGGCCCGGCTATGATTATGGCGCCTTTTCAGTTTCCAATCGCTTCGCTCTTTCCAGTCCCTTGCAGCAAGTGGTAATGCCGCTGATGTGCGCCACGGGACGTTGCATATGGCGTTCGTGGGACAAGAATGGCGAGATGCAGGTCATTAGGTGGGACGCCGAAGGTTCGTGGACGTTTTGGCTGGATCTGCGATTGGACGAAGCCACTAACGAGTACGCGCTCCGGGGAGTTCTGCGTCGCAGTTCAGAAGAGATGGAAGTCGCGGCGGCAATTCTGACGACGCAAGCTATCGTGATCGGACCCGATTTCCGGGCCGCCCGGTTTGATTCGCATGGTGC
Source organism: Pyrinomonadaceae bacterium (assembly GCA_031396065.1). Classification (GTDB taxonomy): domain Bacteria; phylum Acidobacteriota; class Blastocatellia; order Pyrinomonadales; family Pyrinomonadaceae; genus PSRF01. The sequence goes on along the minus strand of JANNJZ010000292.1, from coordinate 23,551 downwards.
TCGCGTCTGGACCGACGCCTTGCGCAAGTCCGGAGAATTCAGGATTCCTGCAGCCGACTCACATGACCTCGTCGCGCACTTGCTTGAGTTGCCTACGCCTCCCCGGCTGGACTTGCCGGAAGAGTTGCAGTTCGAGCGTCTTCGCTTGCTGCCCACCCCACATTTGATTGTGCGTAAATCTAAATATGCTTACTCCTCGCAGTCAAAGCTCGAGGTTGATCTTTTCTTCGATTACCAGGGCGTGTCGATCAGTTCTTCGGATTTGCGCGAGGGGCTTTATGATCGCGACCTTCGCCGGTTTGTCGAGCGTGATCCCGAAGCGGAAGAAGGCGCGATTCAGTTGCTGAAACCACTCGGTTTTCGACGCACCAGAGACTACAACGACATCCAGAAACTTCACTTGTCATCAAAGAATCTGCCGCGAGCAGTTAAGACCCTGCTGGGGAAGGGTTGGCGAGTCGAGGCTGAAGGCAGACTCTATCGCAATCCGGGCTCGTCGAGTCTGTCAGTAAGCTCAGGTGTCGACTGGTTTGAATTGCATGGCTCAGTCGATTTTGGCGATGGGTTGGAGGCAAAACTTCCGGCGCTTCTGAGCGCCTTGAAGCGCGGCGAGTCGATGATCGTGCTCGGCGACGGAAGTTTTGGCCTTATGCCCGAAGAGTGGTTACAGCAGTTTGGCTTGTTAACTTCGCTGGGAGTCGCCGACGGAGATCATTTGCGCTTCAAACCGACGCAGGCCGGCATTCTTGACGCGCTGCTTGCGGCCCAGCCAGAGATTACTTTCGATGAGACGTTCGCGCGAGTCCGCGAAGAGTGGCACAACTTCAAGGGCATTGAAGCTATCGCGGAGCCGCCCGGATTTGTTGGGACGCTCCGAGACTATCAACGGGAAGCCTTGGGTTGGTTCAAGTTTCTGCAGAGTTTCGGTTTCGGTGGCTGTCTGGCGGACGACATGGGATTGGGAAAGACGGTCCAGGTCCTGGCCTTACTCGAGTCGCGTAAGCCGAGTCCTCATACGAGTCCAAAGTCTAATGTCCAAAGTCCAAAGTCAGCTAAGCCTACGCGGACCTTGGACCCTGGACCTTGGACTTTGGACTCGGGTTCGTCCCGCCCATCGATCGTAGTTGTACCCCGCTCGCTCGTCTTCAACTGGCAGCAGGAAGCGGCGCGATTCACTCCCGGGTTGCGCGTGTTGACCCATACAGGAATGGACCGAAAGAAAAGCACCGAGCATTTCCAGGCCTACGATCTGATCATTACCACTTACGGAACACTGCGTCGCGATGCCGTGCATTTCCAGGAGGTTGAGTTTGACTTTGTGATCCTTGACGAGGCCCAGGCGATCAAGAACGCACGGACCGAGGCAGCCAAGGCGGCGCGTCTTTTGAAGGGGAAACACCGGCTCGCGCTCAGCGGGACTCCAGTTGAGAATCATCTGGGGGAGTTGTGGAGTCTCTTCGAGTTTCTCAATCCGGGCATGCTCGGTGCGGCAGGTGTTTTCCAATTGTCTACGAGCGGGGCCAGGGCTCCTGATGAGCAGACGCGCACCCTGCTGGCGCGGGCGCTTCGTCCATTTCTTTTGCGACGCACGAAGCAACAAGTCGCGAAGGAGTTGCCCGAAAAGCTCGAGCAGACCATCTATTGCGAAATGGAAGGTGCTCAGCGAAAGCAGTATGACGAACTGCGTGACTACTACCGCGCCTCGCTCCGGGAACAGGTGGAACGCGTGGGCATTAAGCGGGCCAAGATCCAGATACTTGAAGCCCTGCTCCGGCTGCGTCAGACCGCTTGTCATCCGTCCCTGGTTACCGGTGGCCTGGATGACCAACCGAGCGCGAAGCTGGACGTGCTGATGCCGCAGCTGAGCGAGGTCACTGAAGAAGGGCACAAGGCGCTGGTCTTCTCGCAATTCACCAGCTTTCTGTCGATCGTGCGCGCGCGTCTCGATCTCGAGGGTATTGACTATGAATACCTTGATGGCAAGACTCGCCGCCGTGATCTGGCGGTCGAGCGATTCCAGAATGACCCGAAGTGCAAACTGTTCTTAATCAGCTTGAAGGCGGGCGGCCAGGGGTTGAATCTCACTGCCGCGGAATATGTATTTCTGCTGGATCCCTGGTGGAATCCGGCGGTTGAGGCGCAGGCAATCGATCGCGCTCACCGCATTGGACAAGCTCAGCGGGTCTTTGCCTATCGACTGATCACTCGCGACACTGTAGAGGAGAAAGTGCTGGCCTTGCAGGCAACCAAACGAGAGTTAGCTGACGCCATCATCAATGCGGATAATAGCCTGATCAGGAATATTACCGGTGAGGACCTGATGCTATTGCTATCGTAAGATCTGAGTAGGCGCGTAATTTGTGGAAAGAGTGGCGGAGGGGACAGGACTCGAACCTGCATGACCTTTCGGTCGGCGGTTTTCAAGACCGCTGCACTACCAATTATGCGACCCCTCCGCGTTCCCAGAACTATAACGTAGACCGAGCGCACCTCTCAACCCAGCGTCACTCCGGTAGGGTCCAATTTGGGCAATCACATACTTGACACATAAGAGGACTGCAAGAACTACGGTTTGCCTTTGCCCCGAAGGGGCTGCGGCTCAAAGCCCAGGGTTGACGCTTCGGCTACCCTGGGAACTAAGCAAGATATTTATCAACCGCAAGGCGGTTGCGTCAGTGCCGCAAGACTGCAGCCGCAACCGCGTTGCGGTAGTAACGTCGTGGATTACCTTCTTTCCCAGGGTAGCCGAAGCGACAACCCTGGGCTTCGAGGCGTAGCCACTTCGGGGCAAAGACAAACGGCAGTTCAGGCAGACTGGGCTGTGTGAGTTAAGTTAGGGCACTCTCCGGTGGATGCGTTTGCGCGTTTCCAGAGTGAAGGTCTAAGATCGCATCACAAACAAAATGCGCGTCACAATTGGCCAGATAAACACCACTAACGGCGACTACCAGGGAAACACGGCATCCATCATTCGCGCGATCGAGAAGGCGAAGCAGGACCGGGCGGATATTGTCGTCCTGCCCGAGACATGTATTCAGGGATACACCTCGTTTGATTGGTTCCTCGATCGCGATGTAGTCAGTTGCGTGCTTGGTCCACTGGAACAGATTACTGCCGCCACCGCAGGAATCACGGCCGTCGTTGGCACCGTCCGGCCCACTGATCAGCCAACCGGCCGCAAGCTCTATAACTCTGCGGCAATTATTCGCGATCGTAAGTTAATTGGGTTCGCCGACAAGACGCTGCTGCCGGAATACGATGTCTTTGATGACCCGCGTTACTTCGAACCCTCGCGCGAACGTCGCCTGTTTACCATCGGTGATTGCAAAATGGGAGTAGCGGTTTGCGAAGACTTCTGGAACGACAAGACCTTCTGGAAAGAGCGACTCTACGGTCAGGATCCGGCCGATGAACTAATAGCAATGGGGTCCGAACTATTGATCTCGATCAATGCGTCGCCTTTCAATAAGGGCAAGATGGGCCAGCGATGTTCGATGGTTTCCCATCGCGCGAAGATGGCAAACATTCCCATTGTCTTCGTCAATCTGGTGGGCGGCAACGATGGTATTGTCTTCGACGGCGCGAGCATCGTCTCCGATTGTTCGGGGAAGATAGTTTTGCAAGCACCGCCGTTTCAGGAATTTTTCGGCACCGTAGATCTTGACTGCGGGGTGGCCGACGAACGCTGTCTCCCGGGTGATGACATAGAAACCATCCGCAGCGCACTCGTACTTGGGATCCGCGACTATGCGCGCAAGAACCGGTTCACCAAAGCCGTGTTGGGTTTGTCCGGGGGCATCGACTCTGCCGTCGTCGCCGCTCTGGCTTGCGAAGCACTGGGTGCTGAAAATGTTTTGTCGGTGATGATGCCGTCGCCTTATTCGTCGCGTTCGAGCATTGACGATTCGGTGGTGCTGGGCCAACGGTTGGGAATGAAAGTGATCGAGCATCCAATCTCCGAGGCCTTCGAGGTGCTGCTTAAGCAGCTCCAACTGCAACCGCCCGCGGCCGGGAGCAGTTCACACGCCGCCGAGAATCTCCAGTCACGTCTGCGCGGAAATATTCTCATGACGATTTCCAACGACGAAGGGAGATTGCTGCTTTCGACGGGAAATAAATCGGAACTGGCTTTGGGCTATTGCACGCTGTACGGCGACACTAACGGCGGCCTGGCGGTGATTGGCGATGTGTTGAAAACTGAAGTTTACGCACTCGCGCGTTATCTCAACGCCGCCAGTGAGATTATCCCCGCGGCTATCATCGACAAAAGACCGTCGGCGGAACTTGCACCTGACCAGTTTGACGATCAGTCACTGCCTCCTTACGACAAGCTGGATCCGATTCTTCAGATGTACTTCGAGCAGAAAGCGACTCCGGAAGAAATTATCGCGGCTGGGAATGATCCGGTCATGGTCTACGACATTTTGAACCGGGTGGAATCTCCAGCCAACGAATTCAAACGCCGCCAGTTGCCACCTACATTGATCATCTCGCGAAATGCAATCGGCATCGGTCGGCGCCGGCCGGTAACCCATCGCTATCGACGGGTACCTCAATCGGACTGTCTGGGGACCCAGGAAAACCGCTGAGTGAATCGCCGAGACGCCGAGACGCCAAGACCGCCAAGTCATCTCCAGATCAGGACTTCTCACTTTTATTTTGCGTTCTTGGTGTCTGGCGGTTAGCTCCGCAAATTTCCTGCTTTGGATACTTGCCCAAACCCGCGCTCCTGAAGCATTATCTGGGCCTCGGAATTCCCCAATACAATTCCAACAAAGGCGGAAATATGAAAACGCGATCGCTCCTTTCACGTGCCATCCTGTTATGTTCGCTCGTTCTGGTTTTCCATTCTTTGGTAACGGCCGGCGGGAAAACGCTCCAGGACAAGAATCCGATAATCAAAGTTCCGGAAGCGGAAGCCAAAGCTGTTAAAGACATTGAGGCAGCCAAGGACCTCAATGCTAAATTCATCGGGGCCGAAGCTTTTGTCAAAAAGTATGCGGCAAGTAAGGCGCGCCCTCAGTTGGCCGGATACATGGTGAGCCAGGTCTTTGGAGTAACAGATCCGGGCCAAAGGGCCACGGCGGCGCAGAGATACCTTGCCCTCTTTACGCATCCAACCGAAGCAAACTTAGTGAAGCCGGCATTGATCGATGCCTATGTCATGCTTAACCGATTGGATGAGGCGTTCGACACGGCCGCCCCGTATTTGGCAAACAACGCGGAGGACGTACAGGTGCGCGTGATGCTAACGATTTCAGGAGCGGAACTAGCCCGCACCGGGAACCCAAAGCATATGAAAGCGAGTCGGGACTACGGGGTGAAGGCAATTGAGATGCTCGAAGCGGACAAGAAACCTGCCGAGCTGGATGATGCGACCTGGCTTAAGGAAAAAGCCATGCTGCCTACGCTCTATCAGCAAATGGGCGTGATCTCCCTGATAGAACAGAAGCCCAGCGAAGCACGGCCCTATCTGGAGAAAGCCGCCAAGCTGAATCCTGCTGATCCTTTTAACCAGGCTCTGCTCGGAAGCATCAGCAACAATGAATACCAGTCATTGGCCCAAACTGTCGCGGGGCTGCCCTCAGGCAAGTCCAAAGATGAGATGCTGCAAAAGGCAAATACACTATTGGACATTGTGATTGAGCACTATGCGCGCGGGGTAGCCTTGGCAACCGGCAAGCCCCAATATCAGCCGCTGGCCGATCAGCTAATGAAGGACCTGATCACTTACTATAAATACCGTCACAAGAATTCAGAGGAAGGGCTACAAAAATACATCGACGGTTATAAGGTGCCGTAAATCTACCGCGATGAACGAAATCCGTCCCCAGATTACAGGAACTAATAAAAACGAGTTAGTACTTTGGATCTTTGTACTTGGTCTTCTTTTAACTCGCTTCCAAGCAACCTTTGTGACGGTGAGTAACGCTGGTTCGGATCGATTCCCCGCTTACAGCGGGTGGTTTCCCAGCCTGAAGGGCTCTCAGATAGTAGCCGGTGGTCGGAGCGCAGAGGAGACCACCGGATCATAAGCAAATGATTTCCACCCAGAAAGGGTGGGCGAAATTTCTGACACCCCTCCGGGGTGGCTCACGGTCGGTTCGTTCCGGTGGTCTGCGCTACGCTCCGACCACCGGCTACTATCTGACAGCCCTTCAGGCTGAAGAGGTTCGCGCTACGTTTTCACACAGCCTCTTACGCAGGTGGTTCTGATTTGGCTTCGATCATGAAATTCACGTGGGGCGCTCAAAGATCAAAGTCTCAAGCTAAGTCTTCTCTTAATCTGCGTAATCTGCGGACTCTCTCAGCTCTCACATAATTGAAACCAACGCGGGTTGCAACCCTTCATCCGTGTGACCGACGGCGAGGTCGAGCTCTGCTTCCAGATCACCAGTCGGCGCCTGCAGTCGTCTGAAGTCGAAGAGTTTGTGATCCAGGAGATGAGAGGGGATCGCATTTCCCAGTGCAGTCAACATGGAACTGCGGATGTTGGGGATTTCCTGCTCCAGATCGGTAATCAATCTGTTGATGCGAGCGCGTTTTAGATTTGGTTGCGAACCGCAAAGATCGCAGGGAATTATGGGGAACTGCATCGACTCCGCAAAGGCTGTTATCTCAGCTTCCCGACAATAGGCGAGCGGACGGATGACGGTATTGCGGCCATCATTTGACCGGAGGACCGGGGGCATGGCCTTAAGTGAGCCGACAAAGAACAGGTTGAGTAAGAAAGTTGTGATGATGTCATCAGCGTGATGGCCCAGGGCGATCTTATTGCATCCTTCCTCGACCGCCAGGTTGTAGAGAATTCCACGCCGCAAACGGGAGCAAACTGAACAGAAGGTCTTACCCTCGGGCACCAGGCGCTTAACAATTGAATAGGTGTCGCGCTCGATGATGCGAAATCGCACCCCCCGGCTATCGAGGTAGTTGGGTAAGACGCTGCTGGGAAACCCGGGTTGCTTCTGATCCAGATTCACGGCCAGAAGGTCGAATCTCACGGGAGCTCGCGGCTGAAGATCAAGCAACAGCTCCAGCATGGTGTAGCTGTCCTTGCCGCCGGACAAACAGACCATAATGCGATCGCCATCGCTGATCATCCCAAAGTCAGCGATAGCCTGGCCCATTCCACGCAGCAGGCTAGTTTTTGTTTTGTAGTCTTCGGCCATTATTCAGAATCAATTCCCGGGACAAGGCGCGGCAACACAGCATGCCACGTCTGTTTTGAGAAAGACAAACGGAGATCTTGCATTACCTGACGGTCCATTACATTAGAGGGAATGCTGGGCTGATGGAGCTAAGAGTTCAAACTTGGTTTGCATGAGAAACCGCAGCCAAAAGGCTGAAGTCTGGACTACCGGCTTCAAGCTGTATCAGTACCGGGCACCGGAAATGCTTGTCCATTTGCGTGCGGATGTGTTAACGTGCCAGCCAATTCAGTAGTGTTATTCGTCCCCTGCGGCATAAAAGCTAAAAATTAGTGTCGGTCACGATTTCAACCTCCGGAATCGCTCCTCCGGAGAAGAAGTGATGTCCAAGACGGGACGTCGGTTAACTTAAAAGTTAAGTAGGGCTGTCAAACAGCGGAAACTGGCAGCAAAAGCTGCTTCATCGACAGATCGCTCGATCAGGTGCGGTCAGGAATGGAGCCGAATCCGATAGCACAAACCGCCCAAAGCGTTATCAAGCTGGCTAGTAACCCGAAAGCCTTAGCTCCGGGACCTGTTCCAGTCCCCAACGACGCAAACGGTTTTCAGACCCGACCTCCCGTCATTATTGGAGAAGTGCATTGCAAGGGAACTTTGGCTATCGATGGCCTTCTCGGCGGGCAAGTCAGCGGCAATCACGGAAGCTTAGGGGTACGGCAGAGATCCAATTCAGCATTCGCGTCTCAGCCGGAACTATCGGGCGAAATTAGTTTCCGGGATATGGTGCGGGTGAATGGTCACATTGCCGGCACTATCTATTCGAAGACCGGAACCCTGATTGTCGACACGCTCGCCAGGGTTGATGCCAACGTCGACGTGGCCGTGGCCGTCATTAGCGGTACTGTAAATGGCGACATCGTCGCTCATGAGCGGGTCGAACTTGGGCCGGGTGCAAAGATCTTGGGCAACATCTGGACCAGATCGATTGGAATAAAAGACGGCGCTATTTTCGACGGTGTTTGTACCATGATTTAAGGTTATCGGGATTCCGACTGAGACGCTTGTTGGTTTTTAAGGGCTATTCTTAGTTTATCTAAGCACTAAACCGATGACCACCCTCGCAGAAACCAGTGATTTCCAGGAGACTGGGGTTTTGGATCAGTCTAACGACGATCCGTTTGCTCCGGACGCACACTTCGGCGAATGGCTACAGGCAGTTGAGACCTTCCGGAACCGGCCCCCAGCGGAGACGATTCCCGCAGCCTATCTGGAGAATGAAAGCCTGAAGTTCGAAGATGCGTTAAGCTTTTACGATGCGTTTGAGGACAAGATCTCATGTCAGGGCACCCTGGTGGTAACCGAGCATGCTCGCCTGCAAGGTGATATAGAGGTGACGCTCGCAATGATCGATGGGGTGTTTAGAGGAAATATTATCGCTACTAAAGGTGTGGTGCTCGACCACCACGCATTAGTGATCGGAGACATCCATACGCCGGAAATAACTATTCGCGGCGGCGCGATCATCGAAGGGAAGATTCGCTTCGATGCTCGTCCCCACACCATCTGGGAACGTCCGCGATGGGAGGCCTTCAAGGTCGGCTTTGCCAGGGTCTGGCGGGGGCGGATCTTTTCATAGTTATTGAAGAGTGAAGTCCGAGCGCCTTCCGTCCATTACATTTTTATTACAAGCTAGACAGCGAAAAGTCGTTTGTCTATTATGTCTGCCCCGCTTCCAGGCGGTTCACAGAACTGTCAGTCAGCTGGACAATCCACTAACACAAGGCACGCGCGTCGTTTTTGTTGCTCTTACCGTCTCGATGGCACCTGTGACGGGAACTCCGCGGCCCCCCAAACAACGGAGGTTTACCAATGCTTAGGATAGGAAAGAACCCGAAGGATTCGGAACAGGAGAGCGCCACTGAGACCTCAGCCTATAACACTCCAAGAAACTATAGTTCATATCAGGATGTTCCCGAAGTAAGGCCACAGACACAAACTGAGAATGCTTCAAGCAGCCCTCGAGCACTTACCGAGAGTGAATCGCTCGCTCGCGAAATCAAGGAAGGCAATCTGAGCGGCTTCGTTGGCGGCGGCACCGTGCTAACAGGTGAAGCTAACTTCAAGGCCTTGATGCGCGTGGATGGAAACTTGTCTGGGCGAGTAACTTCAACCAGCGGAACTCTGATCGTTGGCGCCAATGGTAAGGTCGATGCCAATATTGAGGTGGCTATCGCCATGATCCACGGCACAGTCAACGGAGATATTATTGCGACCCAGCGTCTCGAACTCGGCCGCGCTGCCAAGCTGACCGGGAATATTCAAACCGCGTCATTGATGATCGAACCGGGCGCCCTTTTCGAAGGTAGCTGCAAGATGATCAAGGCTAACGCTGCCGCTCCTGCCAAGGAAAAGACTAACGGTAAAGACGAGCAACCCCTGGCGGTCACAGCGCCGCTTACCGCGGAGGCCGAGGAAGCGCCCGCGAAAACTGCGAGCGCTGCAAGGATCGCCAGCTAAGGCTGGTTAGATAAGTGCTTTCCCTGGCGCCTCGCCCCTGCATAAAGGGCGAGGCGCTTTGTCTTGGCCGCTCCGGTCGTCAGCTCCACCACACCTTGACATTACTGAGCTGCCTCCCTGATACATAGAGAGGAAACTCCCCCACTTGATTAAAAGATCATGGACAGGCTTTTCAGTCCTAACATAGGATCATGCTGAAAGGTTACACACGCGAACTTCTTGATATTGTTCTGCGGATCTTCCGTTCGCTCGCGGTTGTCCTGACGCTTTGCCTGTTGGGTTTCGTGCCATTTCCAGGTGTTATCGCTCAGCATCGAACGCGGGTTTTACAAACTCCGACCTCTTACACTTCGGTTCCAACGAACCTGTTGCTCACAATCGTGCGAGCTGAGGACGAACGCCGTTGGGACCACGATGTGCGCAATCTTTTGTCTGCCCGAAGTGCCGTTGTCCGTAGGCGAGCTGCTCTAGCGGCAGGACGCATTGGCAGTGAGGATTCAGTAGCCGATCTGCTTAACCTGCTTCGCAGTGACGATGAGCTGGATGTCCGCGCCATGGCTGCTTTCGCTCTTGGCGAAATAGAATCCGCCTCCGCGGTGGACGCTCTGCTCGGAGTTATCGGCACCACGAAGGATCCTCTAATCAGAGCGCGCATCGTTGAAGCGCTCGGCAAGATCGCGGCTGCCATGCCTAAGGAGCAGGAAACGCAGGCGCGTCAGTTGGGCGACGCCATCCTGGCAGCCCTGAAATTTGAATCAAAACCGCAATCAACGCGTGATCGTTTGACAGTTCTACTGGGTCTTACCGCCGCGATTCGCGCCCGAACATCGAATGGAGGGCCGACAATCGCCGGGTTCCTTAACGACTCTGACCCGCGTATCCGCGCTGATGCGGCGAATACACTCGCGCGGCTGCGATTGAAAGACGGGAACGATCAACTGAGAAAGCTTCTGGTAAGCGACCCGGATCCAGTTGTCCGCGCGAATGCTGCTCGAGTACTCGGGGGAACCGAGGACAAGGCTTCCATGGACCGTCTGCTTAGTCTGGCGTTCAATGACAGGGATGCGCGGGTGCGAGTCAGTGCTATCCGCGCTTTGGCTTCCTTAAAGGACAACAAAGCAAGTATCCGATTGATCGAGAGAGGGCGAAGTCTATTTTCTAAATTCAACCGAGAGTCTGGAGCACTCAACGAGTTGTTGGAGATCGCAGTTTCGCTGGGGCGATTGCTGGCTGGAACCGGCGATCAAGGTGCAACTTCCTGGTTAAGGCAGCTAAGCAATAGCGTAGGAAGGACGGCTCCCGAAGCGGAAATCGCGATTGCGCGAGTTTCTCCCAGAGTGTACCTGACCGAACTCGGAGCGGGAACGGCGGCCAGGAGGAAAGCCCAGGAAACAATACTCACCAATTGGCGCGCAGCTTCGAGCTTAGCGCAAGGGCTTGGCGAAATCGGAGCTCTCCCGGAGACCACGAAGGACAAGAAAGAGTTAGCGACACGGGGTGAGGACATTCTGCGGGCAATGCTCGATTATGAGAATTCGGGCATCATCATCAACACTCTGGTCGCCGTCCATTCTGAGTATGCAATCCCTGATGGGTTGCGCGCTTTTGCAGCCTTCAAGTCAAAAGACCTGGCCGAGGTATTGCGCAAACATTTGCGGGAATCCGACGCTGTCATCCGCGCTACTGCTGCTGAATTGTTGGGCGAGATTCCACCCGACGACGTCAACACTCGAGCGCTGATTGAAGCGCTGCCGGTTGCTCTGCAGGACAAAGAACTGAACGATGCCGCGATTGCCATTCTCGATTCACTCGGAAAACAAAAGAACGCTGCAGCCAACGAAGCTATCAAGCCTGCGCTCGCCTCGCCTGATCATCTGACTCAGCGAAAAGCCGTAGCCCTTTTGAAAGCAAATGGCGCCGGCGACTTTTCATCGCGCATCGGGCCGGTGCAAACTCGGAACACCACGGTGGACTATCAACGCGCAATCGCTCGAATCAGCCGGACGGTCAGCGCCGTAGTCACAACATCGAAAGGCGCCTTTACTGTTCAGTTACTTCCTGAAGGGGCCCCGCTGACCGTGGACAACTTTGTCCAGTTGGCTAAACGCGGGTACTTTTCTGGCATCACAATTCATCGGGTTGTGCCAAACTTCGTAATCCAGGACGGCGATCCGCGCGGGGATGGGAACGGCGGACCTGGCTATCAAATTCGCTGCGAAATCAATGAAGAGACGTTCGAACGCGGAGCAATCGGGATGGCGCTTTCCGGCAAAGACACCGGCGGGTCGCAATGGTTTGTAACTCATTCGCCCCAACCCCATCTCGACGGGGGTTACACAGTTTTTGGCAAGGTTACCTATGGGATGGCGGTAGTTGATAATATCGTTCGTGGCGACGTTATTCGTTCAGTTGTAATCAAGGAAACCGGCCGACGCGTTTCCACCCGGCCGCGGTAGCATTTGGTCCACCAAGATAGTGAAAACTGTTGTTGTAAAGCTCTCCGTCTCGCTCGCTCTCCTGCTTCTCGCTGGAGCATTATTTGATCTTGCAACCGCAACCTCTTCCGCGAAAGCGCCCGCCCCCATCGGGTCCACGCTCCGTTATCAGATTCAACTGAAAATCGACTTCGAAGCACTTTCTTATAGCGGCTCCGAACGAGTGCGTTGGGTAAATCGTAGCAACGAAGCGACCTCGGTTCTCTATTTTCATCTCTATTCGAACCTTCGCCCTGACGGATTTCCTCCGTCAGTCCAGCCGGAGGCGGAAGGGGGTGGGGTTGAGGAACCACGCATCGAGATTACTGAAGTTCGCTCCGCGGCAGACGGATCGCCGCTCATTTATTCCCTCGATGACCAGGGGACGACGTTACGCGTCAGCCTCCGCGAGGAGGTCCCCTCAGGAAAATCAACCGAAGTCGTGATCGGATTCAAAGGGAATGTGCCGGAAGTTGACGCCGACGAAACCGGTCTCACGTCGCACGTCATCAAGCAGGTCAGTGCCGCCATCCGAGGAGAGAGGGAACTGCGCCGCCCGAGAGATTTGAACTTTCGTTGTCGCGGAGTGATGCTGCTCGGTACATCTTACCCGGTGCTGGCCGTGCATGATGGGAAAGATTGGGTCCGCAAACTGGAGCCGAGCGTCGGCGATTTTATCTTCAATGAAGTTGCTGACTACGAAGTGACCATAGAAACCACGCCCGGTGTGGTTGTCTTCACCTCCGGCTCAAATGATCAAGTGAATACTGGCGCTGAAAAGTCGACGGTGTCATCCGGCGGCCCGTTGCGGGAGCTGGCAATCATTGCCGGCCGAAACCTGCGTTCGGAGCAAGCCGAAGTTGGAGACACTACGGTCCGTTCGATTTTTGTTCCCGAGCATGCGTCGGTTGGTAAACGCGTGTTGGCGATGGCTGCAGATGCCGTGCGCATCTTCACGAACAAGTTTGGCCCTCTGCCTTTCAAGACCATCAATATCGCCGAAGCACCCCTGGTTGCCGGTCTGGGCAGCACTGAGTTTTCCGGACTCGACGTGATCGCCAGTGCCTTTTATGTGGACTTTGATTCAGCCGCCGTCCGCAACCTGCCTGAGATTATTCGTGAGCAACGCCCCTCGGTCGAACAGAGTCTGGAGTGGGGCGTGGCCCACCTGATTGCTCATCAATGGTGGGGCGGAGCCGTGGGCAACGATCCCGCTCGGGAGCCGGTGGTCGATGAGGCCACGGCAAACTGGGCGGCGTTGCTGTACTTCAAAGAACTGTATGGCGACAAGAAAGAAGCGGCGCTGCGCGAAGACCAATTGCAAGGGGTCTACCGCTTGTATCGCACTTTCGGCGGCGAAGACATGAATGCCAATCGTCCTTCAAGGGAATATCGAAACACGTTTCAGTATGCGGCCGTGGTGACAACCAAAGGCGCCTTGATGTTCGTTGAGTTGCAACGGCTGATGGGTGAGGAAAAACTACTGGCCGCGCTACGGAACTATTACCAGACAAACCTGCTCGAGATCGCGGAACTCGATGACCTTCGGTCCGCTGTCATTGCGGAAGCGCCGCTGGCACAGAAGCGGGGCGTGGCTCGCACGTTCAATCGTTGGCTGGCCAGCAAGCGCGGCGACCAGGATATCGCCAAGCCAGATCGAGAGCTCGCAGACTCCCTTGGCTTGCCTGCCAAGCCAAACCAACCACCGAGCGGAGACCGCAACGCCCTAAACGCTTTTGCTAAGGTTGGCAAATTTTTCTGGCAACAAATGACTAGAATCCGCTGAAGCAGGACAGAGGTTCGTTAGCGGTTTGGCGGAAGGCGGAAAGCTTTCGGCACGGAAGGCGGGAAAGCCGCGACTTTTGGAGCGACTGTGAAATCTTACAAACTTGAAGAGCGATCACGCGGTAGCCAAATGCTCGACCAACCAGTTCGATCAGTCAAGATCGACGAAAGTCTCGACCGCTTGAGCTGGCTCCTGGATGATCTGATCCGGGTGCCGGGCGTGGGTTGGCGTTTTGGCCTGGATGCCCTCGTCGGGCTTATCCCCGGCTTTGGCGACACCGCCACCTCGCTCGCCTCCTTTTACATTCTCGTGTCCGCCGTGCGATATGGTGTCCCCAAAGTCACCCTGCTGCGCATGGGTATGAACATCGGACTGGATTATGTGGTCGGCTCGCTTCCTTTGGTTGGCGACCTTTTTGATGTTTGGTGGAAATCGAACCAGCGAAACGTTGCCTTGCTGAGCGAGCGCGCAACGGTTTCGGCCGAAGAGGCGCGTAAAGGCAAACTCAGTGACTGGCTGTTCGTGGGAGTAATTATTCTGTTGCTGGTGGGGCTACTGGTAGGGTCTGTTGCAGTCAGCTTGTTTCTGCTGACGCTTATCGCCAGCCAGTTTTCAAATGCGCTGTGAGCTTTTGGTAGCTTTTAAGTAACCAAAAGAGCGGGAGCTTGCCCCCGCTCGCTGGATCAACTTGCCCCGGCCCTCAAGGATCCCTTGCCCCGGCCCTGAAGATACTAGGAAATCGCCGCCGGTTGAGCTTGGCCCATTACCCGGTCGAGCGTTGCCTTAAGTAAATCCAACCCACGTTCACCCGCCGCAAAACTGCGCAGCTTTCCCTCGCCGTCGAAAAGATAATAAGCAGGCACGTAACCCTGGTCGTTCTTAAAAGCGTCCTTCAGCTTGTGCTCGTTATCCACGGCACATGGCTCGACGATATCGTAGTTGGCTATCGCTTCACGCACTCCTTCGACGTCGGTATCTGTTTCGTAGCGAGGCATGTGTACCGCGATAACGCGCAATCCTTTCTCTTTCAGCTGGTCACGCCATTCCGCGACTCGCGGCAGATTGTCTTTACACATTCCACAACTCATCGACCAAAAATGAACGAGCGTCGGGTGGCCGGCAGCTTCCGATTCAGCTGCAGCTTGCGTCCCACCAAACCACTCGGTTGCACCATCAAGCGATGGCATCTCTGTTCCAATTCTCATTCCCATAGTTTTTAACCGACCGATGACGGACGACCGACGCCGGACAACAACGACGAAATCAGTCGCTCGGTCATCCGTCGCCGGTCGGCGGTCGTCCTTTCTTACGCGTTAAGAGTCTTCTGGCCTGGCTTCCATTCAGCCTGGCATAGACCACCAGTTTGCAGCGCTTGAATCACTCGAAGCGTTTCCTCGGCCGATCGTCCGATGTTGAGATCGTGGACCACCTTGTAGCGCAGGATGCCTTCGGGATCGATAATGAAGAGACCTCGAAGCGCGATCCCGCGATCTTCGATCAACACCCCATAATCGCGAGAGACAGTCTTGGTCGCATCCGCAGCCAGCGGATAAACCAGTCCTTCCACCCCACCCTTGTCGCGGGGAGTCTTAATCCAGGCACGATGCGAATAAACTGAGTCAGTCGAAACCCCGATAATATCCGCCCCGATGCCCTGAAACTCTTCATAACGATCGCTGAACGCCGTCAATTCGGTTGGACAAACAAACGTGAAGTCCAACGGATAAAACAATAGGACAACCCATCTGCCTTTATAGTCGTCGAGCTTTACGCTTTCATTGAGCTTCTCGATATTCTTGGTCGAGGCCATTTCAAAATCCGGCGACGGCTGGCCCACCATTGCCTTCTCCACTGCTGTTGCTGTTGCTGCTGTCATGAATCCTCCAATGTTAGTTAATTATTCTTCCAAACCCTGAACTTCAATACGTAGCTTGCTATCCCTGGGGGCTACCCGCGAGGGTGCCCTGCACTACACTCGTCTGGCACTCAGGACATTGTCCACGGAGCGTCAGATGAACTGATTCCGCCTTGAACTTCGACCTGCGAGCGGCTGCTTTGATCAGCTCGGCCGCCTGTGGGAGATCAAAGTCAACCAGCTTTCCGCAGTCATTGCAGATAGCATGGTCATGACGATCAATCTCACGGTCGTAACGACTACAGCCGTCTCCAAACTTGATTTCATGAACCAAACCGGCTTCCTTCAAAAAGCGAAGCGAGTTGTAGACGGTCGCATAGCTAATCGCCGGCAGGCGCAGGCGTGCCGCCTGGAAGATCTCATTCGCAGTGGGATGATCATCCCGGTCGCGAATGACCTGAAGAACCGCCTCCCGTTGCGGCGTTAGTTTCTCCCCGGCACCTACTTTTGCTATCGTCTTTTCCATGGGTAGATTTAGACTAATTCTAAATCAGTTATTTGTCAAGCCAGGAGAAATCGGGTTGGGTGCAGTTTTGATGAGCAGCCATCCAAACGGCGCGAAGTAGCTTGTTTTGGGTAGAAATGGAGATGGCTTGATCAGTAAAGGTACAGAGTTGTTCGGCAACTTTACATGCCATCCAACAGGGGCAAGTTCTCGTCAAGCTTGCGAGTGCTCTTCTATTCATCCGCGCCTGAGCCCAGCTAAACGATCGTTTCGAGAGGCCCATGCTAGCCAGCACGACCTCCGGTCATTTATGTCTGGCTTACGGATCCTTCGGGCGGGCGGGCTTCAGACTGGGTGGCACGGCGCGCGGAATATCGTCGTCGGGTGGGTTCTGAGCTTGAATTTTTGCTGACCCGCCACGCATTGATGCCGGAATGCTCGGAAGCGGAATGGTGACCGTGGAGACAGGATCGATACGACGAAGAATCGCTCCGCCGCGTCCGGCCACCCAGAGGTTATATCCGCCCCGATAGGCCACGGAGTAAAGAGATGAACTGGTGATCGTGGGCTGCGCCTGCCAGGTAGCGCCACTGTCTTCGCTGTGAAGAATTCTGCCTTGCTCGCCGGTGATAAGCACATCAGCGGCTCCGTCGACCGCCACGGCAAAAAGGTTGGTGGTGAGGCCACTTTCGAGATCCTTCCAGGTTGCTCCGCCGTCATCGGTGCGCAGGATGATTCCGCGCGCCCCGACCGCATAGCCCAGCTTCGCATCGGCAAAAGCAACGGCATAAAGCCATTCCTTCAGGTTCTTATCAACACGTTTCCAGGTTTCGCCGGCATCCTGAGTACGCAGGATTGTGCCACTGGAACCGACAGCAATACCGTGCTGTGGATCTGTGAACTTCACATCTTCCAGCCAACTGAAGGTGTTTGCATTTTGAAAGTGCCAGGTGGCGCCGCCGTCTTTCGTATGCAGAATCATCCCGCGCGCTCCTACAGCCCATCCGCTCTCGGGAGAAACGAAGTCAACGCTGAAAAGGTCTTCCCGGCCTTCGATCGCCACCGGCGTCCAAGTGACGCCGCCATTCACTGTGCGAAGTATGGTTCCGCGATCCCCAACCGCGAACCCGTTCTTTTGATTAATGAACCTGACGCAGTTGAGTTGATTGGTAGTTCCCGAAGGGCGGGCGGTCCAGCTCTTTCCGCCCGAATTTGTGGAGAGAATCTTACCGCGCGCCCCGACGGCCCACCCGCGAGAGTTATCGTAAAAGTAGATGTCGGAAAGATCGTCGCGCCCGCCTTCGGTGAGACGACGCCAGGAGAGTCCACCATCGTCTGTACGCACGACCAGGCCATCCGCGCCTGCCGCCCAACCAACAAACTCGTCGGCGAAGTGTACAGTGGTAAGTTTGGGACTGGTGCGAACATTGACTGGCAACCAGATATTGCCACCGTTGGCCGTAGTCAGCACTACACCGCGGTCACCCGAGGCCCAACCGTGGTTCTCGTCAGTAAAGGAAACTGAGAAGAGGTCAGTCTTAACCAGGGTTTCGAGAAAACTCCACGTCACTCCGCCGTTGTTTGTCTGGAGCACGGTTCCCTGGTAGCCAACCACTACCGCGTGTTTGGCGGAGACAAAAGCGGCACCGGTAAGCACCACGGTGCCAAGACCGGGGTGAGGCCGCCATTCAGCCCCGCCATTGTTTGTCATCAGCAGTGTCCCACGCGACCCTACGGCGATGCCTGCCTTCGAATCCAGGAAGGCGACGGAAAATAAGTGGGCTGAGGTGCGCGCGGTCTGGGGTTTCCAGGTTACCCCGCCGTCGGTGGTCGAGATGATCGCGCCGAAGGTGCCAACGGCCCAGCCATGCAGCGGATTATCCGGAGCAAAAGTCACTGCGAAGAGATGGTCCTTCGTACCGGTTACTCTGGAGATCCACTTGTTGCCGCCGTTCACGGTAGTCAGGATCACCCCGCGCGCCCCTGAAACCACCGCACGGGTCTTGTCCTTAACATAAAGACCATAAAGTGTGGTGCCGACCGCCGGGAATTGAGGTTCCCACTCAAAACCTCCGTTACGCGAGCGCAGAATTGCTCCGTCGCTGCCAATCGCCCAGCCATATTTCTTGTCGGGGGCGAATCTAATGGAATTGATTGTATTGCCTTGAGGTAAAGGGTTTTGCCACTGCCAACCCGGCCCCAGTTGGGCCAGTATTGGCGCGGGTAGGCTTAAGATAAAAGAGAAACACGCCAGCAGGATCGGCCTCCTATGGCGGAGAGCACGCGACCTAATAAACAATCTGGTGGTTCTGCAAACGAGGGCCATTACTTACCGCTGACGGATGAGTTTGCTGTTGCCGGGGAAACGTTAGGCTTATCGGATGGCAGGATTATAAAGGTCATGGACCGTGAAAGCGAGTCAGGGATGCCAGGCAAGGAGAGTAATGCTTCGTTAAGAGAACCTCTTCAGCCTGAAGGGCTGTCAGATAGTAGCCGGTGGTCAGAGCGTAGCGCAGACCACCGGACCGAACCGACCGTTAGCCACCCCGGAGGGGCTGCCAAATTTCTGCCCACCCCTTCTGGGTGGAAATCATTTGCGTTATGATCCGGTGGTCTCCACTGCGCTCCGACCATCGGCTACTATCTGAGAGCCCTTCAGGCTGGGAAACCCACCCGCTACGCGCGAGGTGGTACTGATCTCATCGTCTCCCAGTGCTCAAAAAAGGCTCACCACAGAAACACAGAAGACACGGAGTAGTCACAGAGATTCTATTTTACCGTGGGTGGTCGATAACTCCGATCGACTCGCCAGCCCTGAGCGCTCTGTTTTAGTTTGGCGATGGTGAGTGCATGAGGCTTGCCACATGCAAGCCAACGAGCGCGAGCATGCCGGTGGCCGCGATTGAGGTTTTCCCCCTCCAGCTGGATTTCGAAACTCTCTTTTATCGTTGAGGCCTCCGCGCCACCGTCAGTTGACAACGAATCGACGCGATCCAGCGTATATCGGATGTTGACGTAGACTGAGCGCGAGTTTTCGACGGTTGCCGGGGGCGATAGCAGGTGTACTGTCTCTATAACTATCTCATTCCCCTGACAGTCCAGGGCCAATCCTGGGTCTACGGCAACCTTCACCGAGTTTGTAGTTACTCTAAGACCTGAAACTATACCGAAGCCATGCAGGCTCCGGTTGTGTCTTTTGAGTTTGTCGAGAACGTATTGTTGCTCTGAGGCGAGGTCCTCAGCGGTGAGTAGCTTCCCGTTAAAGAATCTGGGTCTTTGCAGTGAATCTGATTCGGCCATAGTTATCCTGCCTGGAGTATGCTGGTCCCGGCGGCGCTTTGGTCCGATGTGGCGGACACTAACTTGTTTCCCGCGCTAACGAGCGGACGGCGGCGACAGGTCGCCGAAGACCAAAGCGGTGACTGGTCACCGCACTCCAAAAGGCTATTCGGCTTCCACCTTCTGGTCAGTTTCGAGCGGATCCAGACTGCCGACTTCGTCTATTGCCTCACGCAGGACCTCTTCAGCAACTCTACCCTGGGCCGCAATCGTACGGGCTCCCCGATCGACAGCTTCCTGAATCACATGGCCACTGTGCCCACGGGTCCACTTCCAGTTCACTTTGTGTTTCGCCGCAGCTTTGTCCAGTCGTTGCCACCACTCGTGATTGGTTTTACGTCGAAACCGGCCACACATCGTTTCCACTACATAACGCGAATCGGTAAACAGGTGGACCTGGCAAGCCTCACGTAGAGATTCGAGTCCCAAGGCAGCGGCCGCTACCTCCGCCTGCTGATTTGTGGCGTTGCCCAGGTAGTCTCCCACGGCCCGCCACACACCCTGATAACCAAGCAAGGCAAAAGCGGCGGCGCGCGGCGATGCTTGTCCATTGCCGAGACTCGATCCGTCGCAAAAGATGGCGACTTGTTTCATTAATTTATTCGTCGGTCGAAAGCGTTCAGGTCAATCAATAATCAGTGATGAGTGAGAGTGATGAGTGATGAGTGATGAGTCTCGGAAAGACTCAGGACTCAGAACTCAGAACTCAGAACTTCGGCTTTACTCATCACTCATCACGCATCACTTCTTTTCCCACTATTCAGTTAACTTAGTGTCGGCGTTTTTCCAGGCGGCCTCAAATTCTCGTTGCACCAGGGTGGCCGCGTAGTTTTTCTTCTGGGCCTTCAAACTTTGAACGAGTCCGAACAGCGAACGGCCGTTACGCTTATTCCGTTCAAGATCAGCTCGAAAAACTCTTTCGGCTCCAGCGAAATCGCTACGTTTGAGCAACGCTCTGCCGAGCCATTGTCGAGTTTGGAGAAACCAGGCTTGGGGCTCGTCATAGGCCAGCGAGTCTTCAAGCTCAATGGCTTTGTTCAGGAACTCCAGGCCTTTACTACTGTTTGGATTGGTGCTTTCCGCAATGGCAGCCGACAGAACATTCTCCGCAATGTCCAGAACCTTACTCGCGCTATTCAGGCCAAAGTTTGCATCCACCGGGATTTTCTTCCGAGCGACTTCAAAGGCCGAGAATTCCCTTTGGGCCTCGGTTGTCCGCCCCTTCGCGGCGTGGGCCATCCCGCGGGCGAAGCGCCAGACCGCATTCGTTCCCACCATCGCTGCCTCTGGTTGCGGCAGTTTTTCAATCTCGTCCCAACGATCAAACTGCACCAATATCAATGGCGTCACCGTCATGAATCCTTCGAGCATCGGCATCGTCTTGAGATGTGGGCCTACGTGTGCTTCGAGTTGGCGCGCGGCGGTCATAGCGCTCGCAAATCGTCCGCCAGTTGCATCGGCGATGGCGAGAAAATGCAGGTTATGACTGTAGTACATGGCCGGATAAAAGCTGCCTCCGCCATGCGCCTTCATGTAGGTTTCGTCTGCCCTGGCGGCCTCCCGGTTGCTGAGCGAGGCGGCGTCGTAGTCGCCGGTGCGGTGATAGATATGTGATGGCATGTGGACCAGGTGACCCGCCGCCGGCACCAACGCGGGCAACTTCGCCGCATAGGCCAGACCGCGTTCTGGATTTGGCGACGCCTCGATCGTATGAATGTAGTAGTGAATCGCGCCGATATGGTTTGGGTCGCGACGCAGCACGGATTCCAGCACCGCTACAATCTCTTCCGTGCCCTCGGCGGGTTTCCCATCGGCGGTCCAGAGTTGCCACGGGCGCAAGTTCATAGCTGATTCGGCGAATAGGGTGGCGGCATCAAGATCGTCCGGATAACGTCTGACAACGTCACCCATGGCATTCTTGTAATCGACGGCGAGTTGCTTCAAATCGGCTTTGGGATCGATGGAATAACGCTTGACGAGGGCTTCGATAAAGGCGCGTTCATTCTCAGGCGCCTTAGCTGCCAGCGCGAGAGCCTTCTGCGCAGCTTCGTAGGCAGCTTTTTCTCTCGCCGGATCAACGTCCAGATTAATGTTTGGACCAAGCGCGAGGGCGATTCCCCAGTGGGCCATTGCGAGATTTGGGTCCAACTTGGCAGCCTGCCTGAATGAACGGATGGCTTCCTCGTGATTGAACGCATAGACAAAGCGTAGCCCCTGATCGAAGAACTTCTGAGCTTCAGCGTTAGAAGTGGAAACAGGATGATGATGCGAGCTCATGCCTGGGATGTAAGTTGCGGGTTTTTCCCCAGTATCTGTTTTGTTGCTATGGCCGCTATGCTGAGCGAACGTTAGCATACAGAGACTCAAAGAAAACGTCAGAGCAAATATGAGCTTTTTCATTTAATTTGACTCCGTTCGAGAAAAAGATCGTGCGGGCTCCCGGGTTTAAGTTAGAGGCGGGTGTGTCGTCCTGCCAGAACGAAGTTCATCAAAGCATCCGGATCATCATCGGCTGGCCACAAAGCAGCTAGTTGATCCAGATCGTCGATTGGCCTAACGCCTTGTTCGGCAATTAACCGACTCAAGACGTCTTCGGCTTTTTCATTGGTTTCATCGGTCGGTGTTGTTTCCACCCTGTTCATTGGTTGTATCCCTGGACAAACCTGGCTATTTCCTTGGCGCCGAACTCGTTATTTAGTTGCCAGTTCTTTCTTGAGTTGCGCAAAAGCCGCTTCCTCCAAGTCTACGCGCTCGTGAACAATCCGTTGGACCCATTCCTCCAAACCGGTCTCATGATGCAAGCGAGCGAAGAACGCGGCCCTCGCTGCGAGCTCAGAGGGCAAGGGAACGTTGGTTCCCTTAGGCCTGCGAACCTTAATAGGCTTTTCCCAAGCCGAGTCGTCATCAGCTTCCGCCGTCACGAGCTCATCGATCTCATCTTCCGTCAGTTTCTTTGGTTTCTTGTTCATATTGGCCATCCAGTAATGATGCGAACAATGTCCCTGCGCCTAACTGTGAATATTATCTTGAGTCGCCGACCTCCAACAGTTTGCCCGAACAATTGAAAGCGATTGCGAAAGTTTTTGTTACGACGTATCTCATAATCGCTGAAGAAGCATTCGACGGCCTCATCGAAAGTTACGCGATGTCGGCCTAACTTATCCCGGTCGAAGTCATATTCAAAGTCGGTTGGTGTGAACTCACTCCACTTGACCATTGTTCATTCTCGCCTCACGGAGCGACTATAGTAAGCTACCGTCTATCCTCGGCAAAGGAGACTTGATATGAGTAGGCCGTTAACTCAAACAATGCCGATCCTGCATGGTTTGCCAATTACTCTGCCGCGCGATGGCGCTGTTCAGCTAGAGTTTGAACAGGGTGTACTTATCTTCCGCGCTTCCCAGGCGGTGCAGGATCGCATCGAAGCGCTGCTCAGGAAACAAAGCCCAGGGGCGGGCTTATCTCAGGCCGAAGCTGAAGAGCTGGAGCAGTATGAAGACATAGACGACTACTTGAGCTTTACCAATCGGTTGTTGCGTAATCTGAAGCAGACAAGCGAGGAATGAAGTGAGTGTTCCGCGAAGCGCTAGAGTCTACCACTAACAGACCAACACTGCTCGTTCGTTAACCAAAGCAATTTTGCATGAACAATCTGACTCCCTCGATCATCTGTTTGACATCTTCTTCGTCGAACTCATTCCACTTTCCATGTGCCGCCTTATTTCTGATCGCAGCTAGTGCAGTAATTCTCTGTTTAATGACGAGACCATAAGCGCCCGCTCTTGCTAATCCAACATTCAACGGCTCAATTGTATCTCGGGCCGTAACTACGAGATCATTTTGGAGGCTAAGCTTTCTCAATCCATCCTCTAGCAGGCTGCTGAAAAAGTAACCTGGCTACATGTTTCAACGTAATAGTGGCGAGTA
>JANNJZ010000282.1:0-22139 GCA_031396065.1 Pyrinomonadaceae bacterium | reverse complement strand
AACCCGGAGCGCGGCGAATGGGTAACCATTCCTCCGCAATGAAACCAAGTCCCCTTCGCTATCGACACTCGCCGCGCGGACGTAACCAACAACAAAGTCTCGCGCTGTTTTATGGTTTTCAATACCGCAATGCGACCGAACTAGGTATTGTATCGCGGATCCGCGACGCAAGTACGGATCTGGTGGTATGATTCGGTGTCCGTTCACCCTCAATTAATTAACACCGCTTACCGTTCTTAACAGGAGACGTGTGAGCGATGCCAACTCCAAAACTACTCGACCAAGTAAGAAATGTTGTCCGGGTCAAACACTTTAGCCTAAGCACTGAGCACGCCTATGTAAGCTGGATCCGGCGATTTATTCTATTTCACCATAAGAAGCATCCCACAGATATGGCGGAACCAGAAATCCGCCAGTTCATTTCTCACCTGGCAGTTGATGCAAAAGTCTCGGCATCTACCCAGACGGTCGCCCTCAGCGCAATACTTTTTCTTTACCGTCAGGTGCTCAAAAAAGACTTGCCTTACATCGACCACATCGAGCGAGCGAAGCCTTCGAAAAGGCTCCCGGTCGTTTTTACCCGCCGGGAAGTTGAGGCTGTTCTTACTCGTTTGAGTGGTACGCTTCATCTGATTGCATCTCTGCTTTACGGTTCCGGACTTCGTCTGATGGAGGCGGTAAGGTTGAGAGTCAAAGACCTCGACTTCGAACGGGCTGAAATAACTATTCGCGAGGCCAAGGGCAACAGAGATCGCGTAACAATGTTGCCACGATCAACCATTGAACCTCTAAAAACTCATCTAAGAAAGGTTCGGGTGCTGCATCAGAGTGATCTCAATGACGGTTTCGGCAAGGTCCAACTTCCTGATGCGCTCGCGAGGAAGTATCCGCGCGCCGCCGTCGAGTGGGAGTGGCAATTCGTCTTTCCATCGCTCAAACGTTCTCACGATCCACGTTCCGGCATTGAGAGACGTCATCACATTTCGCCAGACCACCTCCAGCGAGCGGTGAAGACCGCTATTCGGTTGGCGCAAATCAATAGAAATGGAAGTTGTCATACGTTCCGTCATAGCTTTGCCACTCACCTGCTGGAGGACGGTTACGATATACGCACTGTGCAGGAATTGTTAGGACATAAGGATGTTCGAACCACGATGATATACACGCACGTTCTGAACAGGGGAGGGCTGGGAGTAAGGAGTCCGCTCGATCATTAAACCTGAGTAATGAGTGCTGAGTGATGAGTCCTGAAGTCCTGAGTGATGAGTCCTAAGTCCTGAGTCCTGAGTGATGAGTCCTGAAGTCCTGAGTTCTGAGTTCTGAGCACTTCACTCATCACTCGTCACTCATCACTCATCACTCGTCACTCAGGACCCAGGCGATAGGTGGATGGGGTCATTCTTACCAGCTCCGAGGTCTAACCAGCTGCCGTTTAGGTCCGGGATGTTAACTGGCGGCATCGCCTCGAACATTGGTTTCGCGAACAGGTAACCCTGAAACAGATGCGCGCCCAGATCACTGAACCACGCAAACTCATCGACCGTTTCCACTCCCTCGATCACCAGATCAATCCCCAAATCGATGCACACCTGTGAGATGGCGCGCACGATCGACTGACGGGGACCGTGGGACTCAATCCCTCTGACCAGTCCCATATCCAACTTGACGATATCCGGCTGAAAATCGGCCAGGAGGTTCAACCCGGCGTAGCCGGCGCCAAAATCGTCGATCGCCAGCCTGATGCCGGCCCGCCGGTATTCATTGAGGACCTGAGCAAAGTGGACATGGTCCACGATCGCTTCCACTTCGGTTGCTTCAACGATGATGCGCTCGAGGGGAAATGAATGCCGGTTGGCCGCGTCGCAGGTGGAATTCAGGCCGAAGGTTAAATCCAGAGCGGCACTGGGAAGGAAGTTGAGATTCAAAGAAGTGTCTAATCCGATTGCTACGGCCACTTCAATCGCTTTGGCCCGGCAGGCCGAGTCAAACGCGGGCATCTGATCTTTCGAGTAGCGTTGAATCACCTGGTAGGCGGATTCATTGTTTAGTCCTCGCACCAGGGCTTCGTGTGAATAAGCCTGGCGGGTATCCGTATCTACGATCGGCTGAAACGCAAATGAAAACCCCAGCGAGCGGGGATCGTTAGGATCCGCATCGGGTGACAAGTGTTCGCTCACTTCGTACTTCCCTCCAGCCGCGCGCGCCAGCGGCCCTGAGCAAATGCCGCTAAGAGTTTCTGGGCACGTCCGGTCAGAGGGCTGGTTAACGAATCACCATTGTGAAAGAAGTCGCTGAAGCCGGTGATGCTTTGCAACTCCGAGGCGTCAATCTCGGAGAACCCCATCTTCCAGTCGCCAAAGGCCCGCTTGGCGATCGGCTCGTGAATGATCTTGGTGACGTTGAGATGCCGTGGGTCTGAATCGATAGTCGCGAACAGTTTCAACAAGGTCGATTCGTCGCCTTCCAATACCTGAAAAAAACTGCCATTGGTATGAAGCAGCATGCCGGTAACCGACAGTTCAGCGTTCTTCGTACGCGCAGCCTGCAAGATCGACTTCAGATCGGAGGCGCCGATCCCGGGGGCAGCTGCGCTGGTGTATATAAGGTGGGTGAGTTTGATCGGATCCACGTCTTCTCCTGCTGCCAGATCGGCAATGAACATTGATAAGTGAAACGTCCTCAGGAGAAGATCCCGTTTGTGGGCGTAACGCCCGACTCTTGAGGACTATTGGAAGATTAAGTGTGGCGAGGCGGGACGAAAGAGCCTCGGGCGGGCGGCCACGATGGACTAACGAGCACTCGCTATGCCATGACTTAGTACTGGGTTGGAAAGCAGTCGGGAGGAACGGAAGGGCTCAACCAAAGCGCGCGACTCTTTGGAGTGCGTCCGACCTGTCGGCGCTTTGGCATTCTGCGACCTGTCGCAGCCTTCAAGGTGGAGAGGAAGATTTGTAGCAAGGCGGTTGCGTGTAGCGAAGGACGGCGGCGACAGATCGCCGATGACCAAAGCGGTAACAGGTTACCGCACTCCAAGGAGTCGCCCCGACCACAGCTTCGTTGAACCACTTGAACGAATCAAGGACTCGAGCTACCGCTGGTTTGCTGTTCGTGAGTAGTTTCGGGTTTCTTAGCTTCCAAATCGCCAGGCGGTTTCTCACCCATCACCACGCGAACGCTGTGAGTTTGTCCGTCATCGACCAACGGAATCTCGTCGTTGGATTGCAGCTTGTCATCCAACTCAACCGTGGCCACGCCGCGGCTCACGCCGAGAGGATTTTCCACCCTGATGCGATAAGTCGTCCGGCCACGCCGGTACGTGATCTCAAAGTCGCGCCACCAACGGGGCACGCATGGATCCATCATCAGCTGCTCACCCTGTAACTTAAAACCCAGAATTGATTCGAGTCCCGCGCGATACATCCAACCGGCGGAACCCGTATACCAGGTCCAACCGCCGCGACCCGTGTGAGGCGGAACTGCATAGACATCGCCCACGGCGACATAGGGCTCGACTTTGTATTTGTGCAACCCGGCCCGGGTGGAAGAGTGGTTGACTGGATTCAGCAGTGAAAAGAGTTCGCCGGCTCGCTCGCCATCGCCAAGCATCGCAAAAGCAATCAAGGTCCAGAGCGCGGCATGGGTATATTGCCCGCCATTCTCGCGCACCCCCGGTACATATCCTTTGATGTAGCCTGGATCCAGGTTGCTCTTGTCGAAAGGCGGCGTAAAGAGAATCACCAGCCCGTCGCCCCGCCGGATCAAATACTCTTCAACCGCGGCCATCGCCCGTTGCGATCGATGGGGTTCAGCGGCACCGGAGATGACGGACCACGACTGGACGATCGAGTCGATCCGACACTCATCATTCTGAACAGACCCGAGCGGAGTGCCATCGTCGAAATAAGCGCGACGATACCAGTCGCCGTCCCAGGCGTTTTCCGCGAGGGCAGTTTTCAGGCTCTCGCAGTGCTTACGATAACGGTTGCCGCGGGCAGTTTGCTGGCGGCTGTCGCAGAGCGGTGAAAACGCCGCCAGGGTGGTATAGAGAAACCAACCTACCCAAACGCTCTCGCCTTTGCCCAATTGGCCCACCCGGTTCATGCCGTCGTTCCAGTCGCCCCCGCCCATCAGCGGCAACCCGTGCGCGCCTACCGGCAAACTGCGATCGAGAGCGAGGACGCAGTGATCGAAAACCGATGCTGACACCGTCGAGACTGTGGGCTGCATATAGACTTCGTGCTCATCGGGTTTTAGCAATGGCTGTTCAAGGAATGGCACCACCTCGTCCATGACGGATGAGTCTCCGGTAACACTGATATAGAACGCGGTGACAAACGGGAGCCAAATCAGGTCATCGGAAAAACGCGTGCGCACACCGCGGTTCGTCGGTGGATGCCACCAGTGTTGGACATCACCTTCCTTGAATTGATGACTACTTGAGACGAGGATCTGCTTGCGGGCTATGGCTGGACTGCTGTAGACCAGGGCCATCACGTCCTGCAACTGATCGCGGAAACCAAACGCGCCACCCGATTGATAGAAAGCCGAACGGGCCCAGATGCGGCATGACAAAGTCTGATAGAGCAACCAACGATTGAGCATGATGTCGAGTGGCCCGTCGGGGGTCTTCACCTCGACCGCGCCGAGTACACTATCCCAATGCCTGAGCACGCCTTCGAACGCATCGTTCACGTTGTGTTGACTGGAAAACTTTGCCACGACTGAGTGAGCTGCTTCCTTCGACTCGGCCTCGCCGAGCATAAAGATCACTTCGCGCGCTTCATGCGGCGCTAACTCGATAGTTATTTGCAGAGTAGCGCAGGGATCGAGTCCGGCGCCGTCCCGGCCGGCCAGATTCACCCGGCGCAGTGAGGCCGGACTAGCCAGCGTGCCATTGCGACCGAGAAATTCTTTGCGATCACAGGTGGCGCTGGAAACGCGTTCGCTAGTGGCGCAGAAAGCCACGCGCCCGGCGAATTCATTATTGAAAGGATTGCGCGCAAAGATAGTAGATGCCGGTTGGTCAATCTCAGTGATGACGTAGGGCGCCGAGGTGGTGCGGTGCACGCCCAGCACCAGTTCGTTATAGAGGGTGATAGTGAGTTTTCGTTTTCTATCGGTGCGATTGCGCAGTCGCAGGAGCGAGATCTTTACCGGCTCCTCGAGGGGAGCAAAGAGCAGCAGTTCCTGCGAAACGCCGTGGCTGGTGTGTTCAAAGACGCTGTAGCCCTGACCATGTCTAATGATATAGGGCTCATTTTTGCGAATAGGCAAAGGTGTGGCCGACCAGACGGAGCCGGTTTCCTCATCGCGCAGGTAAATGACCTCACCGGGCGGATCGCTGACGGCATCGTTGGACCAGGGCGTCAAACGATTTTCGCGACTGTTGACCGACCAGGTGTAGCCGGCGCCGGTCTCAGTTACCTGGAAACCAAACGCGTTCTTGTTCGCAATGATGTTGGACCATGGCGCCGGCGTCCATTGTTCGGCGCCCAATAGAGTCACATACTCGCGTCCACCCTGGTGAAACCCGCCGAGCCCGTTGAAGAAGGTCAGTTCGGGAGGAGCGACGGGGGGCTCAGGATAAGTTTGTGAGGGCATGCGTCGAACGAAGGCTGCCGGTAGCCGTTCCGCCACCTGAGGCCGCTCCAGTTGTTCCTCGAGCAAGCCACGCTCTGTAACGATAACTGCCCTGGCAACCGAATGGAGCAAAATCCGATCTTCTTCCGGCATTTGCTCAGCCCGCCTCAGGAAAGCGCCCCCGGGTTTGTTCTGCAAGCTTCCCAGACCGCTGGTGCGAATCATTGCTTCCAGCTCTTTATGCAGCGACTGCAAATAGGTGGTGGGGTTGTCGTTGAGGATTACCAGATCGATCTTCAATCCCTTGTAATGAAGATATTCATGCCCCCTGACAATCTTGCGAACTTCGGCCAGGTGTTCGGCCGCGTCGATTCGCACCACCAGAATCGGCAGGTCGCCGCTGATGCCGTAGGCCCAAAGGCTGGATTGGGCTTTGGTGTTGAGCTCGAGGACATGCGGCCGCGGACGCAGAGAGGGGTCGGAATAAATAATCCGGGCGGCCAGGCGTTGAAACAGGTGGGCTTCCTCAGCATCTATCTTGAGATGACTCATCTCAACTTGTGCTTTGGTCCAGGCTAAGCGCAGTTCTCGTTCAAAGGTACTCGGGTCGTGATACTTGTCTGCCAGCTGCATTGCTTCTTCACGCGTGCGCGCGACGCCGGTGCTGAAGGAACAGCGCACAGTTTGATTAGGTGGAATTCGCACCCGCCGGCGCAAACTGAAGACCGGATCCAGGACCGCCCCGGTGGTATTGGAGAGCGGCCGATCTTCCATGACGGCAATCGGGTCAGCCGGCGTATGGCCACGCCCCAGAAATCGGCCGCGGTCGGTCTCGTATTGAACTGCGCCAACCAGGTCGCCTTCGACCACTACGACATGAACCCCCCAAATCTGCTGGTCAGTGCTGGAACGCTGGCGGCGATGGGCGAGGATCGCATTTTCAGCGGCGAAGAATTCCGTCTCAATGAAGAGATTACTGAAAGCCGGATGGGCCGCATCGGCCTGCGGAGTGTTGAGGACAACTTCCGCATAACTCGTCAATTCAATTTCGCGCGTACGCTGCGAATTGTTGGTCAAGGAAACCCGACGGACCTCCGCATTATCTTCAGCGGACACGAGGATCTCCATATGAGTCGTGATACCGGCGTCGCTGCGCCAAAAATCTGCCTTGTCTTCAGAGAACGATACTTCATACGACTGCGGCCGCTTGAGGATGGGTTGGTAACTGGCGGACCAGACGTCGCCGCTGCGCACGTCGCGCAGATAAATGAAGCTGCCCCAGTTGTCTCGAGTGACGTCCTCTCGCCAACGGCTGACCGCATTCGCTCCGCAATTGGAATAGCCGGCGCCCGCGGCCGTGACCATAACGTTGTAAGTTCCATTTGAAAGCAACTGAGTCCGCGGCGTTTCTGTATCCAGACGGTGGTACACACGAGTGATCATTCCCGGTAAGGATTGCGCGACCCGTCCCGTCAATACTTCTTCTGCGCGCGGGTGCGCGGCGGGCACACCGACGGGAATGCGTTCCTGCAACAACAGCTCGGTTGCCTGAATGGATGGATCTGCGTGGAAACGCTTTTCCATGCGGTCGTCCTGAAGAATATTGCTGAGCGAGACCAGGCTCATGCCCTGGTGATGGGTCATAAACGCGCGAATCAAAATGTGGCGTTGGCCCTGGGGCAGACGCTCGGCCGTGTAATCAATCGACTCGTAATAGCCATAGTCGCCGAGCGCGCCTTCCCGCTCGAGCCGGCGCAGGTTGTCCATCGCAGCGCGAGGATTAATCTCCGCCGCCAGCATCGTCGCGTAGGGAGCTACCACCAGATCCTCGATCAGTCCGCGTTTCAGACCGAGACCGGGAACTCCGAAGGGACCGTATTGATAATTCAGGTGAAGGTCACGAACATTGTAGGCAGCTTCAGATATGCCCCACGGCACGCCGCGTTCCCTGCCATACTCTATTTGCCGGTTGACCACGGTTCGATAGGTTTCGTGAAGCAGGGTCCCTTCATAGTCACGCATAACCAACAGCGGCATCAGGTATTCAAAAATCGTCCCGGTCCAGGAAATCAGTGCGCGTCCGCCATCTGCCGAAGTCAATTGCCGACCCAGTCGAAACCAATGCTCCTGCGACACATCACCTTTGGCGATGGCAATAAAGCTGGCGAGACGAGCCTCTGAGGCGAGCAAGTCGTAGTAGGAATTGTCTGCGCGAAGGGCCGAGACGTTGTAGCCAATCGTAAATACTTTGCGTTCGGGATCAAAGAGAAACTGCCACTCCATCTCGTCCGAAACTTCCTGCGACCTGTGCGCCAGACGGCTGAGTCGCGACAAAGAATCTCCCGCCGACGCAGCGGCTTGCTCGAGTGCTTTCGTCAATCTGCGCACACCGACGATTAGAGCTGGCTGATCGTCGTGAGGCACTGCCGCCAGTTGGACCAGCGCGCTGTCGCAAACCTCTGGCACTTCGGCGAGTGCGGGTACGCGGTGAAGCAACGCGAGGAGAGACTCCCATTGGCTAAGGGTGTCTGCGCTGTCCAGCCCCTCTTCCGTTTTCGCTTTGTCAGAACCGCCTGCGTAAGCGGGCGGATCCTCCACTTTCCCAAAACCGACTGCGTCAGCGGGCGGGCCATCCGTTTTGTCAGAACCGCCTGCGTAAGCGGGCGGATCCTCCACTTTCCCAAAACCGACTGCGTCAGCGGGCGGGCCGTCCGTTTTGTCAGAACCGCCTGCGTCAGCGGACGCGCGGCTTGAGTTTTTCCGGGCCGTCACTTCTGCCTGCACTTGCGACAGCAGGCGCCCCCAGCCGGCGAACGTATCGGCATCGCGTCGACAGGAACTGACCTGGTGCTGAAGCGCACCAACCCACCAACGCAGTGCTTTGAAGTTCTCCTCGCCGTGTTCGTGGGCCAACGCGTTGACGATGTCTTCGATCTCAACAATCCGCTTAATCAGCGACTCAAATAACAGGAACCACATCGGCAGGTTGTCCAACGGCTCCACCGCCACCAACTTCTGACAAGCGTCTATCTCGTTTCGCAGTTGGCTGACCGTGACCACTTCCGTACGCTGCCGCACCTTGCCCAGTCTGTCTGCTTCGATCGAAATCGCGTTAAGGGTGTCCGCCAACCCTTTAAGGATTCGCCCATCAAAGATTTTCGTATCGGGCATTTCGATACAAGCCTGTTTGAGCGCCACCAGGTGGCCAGCCAGGTTTCCGCTGTCGACAGTCGAAATGTATTGAGGGAGAAGAGGCTCAAGTGTCTTCGTGTCATACCAGTTGAAGAAGTGCCCATGAAACTTTCCCAGCTTCCGGAGAGTTGCAAACGTCAATTCCTGACGCTCGATGAATTCCAGCAAGCCGAGATAGCCCAGGTCGTGGGCTGAAACTGTAGCGAGTTGCAGCAACCCGATATTCGTCGGCGAAGTGCGGTGGGCAATGACGGGTGTGGGATCCTCCTGAAAGTTGTCAGGCGGAAGCCAATTGTCTTCAGTGCCCACAAAGGCTTCGAAGAAACGCCAGGTACGTCGCGCTACCATGCGGGCAAACTGCGCATCCTCTGCATTCAAAGGTTCGCGGCCCAACTGGCGAGCCTTACTAACGAAATGAGCCGCCACCGGTGCAATCAACCAGATAGCAGCAAATCCACCCGCCACCCCCAAGGCTGCAGGTCTGAAAGTCCAGGTAAGCCCGATCGCTTCGAGCGCCAGGAACTCAGCCGGCAACATCAGCCAAAGGAAGGCAACGAGGTCTTTCCGGGCGGCCTTTTCCGCATCCGCAGCGGTAACCCATTCGAGCAACTGTTTTCGCGAAACTACTTTTCGATAAATCGTGCGAGCGATCGCGTCGGTCATCAGGTAAGCCTGATGTGGCAGCAGCAGGAAGGACAAAGCGACCTGAGCAGTGTTCGTTCGCAGGTCGCCCCAAACACTCCAGAAATGGCTGGTCCATGGAATACCGCGAGGATGGATCAAGAGACTGGTGGTAACGTGAAGATAAACCGGGAAAGCAATGATGATGACGACGAATAGACTCCAAAGCAGTGGCGAACCCGGGAAGATGGTCCAGGCCGCCAGCAGCCAGAGGAACAATGACGGGGCCACCAGGCTGCGGCGCAGGTTATCGAGAATCTTCCAACGCGAAATCAGCGGCAGCGGATTACGCATCCTGCGCCTGCTCGAATCGGGCACAGTGGGAAGCAGCCAACCGGCAATCTGCCAATCGCCTCGGGTCCAACGATGCTGTCGCTTGGCATAGGCGTCGTAGGATGCCGGGTAGCCGTCAAACAATTCGATGTCCGTGATGAGTGCGGCCCGGGCAAATAACGACTCGAAGAGATCGTGGCTGAGCAGGGAGTTTTCAGGCACCCGGTTGGCAAGGGCTGCTGCGAATGCGTCGACATCATAGAGACCCTTGCCGGTGAAGTTCCCTTCCCCGAAGAGATCCTGGTAAACGTCTGATACCGCGGTGGTGTAGGGATCAATGCCGGTGTTGCCGGAAAAGATCCGCGCAAACCTCGAACGTGAAGCACTCTCCAACGAGATGCTGACCCGCGTCTGAAGAATTCCATAGCCTCGTTGGACCATGCCAGTCGCAGGATTCACTTCGGGCCGGTTCAGCGGATGTATGGCAGCGCCCACCAGTTTGCGAGCCACGTCGCGTGGAAGCTGAGTGTCGGAATCAAGGGTGATTACGTAACGGATTTTCCCCAGGAATTGCCGTAGCGATTTCCCATCGGCTGCCTGCCCGTTGACCTCGCTGAACCCGGTGAAGCTGGTGTCCTTCGCCCCGCGAAGTAACCGGTTGAATTCCTCGAGCTTTCCGCGTTTCCGCTCCCAGCCCATGAATCTATCTTCACTCGCATTCCACTGGCGGCGCCGGTGAAACAGATAAAACCGATGCGGCTCACCGGTGCTGTGACGCCGGTTAATATCTTCGATGGCGCTCTCCGCCGCGGCCAGCACCAGAAGATCGTCAGCCGTCTCTTCCGTTTGAGCATCCGGAAAGTCGGCCAACAACGCGAAATAGATGTGCTGATCCTGATTGGCGAGATAATGAACCTCAAGTCTCTCGACCAGCTCATTCACCTGTGACTCATTGGAAAAAATCGTGGGCACCACCACCATCGTCACGGCTTCTTCCGGCAACCCTTCGATCGTCTCCATGCGCGCCAGCAGTCGGGGCGGAAACAAGTGGGTAACGTCCCAATTCAACACGCTCAAAGCGAAATCGCTGGCGGGTATCAACGACAACAGCGAGGTGGCAATCAGTAGTAACCAGCTGGCTCCCAGGCTGTACATCGCGCTGACCAGCAGCGTTAGGATTAGTAAGGTGAGCGACGCGAGTGAGCCAAGATAGGCGGCTGTGGCATGGCGGAGAAAAAATCGGCTGACCCTCTCGCGGAGCCTGGGACGGTACTTATAGTTTGATTCCAGCTGCGCCAATCCCTCATCAACGAGGTAATACCCTACGTGGAATTCCGGGTGCGCTCGGCCGTCTTTCGAATCCTCGGTTTCGGCCCTGGTCGCGTCTGCCGCGAGTTCCACCGCAGCTCGGGCAATCTCAAGTTCATCCGATCGCGTGCCCTTGCTTATCCTTTCGATCACGTGACGGTAACGGTCGCGCGTCGCAAACTCCATCTTCGAATAAGCGCCCGACGGATCCGCGCCCAACAGCGGCTCGATAAGACTGACGCTTTCGAAGAAGTCGCGCCAGTCGAGCGTCGAGAGGAGACGCATGCTGGTAATGATGTTGCCGACAGTCACCTGGGTCGCAGCCTGACGCTGGTGTTCCGCGTGAATGATCTGTTCGATGGTCAGGCTCTGTAGCTTAAGTTGCTTTTCCAGGTAGTCCATCACCGGCAACACTGCCGGATCCTGTTCTCGCAACCGTTGGGTTAACTGGACCACAAACGTCTGCGGTATCCGATCCCGTTTGGCCACCCGGTCTGCGACCAGAGGAATCAGCGCGGCAGGCTGCCGTGATGCGAGTTCCAGGAGCTTGTCGGCGAGTTTGTCAGCCTGCTCGCGTTCGTCACGTCCATTCACAATGATCGTGGCCAGCCGGCGAAGATTTTCGACCAGCGCCAGACGCAGAGTGATCGCGACGGCCCATAATTCACCGATGGAAAGTGGAGCGATGGTTTGATAGGAGGCTATGAAGCGCCGCAGGGTGTTCGTATCGAGACGGCAATCGGTATGCGCGATGAGCGCGAGGGTCAGGGCGTAGATTCGCGGGTAGCCAGTGAGTTCACCCTCAGCCAGCTTAGGCAGTTCATGGTAGTAACTGCGGGGAAGGTCTTCGCGAATCTCGCGGAGTTGTTCTTCGACGATATGAAAATTATCGACCAGCCACTCGGCTGCCGGTGAAATAGTGCGACCACTACTAATCGCCTCAACCAGACTATGGTAGGCATTGACAAGTTTGCGGCCGTTGTCCTCGAGGCGGGGGAGCAGTCTAGCGCGGCTTCTTTTTGTAACTGTCTTGTGTTCGGTGGCCAGGGTTTTCGCATACTGCTCCAGACGCTCAACGCTGAAAATCTCCCCGAGGAGCGGTTGCTCATCGGCGTCACTCGACTCTTTGCGGAATCCCGCCCGTAGCAATTCGAAGAACTCACTCATCAGTCAATCAATCGTCCGGAGGTCAGCTCAACCTTTCCGCAGCCGTAACGACTGGAAGCCCAACGCCCAACAGTCTGGACTTGAGCCTGTTACGCCTGCTGATCCCGAGCATCTCGCATCTGCCTGGTTTTGGGGGCTTTCAGAATATCACGACTCGACGCTGGCCTTTAGGCCCGGTGAGCGTAATAGTGCTGTAATTCAGAGGTAAGCAAACGATCCACCAAGTCACACTAAGCAGCACTAACCATCCTTCGTGAATCTCCTGTGAGTTCGCGGACGTCTTTCTCACGATGGGCGATAAACACGAATCAGAAGTTGTCGGAGGTCTCCCACTGCGGCAATTGACGCTGCGATACGTTGTGCTTGACCGACGCGATCTGCGTCTTCGGTGCAAATGATGATTCCCGCGTGGTTGGGAACCTGAAGGTGTAATCGTTTGAAGTCCAGTCGATTGAGGGTTAGCAGTGCGCGACTGATCTCGGTTGCTCTATTGAGCAGGTCTTTATCGGTAATCGATTGATTCGCTCGGCCGTCTTCAAGCGCCGTGATCACATCGTGGCCTAGCTGCCGCAACTCCTCAACTACACGTAAGGGAAAGTTCTCGTCGGCATAGAGCGCCATCAATCATCGTCTTTCTCGTTAGCTTCTATTTGTGCATCTATCTCCGCTCGGTGAGAACGAACAAAGTTCCATGCGTTGGCCAGATCCTGAACGGTCAGAGTGGGATAGTCTCTGAGTAGATCCGCTTCGCTGGTGCCCAGCCGCCGCGATTGTTCCAGCAGCCAAACCGGGATTCGAGTGCGCGTAATGCACGGCACGCCACCCATGACATCAGGCTTGCTTTCAATGCCCGGGAAGTCATCGCCCAGATCTCGAACGATCCACCGAAGCAGTTCGGCCTTTTCAGCCCGTGTCATCTCGGAAAGCATTCTTTCTCTGTCAGCAGATGTACTCATAGTTAGCCTTTATCATCTCATAGAAGGCAAAGGAGCGGAGGCGGCACCACCGCCCAAGTCTAGTTTAGTTTTTCCGGCTCCGCACATGCTCAAAGACCTCAATGCCCAGTAGATTGCGCAGAGTTACTAAACCTAGCGGCAGTGATCCTTCAAGAGCCAAAATAGAGCGCGCGTTCGGCCCGCTCGCCTCGTGATGCTAAGTATGCCTCCAGAACGGCCCGGTACTTGATGCATTGGAAGAGGCCCCGCGCAATATCCGCAACATCGGAAACTGCCGCCTTTACTTCAACACCAACGGCTTCCGACGGTGGTTCAAATAGCACATCAATCCGATCGCCGGATGGAAGGCAATACTCCATCGTTGACCTTGCTAATTTCGACAGCCCAACGGTCTTTGGGTTTGTTGCGACAAATTCTTTGAACGAGCGGTGGGCTTCGCTCTCTCCGCCACCGCGGAAATCGCATGCTGCTTTAAGCACGGATTCAGGAATCGCGGGCGCTGCGCGATGTGAGAGTTCCATCAGCACGCGCTCCCAGTTCGGATAAGTGTAGATGCTCAAGCACGCCGCATCGACGAGTGCACGCTGCTGCTTCTTTGAGAGTGCGCCAAAACTTCTTTCTTGCAGCCACAATCCGACTCCTTCTCCGGGAAGTCCGGTTGCTTTATTAACAACGAGTGCTTGAATCGGAGGAACTTCTTCCTTCGATGACTTGGAAAGATCCATCATGGTCTGACCGATGCTACCGAGAACAAAGTTCAGATTTCGCGGATTCCGCATTCCTAGTTCGGAAGCAAGATCGGAATAAAAGATTGGTTGGTGCGCATGCGCTTGCCGGACGAGGAGGGGTAGTGCTGCTCGGGCGCGTTCTTGATACAACGAGCTACCATGAATTGAGTGTGCAACGTTCGCAGTTTTCCTCTCGGAAGTCATTGCTCCCCTCCCTTTGAAGACTAAAGCCTTTGCAGCCAAAAGACCCGACACACTACAGACCTTCTGTGATTCGCTAACCTCATGCTTATTACGCTACCTTCACCTGAACACGCGCCGTGATTCCAGAGTCGTTCGCCAGGTCCTGCAATGCGAGCTGTAAAAAATAGCTTTCGCTTTGTCCGAGCAGTCTGGCAAATCGCACAGCGCGTTCCGGGCTGACACTCTTCTGGCCAGTTTCCAACTGATGGAGGTGCTGGCGTGAGATACCCAGCATTGCAGCAAACTGCGCCAGACCCGCTTCGTCCGCTTGCCGCAACGAAGCCAGAAGCTGGCCAAATGTCAGCGCTCCTCCGTTAAGGGAAGTCAGGAAGGAGTTAGTTTGCGTGTTACGCTTTTTCCGTCGTGAGTCTTTCAAGGTGGGTTCAAATATAACTGCTGATGAGGTGCTGTCAACCTTTACGGCTTCCGGGTTACGGGTTCAGTTTCGTCATCCGCGACCCAAATGCAGCTTTGCGCTCGGTGTTGCGGCTCCGCCGCCCGATGTGAGGCGGTGGCTATGCCCCGCCGAAACAAGTGCTCTTATTCTCCGGGGCTACGCCCCTTAGGGGCGCAGCCCCGAAGAGTTGGCAGGGCAGATCGGGAGGTCGCAGACCTCCCGCACATCGAGCGGCAGAGCCGCGACAGACAAGCAGACCTCTGGGTAGTAAATGGATCAGCACCTATCACCGCCCGCCCGCTGCCACTCTGCGATCTGTAGTATTCTTTGCGGCCATCATGCACGTCGACAATAGAGCAACGAAGGCACTGAAGCGGCAGACCGATGGGTACGCTCGTTGGCGGGCCCTGGCTTTGCTCTCCATCGCTGAACTGCTTGGCATGTCGCTTTGGTTCAGCGCCGCCGCAGTTGTCCCGGCATTACGCGTCGAATGGAACTTAAGCGACTCGAGTGTTAGCTGGTTGACTATTGCCGTGCAACTCGGCTTTGTTTGCGGCACTCTGTTGAGCGCTTTTCTGAACCTGCCTGACATACTCAGCGTGCGTTACCTGGTAGCCGGATCCGCCTTCGCCGGTGCGTTGACGAATGCAGCTCTGGGTGTTTATGCCCACGACGCACAAACTGCGATCATATTCCGCTTCTTAACCGGCATGTGTCTCGCCGGCGTATATCCACCGGGAATGAAGATCATGGCCACCTGGTTTCAGCGGGGACGGGGGATGGCTCTTGGGGTACTCGTGGGTGCACTAACTCTGGGAAAGGCCTCGCCTTATCTGGTTAACGGTTTGGGCAGTGCCAACTGGCGCCAGAATATTCTTTTCATATCGTTGCTCGCGCTAGCCGGCGGCCTGGTGGTGCTCTTGTTTGTTGAGGAGGGACCGTACGCATTGTCGGCGGCCACATTTGATTGGAAGCAAGCTTTCGCAGTCTTTCGTAATCGCGGCGTGCGTCTCGCAAACTTCGGATACTTTGGCCATATGTGGGAACTCTACGCAATGTGGGCCTGGATTCCGGTCATGATTCGGGCGAGCTTTTTGGCTGCGAAATCGGCGACGGTGCCAGCGGAGTTTGCTTCCTTCCTGGTGATTGGTTGCGGGGCAGCCGGCTGCGTGGCCGGCGGGCTGCTGGCTGATCGGGTCGGACGTACAGTTGTGACTTCGTGGGCCATGGCCATCAGCGGGACCTGTTGTCTGGTGATAGGCTTTCTCTTTGGCGGCAATCCATTCCTACTTCTTTTGGTTGCCGCAATCTGGGGCGCCACCGTAGTCGCCGACTCTGCACAGTTCTCGGCCTGCGTGACCGAGCTTGGTGATCCACAATATCTGGGCACAGCGTTAACCATGCAGACCTGTATAGGATTTCTGCTGACTACGGTCTCGATTCAACTGATACCTTATTTTGTTCAGAGATGGGGCTGGCAATATGCATTTGCGATCCTGGCGCCGGGACCACTGCTCGGCGTGATTGCGATGCTACGGCTGCGGGTTTTGCCGGAAGCGGTGAAGATTGCGCAGGGGAGAAGATGAACCGCCAAGGCGCCGAGGCGCCAAGACCGCCAAAGCATCAAGACAGAGATCCGAAGTTGGAGTTCAGTGGATATGTGCCTCTCCCTGGAGTGCGCTGGTCTGGCAGCGCTTTGGGCCCGATTCGAATGCGGCTCCGCCGCCTTCCGTGCGGTAAGCCTATGGCTTACCGACAAGAACTCTTTTCTCCGAGGCTTTGCCTCCGAACCAGACTGGGTAAATAACGAGTTCCGGAGGCGCAGCCTCATTTAAATAACAACTCTGCGCCAAGCCAGAGGCACGCAAGCCGGCGGAGCCGCATTTGGGTCGGGCCAAAGCGGCGCCGCACTTTAGGGAGAGGCACATCGCAACGACCTCTGACCTCTGACTTCTGACCTCTGACTTCTGACTTCTGA
The DNA here is from genome assembly GCA_031396065.1 of Pyrinomonadaceae bacterium. Taxonomy (GTDB): domain Bacteria; phylum Acidobacteriota; class Blastocatellia; order Pyrinomonadales; family Pyrinomonadaceae; genus PSRF01. Next base: position 5,636 of record JANNJZ010000282.1, on the reverse strand, counting down.
TCTCTTAGCGCCTTGGCGTCTCGGCGTCTTGGCGGTTAGTCTTACGAAACGCATGATTACAGAACTAAAGCAGCGAGTTCGTAAAATCATCCGCATCCTGAAGCGGGCCTATCCTGACGCCAAATGTTCGCTGAATCACTCCAACGCTTTTGAACTGTTAATAGCCACGATCTTGTCGGCCCAGTGCACAGACGCGCGCGTCAACATCGTGACTCAGGATTTGTTTCGCAAGTACCGCAAGCCGGAAGACTACCTAAAGGTTTCTGACAAGGAATTGCAGCGAGACATTCGCACCACCGGCTTCTTTCGTAACAAGACGAAGTCAATCCAGGGCACTGCCAAAGCGTTGACCGAAGAATACGGAGGCGTTGTTCCTTCTACGATGGACGAGCTATTGGAATTGCCTGGAGTGGCCCGTAAAACTGCCAACGTTGTGTTGGGTAACGCGTTTGGCATCAGCGCCGGAGTTGTAGTGGATACTCATGTGACTCGGCTCTCACATCGCCTGGGCCTGTCAGACGAAAAGACTGCCGAAAAAATCGAACAGGACCTGATTGCGATTGTGCCTAAAAAGGATTGGGTGATCTTCCCTCACCTCTTCATTGCCCACGGACGCGCCATCTGCAAGGCCCGCAACCCTCTTTGCGCGGAATGCCAGGTAGAGAAGCTTTGCCCGTCGTCACACCTTAAAACCGGAGTTATTCCGGGAAACTGAGATTGGTGGGGCGCACCTAACGCGGCGGTAAGCCCATAGAACTAAGTTCGTTTAGAAGAATTACGTTCGTTTGGAAGAGAATTACGTTCGTTTAGAGGTGGGCACCGCCCACCTCTCTAAACGAACGATTGATTTGTGGATCGCTCCGCGTTCGTCCAAGTGATGTCACTCCGACCTCCTATCTATTAGACTGCCCCTACCCCAAAAGCATTTGACCTTTACCCGAGTCGCCATTAAAGTCGCGGTCACCAAACAACGGACCATACACCCAACGGAGGAATTACTAATGAGAAGATTGTTTTCGATTGGCGCAATCATGATCGGCTTCTCGATCGCCATTCTGGCAGCCAGCGCGATTGCCATCAATTTTGCAGGTACCTGGTCGCTGGACAAAGCCAAGAGTCAAGGTTTGTCCCCGCGTCTGCAGGGCGCCGATAGTGTCACCTGGACGATTACCCAGGATGAAAAGACCATTTCCATTGACCAAAAGGTTACCGGCGGTCAACCTCCCGCGGGCGGTGGCGGTGGCGGAGGCATGGGTGGAGGACGAGGTCCTGGCGGACCGATGGCTTATAACCTCGACGGCAAGGAAGCCACTTCAGACATCACCGGTGGGCAAATGACCGGTAAATCAACCACCAAAGCCACCTGGGCCGACGCGGCTCTGGAGTTATCCCGAAAGACTACCTTCACGACCCCGGACGGTGAACGAGTTAGCTCAACCACGCAAAAACTTTCGCTCTCAGCCGATGGTAAGGTTTTGACTGCCGTCGTACACAGTGAAGGTGGCCCTCGTGGCCCGTCCGATTCAACCCTGGTTTTCAACAAACAGTAGGCATCAGGCGTATAGAGTCCAACCTTTAGGTTGCCGCGCGCGATACATTCAAGCCGGCGAGTAACGCAACAGCAACCTAAAGGTTGGACTCTAAACACCTGTGGCCTGAGTCGCTGTTTTTTAGGTCCTGCCATTACAGCATGTCATTCAGCAAAGATCTGCTCCCAGTGCTACCACCCACTCGGGCTGCCGGTGCGGGGACCTCGGTTCTGAGAAGAGTCCCACTCTTAGTCAGCAAAATCCGTTTCTTAAGAGGATCGTAGCAGCTTGAGCTATCGTTTTCCCTGGTATCGCCTCTCAGACGAGCATCTGCTCGACCTCCGCATCTGTGATCTCGCTCTCAAGATCAAGGGCTCGTTTCTCGAACCACACATTAAGCGGCTCTATAGCGAACTGAACGAACGCGGCATTCGATTCAAGCCACACGTTTGGCTTTCGGAAGAGTGGTTCTCGCCGGATGGCGTTCCCGGAATCGCAATTCCCTTTTACCTGGCACATCCGCGTTTGATGAAACTAGAACGCAAACAAATGTTGGAAGTGGAGGGCGGCACCGACACCGAATGCCTGCGGATTCTGCGTCACGAGGCCGGGCACGCGCTCGACACCGCCTTTCGACTACACTTCAGACGCCAATGGCGCGAACTCTTCGGATCGTTTGCCCAACGCTACCCAGACTTCTATAAACCAAAACCGAAGAGTCGGAAGTATGTGTTGCATCTGCCCGCCTGGTACGCGCAGGCCCATCCGGCGGAAGATTTTGCAGAAACTTTTGCGGTTTGGCTTACGCCCCGCTCGCGCTGGCGGCGCCGCTATAAAGGCTGGCCGGCGCTAACTAAACTTGAGTACATTGACGAACTAATGAACGAACTGGCGGGGACGAAACCACGAAACCGCACCCGCACCAAAGTAGAACCAATCTCCGAGATACGTACTACGCTGCGTGAGCATTACCGCCGCAAGCGGGAGAAGTATGACTTCGACTGGCCCGCGGTTTACGATCGCGATCTGCTTCGGATCTTCTCGGACGATCCCCGTCACCAGGCGCGCCTGAGCGCGGCGAGTTTTCTTCGCAGCGTGCGCCGAGAGGTGCGTCAAATTGTCGCCGAAGGAACTGGAGTCCATCAGTACACTATCGATCATGTGCTCGAAAACATGATTAACCGTTGCAAGGAACTAAAGCTGCGCGTGTCAACCCCATCCAGGGAAGCGCGCCGCCGGGTAATGATTGTTTTGACAGTTCAGGTAATGAACGTGCTCCATTCGGGTTATCATCGGATAGCCGTATGACAAACAAAGTGATGAGTGATGAGTGATGAGTGATGAGTAAGAAATGATGATTGATGAAAATGAGTGATAGTGGTGAGTAATTGAGTAATGACTGCTTCGGCGACGTCTTGAGAACTCATCACTCATCACTCATCACTCATATCACTCATCACTTCTTAATTTCGTATGACTTTTGAGCCCAAAAAGAAGCTCCGCATAATCGTTCTCATGCACCAGGACCTCGTGCCTCCGGACACGCTCGACGGCCTGAGTGACAAAGAGATAATCGAGATTAAAACGGAGTATGACGTAACTTCTACCCTGAAGAAGATGGGCCATGAAGTTTACCCAGTAGGCCTTTACAACCAATTGAACGTCATCGGAGATGCGTTGATGGAGCATAGGCCCCATATCGCGTTCAATTTGCTTGAGGAGTTTCACGGCTATCCGCTTTACGACCAGCACGTCGTCAGCTATCTGGAGTTGATGAAGCAGGCATACACCGGCTGCAACCCGCGCGGCCTCACCCTGGCTCACGACAAAGCACTAACGAAGATGATCCTCACCTACCACCGCATACCGGTGCCGAATTTTGCGGTGTTTCCTATGAACCGGAAGGTCAGACGGCCCAAGCGTTTGAAGTTTCCCTTGCTGGTCAAGTCGATCAGTGAAGAGGGTTCGGTCGGCATCGCGCAGGCGTCCATTGTTCATGACGATGACAAACTTACCCAGCGCGTCGAGTTTATCCACCGCCAAAACAAAACCACTGCGATAGCGGAGCAATATATCAAGGGGCGCGAAATCTATGTTGGGGTAATCGGGAACCAGAATATCCAGACGTATACGCCATGGGAACTGGTAATGGAGAAGTTACCGGAAGGCTCTGAAAACATTGCCACGCTCAAGGTCAAATGGGATCCCACCTACCAGGAAAAAGTGGGGGTCAAAACCAGAGCTGCCGAGCTTACTCCGGAGCAACACAAAACACTCGAACGAGTCTCCAAAAGGATCTATCGGTACATGTTCCTGAGTGGTTACGCTCGCCTGGATTATCGATTAACGGAAGAGGGTCAGTTTTATCTACTCGAAGCTAATCCGAATCCGCAAATTGCCGATGGTGAAGACTTCGCCGCCTCCGCCGCACATGGTGGTGTAACCTACGATCAACTCCTGCAGAAAATCATCAGCGTCGGTCTGAATTATCAAGCTGCGACTCAAGGCGCCTAGTCCTCTTTGAATAGTGAGTATGTCGTCCCACTCCGCGTTAGCGCGACTAAACCCAATCTCATTATTGTGCAGCCTCAATTCGTCCGTTTAGAGGTGGGCACCGCCCACCGGTGCGGCTTGGAAGAAACCACTCAGATAAATCATCATGCGCTCGTTTAGAGGCAGCGTTAAATTAAGTTGACTCGTTCATTCACGTCGTACGGGTGGGCGGTGCGCACCTCTAAACAAGCGTTCGTAGGCTTCACATTGACTGATTATTTCTTTTACAAACTATATCCGACCTAATAGTCCAGTGAACCCACCTCTTTTGAATTGAACTTGTGTGACCTCTTTTGGTTCGGAATATTTTTATCGAATGTGATTCGTCACGAAACAGTCACATTGCCGCTTGTACCTAATGCCTTGAGCAACTAGACTCCGCCCTGCCTCTCGGTAATCCCTCCTCACCAAGAAGAAAATTTTAAGGAGACAAGGCCCTTTTGCTTTTGAAAAAACTGTTCCCCCAAGCGCTTGCGCTGTGCTTCGTACTTGGCATTTATTCTCAATCCGCAAACGCGCAATCGGAAGAAATCCGGGCGCGCCAGGTTGCGCAAACAATACCATCCCTCAATCAAACTCCTCTGGACGAGGACGAGCCGGTACTAATTTCCGAGGCCTCCCTCGAAGATATTAATCGCGCAAAATCATTCGTTGCCAAAAGCGGCGTTACTCTTCCATTCCAACAGATGATAACTGCTGCAATCGATGACCGTCTCGGCTCACCCTACAGGTGGGGAGCGACTGGACCTTCGGCCTTCGACTGTTCAGGTTTTGTTTTGAGCACTTTCCGTTCGGCAGGGATCGACTTTGAGCGTAGCAGCGCCAGAACCCTCTGGTCGCGCTTCAATGCTCCCGCGCCAGAAGAACAGTACAAGTTTGGCACTCTGGTTTTCTTCAGTAATCTCGCGCACATTGGGATCGTGGCTGACGAAAAGGGCTTCTATCACGCCTCGCGTCATCATGGAGTAGTCTATTCGCCATTTAGTGAGTATTGGACGAAGCGCATCGATGGGTTTCGGACGGTGCCCGTGGCGCCGCAGCCGACTGCTGCTGTCGACTAAAGACACTCACAGCTCGTGTAATGCGAAACGCCGGCACTTGAATCAAGTGCCGGCGTTTTAGATTTAGTCGGGCGCTTTTGGAGTGCGCTGACCTGTCAGCGCTTTGGTATTCGGCGACCTGTCGCCGCCGTAGCCTGTCTGAACGCGCAACGCAATATCACGAGGACTGCGGCGACAGGTCGCCGCAGACCAAAGCGGTAACAGTTACCGCACTGCTATGTGGATGTTGTCAAGCCTTTTGAATAGAAAAGTGTTTTAGTTTTTGCCTTTTTTCTTTGACATATTGATCTAGTAGCAGTGGCTGTGGGAACTGTGGAAAACTCGGAGCGTTTTTGGCGTAGAGTTTTCCATAGTTTCCATCAGCCTGGGCTTCAGGACCCTGTTGCTTTTCTGTTCTTCAACCAGAAGAGAGACTGACTGCTATACGTGGCACGACTCAGTGGTCGTCACACTCTCAAGGATTCGGCCCTCTAGGGCGGATCCCGCTTGCCCT
>JANNJZ010000101.1:0-10310 GCA_031396065.1 Pyrinomonadaceae bacterium | reverse complement strand
TACTTCCGAAGGCCGGCGCAACGTCAAGTTTTATGTGGTAAAGGATTTCGACGAGAAGTATTCCGACGAGGTAAAGCAACGTATCGGGGGAATAACTTTTCAGAACAACACCCGGCTCGGCGCCGCGATTCGTCACGCCACGGCCAGGCTGGCCCGACAGCAGGCACGCACGCATTTACTAATCGTGTTGTCTGACGGCCGACCTTATGATCACGACTATGGTGATGCGCGTTACGCGCGCGACGACACGCGCGAAGCTCTGCGCCAGGCAAAGAACCAGGGGATTACTCCCTTTTGCATCACCATCGATCGCGAGTCGGAAGCAGAGCTAAAGGACCTTTACGGAGATATCGGCTACACGATTATTGACGACGTGCTTTCGCTTCCTGAGCGCCTGCCGGGGATTTATCGAAGACTGACGACCTAGATAGTTCAATGCAAGAGACTCAGTAACTGTTGGATCACCATTGGACAGTCTGTTGTCTTTACAGACCAGGCTGCTTGCCTTACGATCTCCTTGCCTTTCTTGGAGCAATTTATAGGGGGCAGATGGGGGCAGAGAGTAAGTAAACATCGATGGGAAAAGAATACGTAGAACTCAAAGAAGGCGCATACAGAGTAGGGGGCACTCGAGTGTCGCTTGACTCCGTGGTCTACGGGTTTCAAAGCGGGGAATCCCCGGAGTGCATCCAAAAATCCTTTCCTGCACTGACGCTTGAGCAGGTCTATGGCGCAATTGCTTACTATCTAGCGCATAAGGCTCAGATCGACGAATACCTCGCAGACGACGAAGCCGAGTTCGAAAAACTGCGACAAGCGTCCCGCGCGGCCAATCCCGCACTATATGAAAAATTGGAACGTGCGCGGAAGGAAATGCTCATCCCACAATCTTGAGAACCCAATTTCAAGCGGACGTAAACCTGAAGCAGAGCATTGTTACGGGGGTGCTCCGGCGTGTTCCTGAGATCAGTTTTCAAACATCCCTGCAGGCAGGTCTCGCAAATCTATCGGATACGGCAGTACTGTCGCGGGCGGCAAACGAAGGCCGAATCCTGATAACGCACGACCGTAGAACCATGCCGTTCGACTTTGCGAAGTTCATAACGTCCAACGTGAGTCCCGGGTTTTCCTCGTGCCGAGACGTATTCCAGTCCGTCCGATTGTCGACGAATTGATTCTAATCTGGCACGCTTCGGAAGCCGAAGATTACTATAATCGCATCCTCACGTTGCCTTTGTGAGACGTTCTAAACTTTCCCCCATCCGCCGCCGCCCGGGGTCTCAATCCGCACACGATCTCCGGCTTTCAGCTCCCAGCTACCTTTCGAGCGAAGTCTGCGGGCGCGTCCATCGCGGATGATTGAAGCGGCACCCGGCTTTCCATCGTCACCTCCAGCTAAACCGTAAGGTCCGTGCTTGCGTCTGTCAGCCAGCAACGACATGCGCGCGGGTACGAGTGTTTCAATCTCGCGAATCACGCCGTCACCACCTCGATGATTTCCCCGGCCGCCTGAGCCTTTTCGAATCTTGTACTCGTGCACGCGCAGTGGATAGGCATACTCCAGCGCCTCAGCGGGCGTGTTCAGGCTGTTAGTCATATGGGTATGGACTGCGCTCATGCCATCTAACTCGGGACGCGCGCCCATGCCACCTGCGACAGTCTCGTAATAAGAAAACTCCCGAGCACTACACCCGGGGCGTGAATCAACCCCACCGATCGTCAGGTTATTCATGGTTCCCTGACTGGCGGCGGGAACGCGCTCTGGTAGAGCTCGAGCCAATGCTTTGAACAGCACATCGACAATGCGCTGCGACGTCTCGACGTTTCCTCCGGCTACTGAGGCTGGATGGACCGCATTCACTACTGTTCCCTTGGGGGCGATCACCTCAATCGGGTTCATTAGACCCGCACTAGCAGGAACGTCATCGCCTAGCAGGCAACGGAAAACATATGAGACTGCGGAAACAGTAATTGCTTCGACGGCATTGATTGGGCCATCCACTTGAGGCGCGCTACCCGTGAAGTCAACTCGCGACTGCGAACCCTTGATAGTGATCCGCACCTTGATTGAAACCTCGCGGTCAGATACACCGTCGTCATCCAGCACGTCGGCTGCCTCGTAGTCTCCGTCTGGAATCGCGCCAATCGCATGACGCATCAACCGCCCGGAGTATTCAATCAAGTGCGCGGCATACCGAGCGGCCTCCAGCGCACCGCGACGCTCGACGATCTCGAGCAGACGCACCGTGCCGGTGCGGAGCGAACCAATTTGCGCCTGAAAGTCTCCGCGTCGCTCATCATGACCGCGAACGTTGGCGAGTATCAACCGCATTAAGTCGTCATCAAGCTTGCCGTCACGCACCAGCCGGATGGCGGGAATGCACAGGCCTTCACCGTATACGTCGGTGGCCATTCCCATCGATCCGGGCGTGGCGCCGCCGATGTCCGCGTGGTGGGCGCGGTTGGCGACATAAAAGAGGGGAAGAGGGGAAGACGATTAAAGGGGAATGGGGAAGGGGGAAGGCGCCAAACGACGAGATCCGATCGTGCGGTCTCTCCCCTTTTCCCTTTCCCCATGCCCCTCCCTTTGTCCCCTTTTCCCCTGTTCCCCGGTTTCCCCATTCCGCCACACTCCACTAACCAACGTGACATCCGGCAGATGTGTGCCCCCTGAAAAGGGATCGTTAATCGCCACCACGTCGCCGGGTTTGAGGGCGACAGCTTTGATGGCGGCCGACACCGCCATTGGCATTGACCCCAAGTGCACGGGCATGTGATCGCCCTGAGCAATCACGCGACCCTGGGCGTCGAATACGGCGCAGGAGTAATCCCTTCGTTCCTTTATGTTGGGCGAGAAGGCCGTGCGTCGAAGTGCAATGCCCATCTCCTCCGCCACCGAAGTGTAGAGTGCCCGATAGATTTCCAGAGTTGTGGGATCAAACTGCTTCATCTGTTAACCGCCAAGACGCCAAGATCGCCAAGCCTTTTTGAAGGACATCGACCAAGGCATTAATACTCAACTGCGATCAGCCCAAGCTGTGAAGTGGGCTTAAGTACCTTGAAAGGCATTGGCCAAGTATTAAACCTCAACTGGGGTCAGCTCATGGTTGGGAAGACGGGCTTGCCCCCGCTCCTTCGCCAGGACACTCACTTGCTCCCTACACTTTCAAGCATGGACACCTTCTGTTTGACTTACTAATCAAACAGAAGCAGCGGGGGCAAGCCCGCCTTCCTAACCTGCGAATTTACGCTACTTGACTGACTAAATTTGGCGACTTTATCTCAGCGAATTCACATCACTTGAATGATCAAATTCCCGTAGCCATCCAACTCAGCCTTAGTCCCCGGCGGAATAAGAGTGGTTGAAGAATACTCCGTCACAATGCAGGGCGAGCGCAGCCGCGTTCCCACAGGCAAGTCGTCTCGTTCATACACCGCAACAGACATTTTCTTTCCGTCCATGTAGGCGCTCACGTGCCTGCCCGGCTTTGCGTAGCCTTTCCTGCCCGCAACAGCACCTCGTTTCCGAGCCGGCTTCTCGACGATTCCGGTTGAACGCACACGCGCACTGACAACCTCCACCATATTCGACTCCTGCGCATAGCCGTAGCGTGCCAGATGCGCTCGATGAAAACCGTCCGCGAGATCGACGCCCGGCTGTTTGATTATCAACTCAAACGACTGCCCTTTGTAACGCATGGCCAGTGAACGCTCGTGCAGCTGCTTTCGCGGCGGAAACCCCTCGTCGCGAAGTGCGGCGACAGCGTCCCGCTCCATCTCCTTAAACGTCTTCTCCAGCTTCGTTCTAGTGTCACGTCCAACCTCGAGCATTACCGTCCGGCTCTGGTCCTTCACCACATCTGCCGTCAGCACGCCGATTGCCGAAAGCGCACCGGCCGATCCTGGCACTATGATCCGGGGCATCCGCAACGCCTGGGCCAACTCAACTGCATGAAGCCCGCCAGCCCCACCAAATGGCAGGAGCGCAAACTCGCGGCTGTCATAACCGCGCTCCACCGAGATGCGCCTGAGCGCGCGTTCCATATTTGTGTTCGCTACCGCTAACACCCCCTGAGCAGCTTCTATCGACGAGACTTTGCGATGGGCTGCCTTACTCATCTCAGTCGCCAGTTTGGTCAAAGCCGCGTGAGAACGTTCCTCATGGAGTTCAAACTCACCGCCCAGCAAACCCGCACCGCCAAAGTGGCCCAGAATGAGATGAGCGTCGGTCACAGTCGGCAATAGCGAACGACCGTAACATGCTGGGCCAGGATCTGCTCCTGCCGATTCCGGGCCAACCCGCAGTGAGCCTCCTTCGTCAACTCTCGCAATCGAACCGCCCCCGGCGCCGACTGTATGGATATCCAGAACAGAAACCGCCACCGGCAGCCCAGCTACCGACGCCTCGCTCGTCATCCGCAATCCGTCACGTTCGCAAAGGGCGACGTCGGTTGAAGTGCCGCCCATATCGAAGGTAATGATTTTTTCAAAACCCGCCGCTCTCGCTGCATTCAACGCTCCCACCACCCCGCCGGCAGGTCCGGAAAGTATCGTGCGTACAGGTTCTCGGGCAGCTACCGCCGCGGAGATACTGCCCCCGGAGGATTGCATCACCCCTAGTTTGTGTGTGTTCGTTGCCAGGCGTTCAAGATAGCTGCCCATTAGCGGTTGTAGGTAAGCGTTAATCGTGACGGTCGAAGTTCGTTCAAACTCGCGATACTCAGGAAGGATCTGGTGAGAGACTGACAAAGGAACATTGAGAACGGAAAGCGCCTCCGCTATTTGCTGTTCATGCTCGCTACTCACGAAGGAGAACAACAGGCAGATAGCCACCGAATCTACCTTCGCTTTCCGCAGCCGTGCCACCAAAGCAACGAGCTCGCCTTCATCAACTGACTCGATCACCTCACCAGCGGCGGTGACCCTTCCCCTTAGACCAAAGCGCAAAGTGTGAGGCACGAGTGGAAGCGGTTTGACTGCGTTCAGATTGTAAAGTTCGGGGCGTGCCTGCCGTCCGATCTCGAGGACATCCTCGAAGCCCCTGGTTGTGACCAACGCCGTCCGGGCGCCGCGCCTTTGCAATAAGGCGTTCGTGCCGACGGTAGTTCCATGAACCACTTCCAGTTGGTCCAGAGTGCTCCCGGCAGTCTCGGCAATGCGTCGGAGACCCTTGATGATTGCGTGCGCGGGATCTGCGGGAGTTGAAGCAAGCTTAAAAATCTGCAACTGACCATCCGATTCAAACACGAAGTCTGTAAAGGTCCCGCCCGTATCAACCCCCACACGAACTTTGCTGATGCTCTTTGGTGATCGTTGATTAGGGAGTGTGTTTGCGGCCATTGCGCCCAGAGATTTAGATAGGACCAGCCAGATTTCGAGGTTTGTAGAGCGCGCTTGTTAGTTTGCGATTGGGTTAACGCACCTTCGTCGCAAACTAACAGTTTGCTTTACGCGAGCCAATATAGTCACAAGCAAAACCGTTGACAAGACAGGCTCCGTGACTTATACGACTTCAGGAAACGCGATCAGCTGCAGAACAACCGACATCACCAAATGGATCGTTTATCCTCGCCCAGCCACTAGAAGGAGATCCCGATGGAAAAGAGTTCCTGGCAAAGTATCCTATCTGCTCTGGCACTTCTGATTACATGTGTCCTGGGCTGTAATAGGGCTGGCTCCGACCCGCCCAAACCGGTAACCATCGCGAGTGAGCACAGCACTCCGACCCAAACATCAAACGTCACCCCCGACATCGCCGGCAACTATCAAGTTGTCGGCACCAACGAGAATGGCAGTCCTTACAAAGGTGAATTGGAAGTGATCAAGCGCGGCGACGTTTACCAGTTTCGTTGGAATGCCGGTACTCAATACGATGGTGTGGGCGTGCCAAACGGGAACGTAGTGTCGGTGGCTTTCACCCCGGGCAGCGATGGCAAGGGCTGCGGAGTGGTGAATTATGAGATGACCGGCGATGACACGCTCGATGGGAAATGGGGTTACTGGGGCGTAAACGAGAGTGGCACCGAAAAGGCAGTGCGGACCAGTGGCTCAGGCCTGGCCGGCAATTACGATGCTACCGGAAAGAACCCTGATGGCTCGGGTTACAAAGCCACAGCTACGGTCGCGCCATTGGGCGGCGGCTACAAGTTTAACTGGACCAACGGTGCCTCGGGTTTCGGCGTTAAGCGAGGGAGCAACGTTTCGGTCGGAATCGGGGGCACCCGGTGCGCGTTTGTAGCCTATGAAATCAAGCCCGATGGAATGCTGGATGGGATCTGGGGTGGTTACGGCGGAACGAAGACCGGAACTGAGAAAGCAACGAAGAAATAGTCGCAGGAGACAGGGGCAGGAGGCAATGAATTTATAGAACCGATATGTCCTATAGATCCTATAGTGTTTTTCGGTTTACTCAACACGCGCCCAGCAACCGCTTTTGTTCGACGCTCGTGCCGCATCGAGGACCAGTTGAACACGATAACCGTCTTCGAATGTAGCCGCTCCGGCGACGATCCGTTGACCATCCCTAAGCGCCTTGACTATCGCAGACGCGAAAGCAGTAAAGCCGCGCGACCAACTGGCTTCGCGCATCCCCGGCGCCATCGCTCCCGGCTCGACCGTCACAGGTTGCCAAACACCGGAACCTGCCGGTGAGTGCCAAAGTGCTCCGGTCTCCTCCACCATTAGCGCGCCCTTGCTCCCATAAACCTCAAGCTGGTTTAAGTGTTTTCCAGACTCGACAACGGACAGTGACGCTGTCCCGGTAGTATTTTTTGTCAGCGACGACTCGCCAAAACGGAACATCAGGATGGCTTCGTCGTCTGTGGTAACGCGACGCCCTGGCCCGCCATCCGGCATCTCAAGGGAACTGCCTGCCTGCGAACCGCCTCGTTTCTCAGGACGTTCCGCAACATGAGTTGAAAGCATGCAGCAAACTTCACTGACTTCGGAGCTCAACATCCAACGAAATGAATCAACGACATGGGAACCAATTGCGCCCAAGGTACCGCCGCCCATATTTTCATCTGACCACCAGTCCCAGGCGCGTTCCAGCACCCCGCGATAGTCTGAACGAAAAACATAATTACAGTGACGGACCATCCCGATCGCTCCCTCAGTTAGCATCGAGCGCATTTTTCGCCGGCTGCTCAGAAATCGTAACTCGTGATCGATCAACGCCAGCACACCCGCCTCCTGAGCTCGCTCCGTCATTCGCCTGGCTTCATCGGCATTCATTGCCATCGGCTTCTCGCACAGCACTGCCTTGCCCCGGTCGAGAGCCGCCAGCGTAATCTCCATGTGGGTGGCCGGGGGAGTGACGACGCTTACTAAATCAACATCCTCGCGTTCGACCAACTCGCGCCAGTCGGCAGCAACATTTTCTATCCCAAACTCCCTGCCCACGGTCTCGGCGTTTTCACGATGACGGCTGGCAATCGCTACCACCCGCGCGCCTTTGCAGTTGAGGAAACCGGGGATCTGGGTGGTGCGGGCAAAGCCGGCGCCGACAATCCCAATGCCGATAGTTTTGTCGTCACTAAATTTTTTCACACGTCTCTCCGGAAGGGCTGGATTGAAAAACTATATCATGCGATCCACTCTGGCAGATCAAGTTGCAAGTGGTGGTTTACAGAACCGAGTAGCTTTGCTCGTCTGCGACAAGCAGATAACAAACTGAAACTTTTGGCCTGTAATAGAATCAACGACTTACACGCCAGTTTCTAAGAAGCGCGGACCGGGTTCCCCGGCGGGACAGCCCCGATGGAGTAGTGGATGCGCCCGATCTTAGAAGGTAATGCCGAGGATGATAATTACGCTGAAAGCGTTCGCTAGTTCCAGCCCAGGGTTGGGCTTTGGCAACCCTGGGGAACATGCATTCCTTTCTCGAAGACGCAACTCTGAAAGAGTTGCGTCGCCGTTTCGCAGACTGCAAAGCAGTCGCAACTCTTTCAGAGTTGCGAAAAATCCTTTGCGGGTCTTTTGAACCCAGGGTTTCAAAGCAAACCCTGGGCTGGAATTAGCGAACGCTTTCAGCGTAGTTGACGCTTTCCGTTCACCCTAACTCAGCCCACCGATCCATGGCGCCGGCGAGTCTTGCAATCAGGGCTTCTCGTTCCTGGTATAGTTGATGGACCAGGCCGGCATCGCTTGAGTTATTGGCCAGCTCTGCTTCGATTTCTGCCTGTCGTTTTTCGCCCGCTGCTATTTCAGCCTCCAGCGACGCCAGCTCCTTCTGTTCTTTGAACGACAGTTTGCGTTGGCCCGGCGGCTGCTCATTCACCTTTTCACGACCGGCCCGCACGCTGGTGGTGCTTTTCGGCCTGGCCATGGTCGACGCTCTTTCTTCAGAGTCTCGAGCCGCCATAAAGTTGGTGTAGTTTCCCGGGTACTGACGCAGACGACCACCTGCCTCAAAGCGAAAAATATGCTCAACCGTGCGGTCCAGAAAGTAACGATCATGGCTGACCACAATCACGCAACCTGCGAAGTTGTCCAGATACTCTTCCAGGGTAATGAGTGTTTGAATATCCAGATCGTTGGTCGGTTCATCAAGCAACAGCACATTGGGCGCCCCCATCAGCACTCGCAAAAGGTAGAGCCGTCGCTGCTCGCCGCCCGATAACAAACCGATCGGTGCATATTGCATTGCACCAGTAAACAGAAACTTCTCGAGCATCTGGCTGGCCGTGATAAACGCACCTTCTGCGGTTTCGATCCGCTCAGCCACCGATCGAATGTAGTCAATCACCCGTTCGTCCGCCGGCAAGGCGCGATTTTCCTGATCGTAGTAACCGAGGTTCACGGTCAGTCCGACATCGACCGAACCGCGATCCGGTTTCAGTCGCCCGCTGATGATCTCCAGCAGCGTCGTCTTACCTGCGCCGTTCGGACCAATGATACCGATGCGGTCACCGCGTTTTAGCATGTAGCTAAAACCATCGATAAAGGTGCGGCCGTCGTATGCCTTGGTGACTTCGTGGAGCTCCAGGATTTTTTTACCCATGCGGCTCGAGGCAACAGAAATGTCTAACTCAGCTCGGGCCGTTTCTTTTGGCTGGGCCATTAAGTTTGCCGCAGCGTCGAGTCGCGCTTTCGACTTGCGCGTCCTGGCCTTCGCGCCACGTCTCAACCATGCCAACTCGCGTCGAATCAGCATGTCGCGCTTTTGTCCCTCTATCGCCCGGTTGAGTTCCTGCTCCTCCTTCTTCTCCAGGTAATACGAATAGTTTCCGTCGAAAGACTGCACGGCGCCCCGGTCGATTTCCAGTATTCGGCCAGTGACGCGGTCGAGAAAATATCGATCATGGGTCACCAGCAAGAGCGCCCCACGATAACGAGCCAGATAAGTTTCCAGCCAGGTAATGGTTTCAGCGTCCAGATGATTGGTGGGCTCGTCGAGAATCAGAAGGTCGGGGCTCTGAATTAGCGCATGGGCTAAGGCCACGCGCTTTCGCTGGCCACCTGAGAGCGTCCCCATCGTGGCCGTGGTGTCAGTGATGCCGAGCTTGCTCAGCACGGTGCGGGCATTCGTCTCCAACTCCCACGCGCCCGCAGCCTCCAGCTCGTGGGCCAGTTCAGATACGCGACGTAAACGCTGCTCGCTGTTACTGTCAAGTTCCAGATCGTGACAGGCAAGCTCGTAGGCAATTAGCAACTTCATCCGCGCGTCGTTGGCAGCAAACACCGCATCGAGCACAGTTTGATTCGGATCAAACGGCGGGTTCTGCGGCAGATAGCCTGTCGACACTCCGCTAGCGAAAACGATGCGGCCGGAATCGGGCTGTAACTCACGCGCGATCAGACGAAGGAGAGTGGTCTTGCCTGATCCATTGACCCCCACTACGCCAATTCGGTCCTCAGAATCGAGTCCCAGGCTGACTTGTTCGAAGAGTGGCTGCAGACCGTAGTTCTTGCTGACCGATTCAATAGATAAAATATGCATCGCTGAATGTCCGCTGGAGTCTCGAAACGCTAGCTTGTCTGATTATTGCCTTTCAGTCGAGCGGCCACCGCAGAATTGTTTTGGATGAAGCCTGTTGACACCTCCACCTGGTGCGCGGAACCAGGGGGGAACTGCAACCTGGGAATGGTCGCAGCCCCATGAGGTCAGTACCACCACGCGGTAGAGGCTGTATGAGACTCCTGGTTCTCAGCGCCAAGGGCGCGAAATGTGATAGCCCAGGGCAACGCCCTGGGTAAGGTCATAACATTCCGGAAGCGCTGAAGGCGCGAAATGACAAGTCTCGACTGAAAATAGTGGGGACTTCGCTAAGTCCAACCTCATTTCGCGCCTTCAGCGCTAGGAATCGTTA
>JANNJZ010000094.1:0-11300 GCA_031396065.1 Pyrinomonadaceae bacterium | reverse complement strand
TGCCCAATGCTCACCATCGCGATGACAGCCGAGACGCCGATAATGATACCGAGCATCGTCAGAGCTGCGCGCATCTTGTTGCGCACCAGAGCTCGAAAGGCGACGCGAATGATCATGATTATGTTCATAGTATTCCTGCACCGACGCGGGTCCACAGATTTCGCAGATTACACAGACATTGTAGAGATTGGTGATGCGGGTCCACTTGATACCCCTTGTTCCCCTTGAACCTTGGACGCGCGTCGCTGCATTCCACCGTCTGTGCAATCTGCGAAATTTGCGGAGACTTACTCTTCATCGTCGTCCTCGATGATCTGAGGTAAATTCCTCAGCTCTTCCGCAGCATCGCGCTGGTTATCAATTTGATAATCCTTGCTGATTTTTCCATCTTTGAACACCACCACTCGTTGCGCGTATTGCGCGATATCCGGTTCGTGCGTTACCAACACCAGCGTGATCCCTCGGTCGCGATTAAGCCGTTGAAAAATTTCCATGACCTCTACCGAAGTGCGCGAGTCGAGATTACCGGTCGGCTCATCTGCCAAAATCAGTGCTGGGTCGTTGACCAATGCGCGGGCCACGGCAACGCGCTGCTGCTGACCGCCTGAAAGCTGGTTGGGGTGATTCTGTTCGCGTCCCGCCAGTCCCACGGCCGCCAGTGATTCCATAGCTCGTTGATTTCGTACTGAGGTTTCAACGCCGGCATAGAGCATTGGCAATTCGACGTTCTCCAAAGCGGAAGTCCGTGACAGCAAGTTGAACCCCTGAAACACAAAACCAATCTTCTGGCAGCGAATGTCAGCCCGCTCATCTTTGGACATTTCGGACACGTCCTGGCCGTCAAGGATGTAAGAGCCTTTGGTTGGGCGATCCAGACAGCCAAGGATGTTCATAGTCGTTGACTTACCCGAGCCTGATGCGCCCATGATGGCCACGAATTCACCTTCACGAATCGTGAGCGAAACCCCGCGCAGGGCGTGAACGTTCACGTCGCCCATTGTGTAGGTCTTGTGAATATGATCCAGCTGAATCACCGGGGGCGCTTCCAGGTGCTCGGCCAGGAGACCGGGATTCACTATGACTTTTGGTTCAATTACGTATGTCGCTGACATCTGTTCTCCGTTCAGTATCTCGCTCAACCGCAGTTACGCAGCCGTTTAGAGTTGGATTCTTCAAATCCCGGGGGCACAAGTGCCCTCTCTAAACGGAGAGTAAATGTTCGCCTCCGCTTAGTTTCGTCTGCCGCCACCGCCGGGCGCGCCTGTACGCGGTGCTCCACCGAAGCCGGGCGCCGGTGTTTGACTGCTCTGCGCTTTATCCGCACCGGAGATGGTTTGGCCAGTGATGACCAATTCGCCCTCTTGAAGATTGCCTTCCGCAAGTTCTGTGGCAGCGCCGTCAGTTAAGCCAACCTTGATCCGGCGAGATTGTGGTTTGCCGTCCTGGCCCATGACCCAGACTACTCGTGTCTGGCCCGCCAGAACCGGCGCACTTGCCGGAGCAAATTGCCGCTCGCCTCCCTGACCAGCATTCTGCCGGCCAACTTGTTCGCCGGTTTGTGACTGCCCACCAGCTGATGAAGGCGAGCCGGAACTAGTTGCTGCGTTAGCGTTGTCGGTTTGCTGTCCCGCTTGTCTACGTTGTCCGGTTGAATTGCCACCGCTTCCTGCGCCTCGGCCAATTCTTTGTCCGGAAGCGTCGGTCGGGGTGAAACGAAGCGCGGAGTTTGCGACCTTGAGCACGTTGGTGCGCTCGTCAATGGTTATAGTCAGGTTCGCCGTCATGCCGGGCTTTAGTTTCTGTTCCGGATTGCTGACGTCGATCACGACGTTATAAGTAACGACGTTCTGCACGTTTTGTGGATTGAGTCGCATCTGTTGCAACGTGCCGTCAAACTCCTTGCCAGGAAACGCATCTACAGCAAACTTGACCGACTTTGCTTGTTCTACCAAACCGATGTCAGCCTGATCGATGTTTGCAATCACCTGCATCTGCGTTAGATCGTTTGCAATCGTGAAAAGGGTTGGCGCCGACAAACTAGCCGCGACCGTCTGGCCCACATTTACGTCACGCGATACAACCACACCATCAATTGGTGACGTGATCGTCGTATGTGCCAGATTCACTTCAGCGAGCCGTAGCGCGGCTTCCGCCTGCTGTACTTGCGCCTGGGCTTGCTGCACCTGCGCTTGTGACTGCTGTACTTGAGCCTGTGACTGTTGCACCACGGCCGAGGACTGCGCGATTCCAGAACTTGCCGAGGATTTCTCGCTAAGGACCGCCTGGTTCAACTGCGCGGTTGCCTGGTTATGTCGGGCTTCGGCTGTTTTGTACGCGGTGTTGGCCAGATCGTAGTCGCGCTGCGCGATCACGCCGCTTTTCATCAGGTATTCCTGCTGCCTAAGAAAAGCGAGGGCATCGTCGAGTTGCGCCTTCAGCACTGAAACGTTCGCCTGTGCGCTGGATACTCCAGACTGATTGTTCAGCACTGTCGATCTGGCGGCCAGGGCCTTCGCCTGCGCATCGTTCACACCTGCTCGAGAGCCGGCCACGCTGGCAATTGATTGTTGAAGACTTGCACGGGCCTGTTGCAGGTTCGCGCGAGACTGGTCCAATTGCGCCTTAGCCACACCTGGATCCAATTGGGCAATGACCTGGCCCTTCTTAACGACTGAGTTGAAATCAGCGTAGAGCGCGGAAAGCGTTCCGGAAGCCTGGCTACCCACCTGGACGGTGGTGACTGCCTGAAGCGTTCCGGTGGCGGTCACAGTGTTCCGAAGACTTCCGCGTTCGACCTTTGCGGTCATGTACTGCGGGGCGCTGGACTGATTTCCCAAAAAATAATAGGCGCCCAATGCCAATACGGCCACGGCCCCGCCTCCGAGCATTAGCTGCTTTTTCCAGGTAAGTAATTTCTTCCAACGCAGCCCTAACCATCCGGCTGCTTTGGCTGTATCGACGCCAGTTACGGGTAGTCGTTGTTTAATTGTTTGACTCGACATGTTCACACCTTATTAATTGCCGGATTTCAATAATGTTCCAATTCGTCACTGGGATAGACACGGATACTGTGATTTCGGTTACGCATCGTTTTGCAAAACACAAAATCGACACGGGCCAAAATACGCAATGAAAGGCCTCTAAATCCGATGCGAGGGATTGCCAATGTGTATGTGCGGTCCGGTCGCGACCCAGGGGCACTGCAACACGAAAAGCGAGCAAGGGTATTTCCCTGATTCTGCGGGTAATCAATCCCCGCCCCGCTCTCCGTTCTTACGTTCATTTAGAGGGGGGCACCGCCCCCCCCGGTGCGACGCGCGTCGAAGGGCGAAACGCAGCGGAGGGCGGTGCCCCACGTCTAAACGAACATCAGTAAGAAGGGGCCGAGGGTCTTTGGTATGAGGCCGGGTAGAAGCGTAGCTCGCAGCGGTGGGCGGAGCCCACGTCTAAACGAACGAAATCTGATCAGGCATAAGGCAACTCTGTGGTTCAAGGCCCAAAGAGGTTGCAGAGTGACCTTTCTCCTGATTTTGTAACCTTTCTGTCCCAGCGCGTGTCTTACCAGTCGGGAGGCTAATAAAGGCCCTCCGAATCTAAGGTTACCAGGAATAAGGAAGAAAAAATGAAACCATTAGGAAAGTTTAGAACGTTGGCTATCGCCTCCCTGTCGGCCGTTGCATTGGCCGCCCCGATAGCATTGGCCCAAACGACCACTACAAACAAGGAATCTCAGGCGGCGACTCAGGGTGAAGGCCAGGGCCGACGTCATGGAAAGGGCTGGGGAGATCATAAGGGGCACGGCGGACGTGGCGGGCGCGGCGATCGCGCGCATGGTGGCATGCGTGGTGGAATGTTCCGTGGTATTACCCTGACTGATGATCAGAAGGCTAAGATGAAGCAGATCAGTGAGAGTTTCCGCGAACGCACCAAGTCCCTGCATCAAGAGCTCCGCGCCAAGCGTCAGGAGTTGCGTCAGTCAGGCGATGGCGGTACGTTCAATGAGGCACTAGCTACCCAGAAGCTGCAAGAGACTGCCGCTCTTCAGGCTAAACTGATGGGTGAGCAGTTTAAGTTGCGTAACGAGTTGAGTTCTGTGCTGACTGCGGAACAGAAAGCTCAGATCGAACAGAAGCGCGCCGAGTTCAAAGCCCAAAAGGGCAAACGCGGCCAGCCCCAGGTTCAATAACCAGCCATGGTGGCGATTAACTGGATGGCGGATTCAGGACGATTTGAGTCCGTCATTCAAACCCTTTTCGTTAAGGAAGATTCCTGTCGCACAGTCACGAACAGGCCTCAGACCTGGATTTGGCGCGCCTCGCGCGCGAAGGCGATGAGTCTGCCTTCGAAGAAATAATGCGTCGATACAGTCGTCGCGTCTTTCACTATGCCAGCAAGTTCTTTCGTCAGCGCAGTCTGGTAGAAGAGGCAGCGCAGGAGGTTTTTCTGAAAGCGTTTACCGAGCTTGGCAGCTACGAAGGGCGCGGTTCAATGGAGGGTTGGCTGACGCGCATCACTACCAACACCTGCCTTAACATGCTGCGAAGTTCCAAACGCCGGCCGGAATTGACAGTTTCGGACCTTACCGATGACGAATCGACCTGGGTGGACACCAACCTCGCTACGGCTGCCAACGAACGACATCAAGCAAGTGAGCGCAGCCTGGTAGCGGCTGATTTGGCCGGACGCGTTCTCGAAACTCTGGCACCGGACGATCGGTTGGTTCTAACCATGATTGATGGCGAGGACGCTTCAGTGAAGGACGTGGCAGAGGTGACTGGGTGGTCCCAATCAAAAGTAAAGGTACAAGCGTTCCGAGCGAGGCGCCGAATGCGCGAGGCGGTTGAAAAGCTCACGCGACGAAAGCATAGACCAGAGCCGCCTGGGTGGATTGATCGGCATTGACAGCCCGAATTTAGAGATTCAGGAGAGTAATAAGATGAGCAAGAACCATATCATCAGTCTTATTGAAAACGAGCCTCTGGCAAGTTTAAGCGAAAGCGATCTGAACGCGATTCGCGCGCATACGCAAGACTGTGGAGATTGTAGCCGAGCCTTTGAAGCGGCGCAGATTTCTATGCTTCTTCTGCGCGAGCGGGCAGCCCAAACCTTTGAGCCCTCGCCTTTCTTTCACACCAGAGTCCTCGGGACACTGCGAGAACGCGAGTCAGTTGGAGGTTTGTGGGGATGGAGCAAAGTTTGGCGTGCCGCGGGTGCTTTGGGCTCCTCGATGGTGGCCACAGTGGCGACCCTGGCAGTTTTGACGTTTGTCATTCCGGGAGGCCAGACCGTTACCGGCTCGCAGGAATTGACTGCCCTGAACGCCTATTCCGCTGAAGAGGTACTCCTCGAACAAAGCGAAGCTAACGAACAAGTATCAGAGGACCAGATTCTCAACGCGCTCTACGGCACAGAAGATGGGGCCACGAGGTAAATCTATGGACACGATCAGCAAAAGCAAGTGGCAGGTGCGCGTTGCGGCAATTGTGATATTCCTGCTTGGTTTTACAGCGGGCGCTCTCTCCTTGAACGCATACAAAAAATGGGAGAGACGCGGCAACCCGCCATCTCGTGAGGAAGTGTTTGAGCGGATGGCTAACAATCTCAAACTCAACGCCGATCAGAAGTCGCAGGTCCAAAAAATCTTCGGCGAAACCAGGGAACAATTACAAGCCCTTAAGAAAGAGTCGGAGCCGCGAGTTGGCGAGATTCGTAAACAGGCAGACGAACGTTTGCAAAAGGTACTGACACCTGAGCAGTGGACGCAGTTTCAGCAGATGCGATCTGAACGGCGGAGCCGCGAGCGGCGCGGAAGAGAAAACAACTCCAGCACACCATAGTCGATGTCTTACCCCAAAAGGTTGGCGAGGTAGATCGACCTATACGGTATCGTAGACTCACTCATCGCGCAGTTCCTCCCTCGCACCAGTGGTCACTGAATTTCCTCGAAACCACGCCCTCCTTCATTAGCCAACACCTCAGGTGCACATGTGGCATATCCATTGCCAATGATTCAGCGGAGGCTAACAATGAAGAAATTAATTGCCACTCTTGTTTGCGTCGTTGTTCTTAGCATGACCGCTCTACCGGTTGCCGCGCAACGACGCGCCCGTTGGGCTAACCGACAGGTTTATAACACTCGTCCGGTTTATAACACTCGCTATGATAGCCGGTACGACAATAGCGCCTATAACGACGATTATCGTTATGGCCGTGAGCGTTCCTTCTGGGATAAGCATCGCGACAAGATCACCACAGCGGGGGGCGCTGCTGGTGGTGCGGTTCTGGGCGGCCTGATTGGCGGAAAGAAGGGCGCGATCATTGGCGCGATTGCCGGCGGCACTGGCGCTGCGGCTTACACTTACAAAATCCGCGACAAGTATCGTCGTTACTAAGCAGCAAGAATCAAGCTCGGTTGCCAATTGCAAAATTGGCGGCCTTGTTAGAGGCCCGGATGTGAAGGGGAGAGCACATCCGGGCCTCAGCATTTACTAGCTATTGAAAATCCGTAACTGACCATAAAGAGCTAGTTCGCTTGATAACAGGCGTGTAGAGTCCAACCTTCGGGTTGCTTCTTTCGCACCACGCAAGCTAAAGCCTGTACTCTAAACACCTGTTGACTTTGGACAAAATCCTCAGCCTTCGCTTAAGGTATCCGCTCCAGTCAAATTCAAAGACTTCAAAATTCGTAGAGGGAATTCTGTTCATTCCTGACTGTTCAGCGATCAAATGAAGCCAAAACATGGGCGGGCGAGAAAGTTCTTTGCGAAACTCCTGCTGGCATCGGTTGGATTTCTAGTCGGAGGCGCAGTCGCGGAGCTCGTCCTTCGTATTGCGGGTTACTCCGCTCCGGATTTTTATGCTCTGGATAACTCCCGGGGCTACGCGCTTCGGCCACGAGCGGAAGGTTGGTTTCGAAGAGAGGGCGAGGCCTATGTCCAAATTAATAGTGACGGCCAGCGAGACCGCGAACACTCGATAACCAAATCCCAAAACGTCGTGAGGATAGCGGTCCTGGGCGATTCTTATGCTGAAGCCTTTTCCGTCGCAGCAGAAGAGACATTCTGGTCGGTGATGGAAAGAAAACTGCAGGAGTGCGATACCTTCCAGGGACGCGAGGTCGAAGTTCTGAATTTCGGGGTTTCCGGATACGGCACTGGCCAGGAGTTGCTTACACTTCGCGAGCAGGTATGGAAGTATTCCCCCGACATCGTCATGCTGGCTGTCACTACCAACAACGACGTGGTTGATAATTCTCGCTTACTAAAGAAGACTGACAAAATTCCCTATTTCGTCTATAACGACAATCGACTGACACTGGATACTTCATTTAGAAACTCGGCCGCATTTCTTGGGCGACAGTCGTGGGGAAACCGCTTTGGAAGATGGCTTCGCGACCATTCGCGCGTGGTACAGGCGGCGGTTGAGGGGCATCGTGGTGTCAAGATTCAACTGGCGTCATGGCGGGCAAAGCAGTCTCAACCAGCGACGGTGACCGAGGCAAAGAAAGAGGGACAGACGCAGCCAAAGCCAGACGTGCTTTCGCTGGCCGAGGAACTTGGCACCGAGCATCTTGTCTATCTTGAACCGGTCAACGCTGTATGGAATGATGCCTGGCGTCTGACTGAAGGGCTGATTGTCGGCATGCGGGAGGAAGTAAAGAGTCACGGAGCCGGATTTATTGTGGTTACGCTCAGCAATGGTCCACAAGTACACCCCGACCCGAAGTTGCGGGAAGAATTCAAGAAAAGTCTGGGAATCGTAGACCTGTTCTATCCTGATAACCGAATCAAAGCGCTGGGCATGCGTGAGCAGATTCCGGTGGTCACGCTCGCTCCCGAGTTACAAGAGTTTGCCGAACACAATAAAGCTTATCTGCATGGATTTGGTGGAAACTTGGGCAATGGACACTGGAATGCGCTTGGTAATCGCATGGCTGGCGAGCTGATTTCAAAAAAAATCTGCGCAGGCGGACTTCTCAAATAGCGCCGCGGTAGAAGTTCTGTTAGAAAAGTTCTGTACAAACAAACCAATCAAAGACTTCGGAGATCGAATGCAATATTACGAGAGCGTTCTTGGACTAATCGGCCGCACCCCCTTGGTGAAGCTTAACCGCATGAACCGGGGGATAAAGGCCACGGTTCTGGCGAAAATGGAGAACCTGAATCCGGGCTTTTCGGTGAAGGACCGCATCGGCGTGTCGATGATTGAAGCTGCCGAGCGGGAAGGAAAGTTGAAACCGGGCGGCACAATCGTTGAAGCCACGTCCGGAAATACCGGCATCGGGCTCGCGATCGCAGCGGCGGTCAAAGGGTACAAGTGCATCTTTGTCATGACTGACAAAGCGTCGGTAGAGAAGTCGAGATACCTCAAGGCCCTGGGCGCGGACGTAGTCATCACACCCGTATCCGCCAAGCCGGGAACCCCCGATCATTACGTGTCTACGGCTCAGAGGATCGCCAAAGAAACGCCGAACTCCTTCTATCCCGACCAGTATTCACATCCCGCAAATCCGGAAGCCCACTATCGAACCACTGGCCCCGAGATTTGGGAACAGACCGAAGGGAAGATTACGCATTTTGTCGCCGGAATAGGAACCGGGGGCACAATCTCCGGTGTCGGAAGATTCTTGAAAGAACAGAATCCAAAAATCAAAGTGGTGGGCGCCGATCCCTATGGGTCGATTTTTAAGACTTACAAAGAGACCGGGAAAATAGTTGAAACCACGCCCTATCTGGTCGAGGGGATTGGCCAGGAGGTAGTGCCGCCAAACGTTCACATCAAATACATCGATGACGTAATCAACATTACGGACGGTGAGTCTTTTGAAATGTCGCGGCAGTTGGGTCGCACCGAGGGAATCTTTTGCGGGGGATCGAGCGGAACAAATTTGGCCGCTGCCTTGCGCGTTGCCCGAGATTTGGATGAAGACGCGGTGGTCGTTTTTATCGTTTGCGACACCGGCGAACACTATCTGACCAAACACCATTCGGACGAGTGGCTGAAGGAGAAGAGGTTGCTGGAGCCTCAGAAGATGACGGCCGGGCTAATCAGTGGAACTAAGGGAGTGAACGCACCGCAGTCGCTGGTTTGGGTGGCGCCTCCCGACAAGCTCAGCGAAGCGCTCGCCAAGATGAATGAACTTGGCCTCACTCAGATTCCGGTGCTCGAAGAAGGTCGACCAGTTGGCTCGTTGCGAGAGAACCGCGTCCTGGCGAAGGTCGTCCGCAATCGTCACCTGCTTGATTCGCCGGTGAGTGAAGTCATGGAAGGAAGCTTCCCAACAGTGGACGTCGATGCGAGCGCACAGGAAGTGACCCAGCGGTTACAGACCAGTCCGGCGGTGTTGGTCGAAGAGTACGGCCGGATCGTCGGGATTATAACGCGGCATGACGTGCTGGATTTGAAGTTGGGGACAACGGGCCAGCTTGGCTAAACCAGGCAGGGCGGATGTCCCGTCGCTTAATGTTTGTAGGGGTGGCACTCTGTGTGGCCACCCCTTCGTTATTATGTAAAGCAAACTGTTAGTTTGCGACTCGTGGGATTATCAGTGAGCTAATTGCTACGGATCAATCGCAAACTAACAGTTTGCTTTACGGAAAATCTCTGGATCGTTGAGGGAACCGGAGCGAGGGGGCAGCCACGGAGTGCCGCCCCTACAAGCTGATCCTATGACGCCTTTTCATAGAACGACACGTTCAAGTCATTTTCGAGCTGCTTCGATTCAGTCAGCCTAAATCCGTCTAGATAATTCTCGGGCATGAAGGTGTCCGCGCCTTCAACCGTCAGCGGCACCTCAGTAACGATCCACTTTTCGATGTAAGGTAGAAACGCGCTATAGACCTGCGCCCCGCCAATCACGAAGAGGTCGGTTTTCAAGTCCTGCGTCATCATTAAAACCGACTCGAGGTCGCGCCGAACCAGCACCGAGTCTTGCGGTGGCATCTCCGCCTGCCGGCTCAAGACCATGTTCAACCGGTTCGGTAGCGGGTTCTTTAAAGTTCGCCACGTATTGTGGCCCATCACGACGGCGTTGCCAGTAGTCGTCGCTTTGAAAAACTTCAAATCAGCAGAGTAGTGCCAGGGCAGCGTTCCGCCTTTGCCGATAGCCCCGTTTCGATCTACTGCGACGATTCCAATAATCATAAGGACGATCCAATCAAGATAATGCGACGATTCCGACAGTCATACCGATGATGCCAATGAAACAGTTAGACGCTCGGCTCTGCCGCCTCCGTGCGGAAAGGCTCCGCCTTAGCGATGCCCGCGCTTTGAAGATGAGGCTACGCCTCCGCGGGCAGCGGAGGCGTAGCCTCAAACCAGAGGATCTAATCCCGGAAAGACCGAGCCTTTCCGCACGGAAGGCGGCGGAGGCGCACGGATTCAACTGAACCGCTGCCGCTCTAAACCGCAACCGCCGCCGCAATCTTTCCGTGTGATTGGTAACCCGCTAGCTTAAGATTCTCGTAGCGCATCTCAAGTAAACCCTCGAGCCCGCGCAACGGACTTGCCTCATCGCGTATTTCGAGTCTCGGCAGCTGGTACGGTTCGCGCGACAGGAGTTCCTCGACCTGCTCGACGTGGTTCTTATAGATGTGATTTGTCATATGGATCATTTCACGCCTTTTTAGTACGAGTAAGCATGTTACTTTCATGTTTACTCTCTTGACTAGTGTGGTAGGGTATTCGCGCTTGCTCGGAGGATAGGGCAACGCTGGAGAGCGACCTGAGCGCCGCAGCAGGTGAGTATACGGAGGGGCAGGGCTAAACGCTCTGCCCTTTTGTCGTCACATACTAGCCTGCCCCTCCGGTACTCCGTAATGCGATAAACTCGTTTGTTGGGTAGGCAGCTTCTAAGAGTTTCCAATACAACTTCAGCTCCTCGCTCGCGCGCCGTTTCCAGCCGACTAAGAGAAATGCTTGTTTGTGCGAACAGAGTCGAGTCCGAGGACATCTGAATCGAGAGAGACTTGTATTTCTCAGGGACCCGTGGCTACGATTCAATTCGTGTTCCAGCGAGGGTAAGCTGTGAAGCGACACTCTCAGAATGTTAGCAACGCTCTAGCTGTCGGCTGATTAACTCTTGGAGGATTTCGATGCTGCAATACAAACATCCATTCAACAATCCTTCTAAGATCTTGATGGCTGCCTCGTTCTTACTGTTCTTGATTATTGACGGACGAGCCCAAAACGCTCCCAATCAACAGAGTGGGTGCGACTCGCAAGTAGCACTCTCGTTCAAAGCCTGCGGACTCGACTCTTGCGACACGCCCGTAGCCTTGTTCTCTGGTGACGAAAAAGTC
>JANNJZ010000082.1:0-3179 GCA_031396065.1 Pyrinomonadaceae bacterium | reverse complement strand
CCCCCGCCCGCAATGATCGGGGACCAGTAACATTGCTTTACACCATGACTCTGGCCCACATTGCGGGCGAGGGCGCCCGCGGTCCCAGCGAATGGCTGCGGTTCCCACCATGCCTTTTTTGCGGTGGATTCGCCCATTCGGCTCGAACTTAACCGCCAAGACGCCAAGACGCAGAGAGCGCCAAGTCAATTTCAATACAATTCAGAGAAGCACACTAATTGCCAATTCTATCTTTGCCATCCTCGCGGCTGGTTCCCAGCGTTACTCCAGTCGAGATCTACTATCGCGATGAGGGCCAGGGGCCGCCGTTGCTACTGCTACACGGTGGCTGGGGATACAGTCTGGCTCCCTTCAATCGCCAGATCGATAGACTGTCTGATGAATTCAGAGTGATCTGTCCTGACCGCTCAGGCTATGGCCGCTCAACTCACCTGGGTGAGTCCGACGATCTGACAACAGACTTCCACTACCGCGCAGCTTCAGAGACATTGGCCTTCCTGGATTCGCTTGGTATCGAGCGCGCGTTCCTTTGGGGCCACAGCGATGGCGCAGTTATCGCCGCGATCATCGGCTTCACCGCGCCTGAGCGCGTAGGCGGATTGATACTGGAAGCCTTCCACTACTACCGGATGAAGCCGGCCTCACGAAAGTTTTTTGAAGAGCTTGCGGAGCAGCCTGAAGCTTTGGGTGCCGAACTCTGCGGGAGATTCGCGCTCGAATTCGGCCGCGATGACTGGCGCAAACTCATCACCAGCCACGCGAAGGCGTGGTTGCAGATGGGGTTAGAGAGCAGCCGCCAGCAGGCCTTCGCTGATCCCTATAACGGAAGACTCAAAGAGATCAGTGCACCTACCTTAGTTATTCATGGCAAACTTGATCCCCGCACCGAGCCAGGAGAATTAGAGGCCCTCTCGCAACAACTGCCCCACGCTGAAATGCGTATACTTGACGAGGCAGCCCATAGTCCACACAGCGAAAGTGCTTCGGCCGATCTGGTAACCCAGATTGCGCGTGAATTCTTCGGGAAGCCGAAAGGTGAGCAGAGTCGAGGACGGTAGGAAGAACCACGAGTAACCGCAAAGGACGCCAGGAAGTCGCAAAGATCCGCAAAGACCGACGAAGAGTTTCAACCAGTAGACTGTTATATTCTTTGCGGATCTTTGCGAGCTCTTTGCGCCCTTTGCGGTTAATCGTGTATCAGTCATATTTCGATCCCGGAAGCCTGCTAACCATCCGGCCCAAGCCCACTATATTTCCGATTTCGGGGAGGAACTAAATAGATGGCGTTGATTACAGCCAACGAACTAAAACGCAAATTGCTCATCACGGTTGAAGGGCAGCCCTACGTAGTCCTTGAGGTGTTCTTCGCGTCGCCGACGGCGCGTGGTGCGGCCACGATGGTGCGCACCAGGCTGCGCCAGCTTTTGACCGGCGCGGTCATGGAAAAGAGTTTTCGCTCGAGTGAGAAGTTTGCCGAGCCGGACATTGAATTGTCGCCCGCTTCATACCTTTATAACGACGGGCAGGGTTTTCATTTCATGGACGAGAAGAGTTATGAGCAGTTCACTTTTGACGAAGAGGCCTTGGGAAGTGATCGTGGCTACCTCAAGGAAGGTGTGTCCCTACAGGTCTTGAAGTACAACGGTGCGCCGGTCTCGCTGCAACTCCCGCAGTATGTCGAACTCGCAGTCGTTTCTTCCGAACTGGGAACCAAGGGCGACACCGCTGCCGGCGGTGCAACTAAAGTGGCTAAATTGGAAACAGGATTGACGGTCCGCGTTCCGCTGTTTATCAAAGAAGGCGAACTTGTCCGCGTTAACACGCAAACAGGCGAAGTGGCTGGGCGGGCTTGAATCGTTTCCCTCGTAGTTTCGTTTAGAGGTGGGCACCGCCCACCGGCGCTACTTGGACAACACCCTTCAGGTAAATGACGTACGTACGATTAGGGCCCGTTGCACGTTTCATTCAACGTCGCACCGGTGGGCGGTGCCCACCTCTAAACGAACGGCTGATTACAATAATCCTTCAAGTTGAACGATCCCCTGTACCCCTCTGCAACAAAGCGCGGCCCGTTTGAATACGTCACATAGACCCCTCTGAAGCGAACTAAAAGCAGCAACCAATCGTTACTAATTCGCCATCTTATTCGCGGTCTCGATTTCAAGTTCGTTGCAAAGTTCTTTGAATTCGGTCGGCCATGCGAAGCGATAGAAGCCAGGGAAATGCGGTTCAACCACTGCCTTCCCGGGTTAGAGAGTAATTCTGGTGGTCCAAACGGCCATCGCTCACATGGAGAACCTAATTAATGAATTGTCCCCTTCGTCTTCCCCATTTTCATGCTGCCAAGTTTGCGCCCGCTGCCATCATTTCACTTTTCTTTCTATCCAACGTTACCGGATTCTTTTTCAGTCAAGCTTTCGGACCTGCCGCTGACGCGGTCAGCCAGTTTGTCGAAACGATACCCTCGGATATCCCCGTCTCCGGCGATTGCGACCTGGACTGGACCATCTACCGCGCTGCTCAGCAAGCCGGCCTTGACCCACGCCTGGTCCACGCCGTTATTCAACAGGAATCACGCTACCAGAAACAGGCACTATCTCACGCTGGAGCACAGGGCCTGATGCAGTTAATGCCGGCGACCGCCAAAAGATTTGGTTGCGATGATCCTCACGATGCCGCAGCGAACATCAACGCCGGAACAAAATATTTGGCCTGGTTGTTGAAGAGGTTTGACGGCGACGTCTCACTCGCGCTCGCCGGCTACAATGCGGGAGAAGGCGCCGTGGACAAATATGACGGCGTGCCGCCTTATAGCGAGACGCAAAACTACGTGCGCAAGATCATCGCCAATTACGGAAGAACTTATCTTGAGGTTTTGTCGCCTGAGGAAACCAGGCCGGCGACTCAATTGGCGTTGGTAAACAAGCTTGAGCCTGGGTTGTAGAGGGATCGCAGCGCGATCACAAAACAAGAAAAAGTGAGCGAGCGTCTTTGCACAAAAAGGGTCGAGATTGAGCAAGACCTCTATCTGGGCCTACTGAACCTCAGCCCGCGGCAGCGGGCGACAGCGTAAAGCCTGGGGTGGAGCGCAGCGGAACCCCAGGTTAATAGCCCAGCGTAATCCCAGCCCGCGGAGCGGGCGACAGCCCTTGCCGTGATTTATGGACTGTCGCCCACTC
>JANNJZ010000043.1:0-1872 GCA_031396065.1 Pyrinomonadaceae bacterium | reverse complement strand
GAAGAGAATCGGGACATACTGTTGGAGAAATGGAATGAGCACTTTAGCCGTTGAAGTAGAGCCTCTTGCCGTTGATGTCAGTTGTACGGATGACAGCCTGCGCGTAGTACTGGCAGACGGTCGTGAAATATCTGTCCCGTTGATATGGTCTCCGCGTTTGCAAAAAGCCACACCTGAACTAAGAAAAGAATGGCGTTTGATTGGAGGCGGGATTGGCATTCATTGGGAAGCAGCGGATGAAGACATATCAGTTGAGAGTTTGCTCAGGCTGAAATAATTCTCACCCTCGCTTTCGACGCCTAATGGAGCGGCGCTGCGCACCGCGAAGCAGACGTACAGTTTCAGCGAAGATCCAACAACGTACCGACGTCAATAATAAGGGGCGCGTTTCCCCGATAACTAGCGCCGGTGTCTGGACTGCTGAGTGATCAATGACAGCGCCACTAACAGGCAACGGCAATAATTCCGAGGTGAGAGTGGCAGTTCCGCCGGTGAATCGCCTTCGCGCCTCAGGACCCATCTTAATTCTCGCCATACTCTTTGTGGTTGGTTCTTTCCTGGCCTGGTATTTTACCTGGTTTGGCCGCGGCCTTTCCGACGCGGACATTTCGCAATACCTGGTTGACGAAAAAAATCCTCGCCACGTGCAGCATGCGCTCCTTCAGATTCAGCAACGCATTGAAAAAGGTGACCAAAACGCGAAACAGTGGTATCCACAAATACTCAAACTCTCGGGTAACCCGGAAACTGAGTTTCGGCTGACTGTCGCCTGGCTGATGGGCTTTGATAACAAGTCGGAAGAATTCCATCAGGCGCTTTTGAAATTGGTGAAGGATCCCGAACCCATTGTGCGCAGAAATGCGGCGCTGGCCCTGGTGAGATTTAATGATCCGAGCGGGCGGCCTGAGCTCGTGGGAACGCTCTATCCTTTCGAGTTGAAAGCGACGACGGACGGCATGGTGGCGAGTACTTTGAAGGAAGGCTCCCAGTTAGCGCGTGGAACTTTGCTTGGTCGAATCACCCAACCCGATCAGAAGACAGTCGAAGTAAGGTCTCCGCTTCCCGGAAAGGTCGAACGCGTGATCGCGCCCAGCGGCGTCAAGGTTGTTCCCGGAGCAGTGCTGTTGACCATTAACTCAGACGAAGGAAGTGTTTGGGAAGCGCTCCGTGGACTTACATTGGTTGGTGGAGCCTCAGATCTAGTTGCGGTAGAACGTTACGCCCAGGGTGTCGAGCCGGTCTCTGAACGCATTAAAGAACAAGCGGCCCTGACGGCCAAATCCATTCGTAATCGTGCTCAATAGTTCTTATGCGTAAAGCCGAAAATCTTTGCCTCGCTGGTTCAGTTTTAAGCGGCCGGCGGTGCAGGGGGAAGGTCAGGCAGCGTAATCCCGTGCACGGCTTCCCAATCATCGGTTGGCACCATCTCAATCGCGTCCCAGGGACAGCCATCCAGAAATGCGCCGTCGGGTCCCTTGCTGATGCATTTTTGACAGCCGATGCAGAGATAAGGATCTACTTCGATGCGTCCGAAGGGCGGATGATCTTCGTCGGGGACCCAGAACATGCAGGCTTCAATGGGACAATACTCGATGCACGCCGGTGATCCGGCGCAGCCCGTGCAGCAGTCGGTTGTAATCGCAAGTATTCGCGGCCTCTTTTTGCGGGCGGCCTTGCCATCGCCCTCTGACATGGGCCAATGTTTTTCTACGATATCGAACAAAACTGTGCGCCCCTTTTGGTAGTTTGACTCTGACAAATTCTGAGTCCGACTCTAACATAGCTCTGCTGAATTCCTCAACGATTTGTGTCGGAAGCGGCTTCAGCTTGAAGTAAACCATAAAGCATTGGTCTAATACTGGGGCCCCCACG
>JANNJZ010000518.1:0-6553 GCA_031396065.1 Pyrinomonadaceae bacterium | reverse complement strand
AAGGCCTGATCGATATTGACTGATTCATTTTTTACTTCGGTCCAGACGTCCAACAGGGCTTCGCGGAGGAGGGCGTTGTTGGTTGAGCGAGCGATGTCCTGGATGGCCTTGGGAATTGGGTCGGAGGCTTTTGTGCGCTCGGCGAGTTGAATAGCGAAAGTTCCGAGTTCTTCACGGCTTAGACGTTTCTTTCGTCTTTTCAACCATTGCTTTTGGGGAGCGATCATATCTACTTCGATCGCGGCGCGAGTGAGAATGGCTTCCGCTTGCTCTTCGGTGGTGGCATAGATGTACTGCTTCGAGGGTATTCCTCCTAGAATGTCGGTACCCTGGTAATTAAAGCGGATTTGGTCGGCATCGCCGGCGTTGTTGGATTGGTTAAGGTAAGCAGAGTCTGCTGACATGGCATTTATCCTCTTTAGTGCTTGGGTTATTGGTCTGTCGGGTTACAGCTTTTGGTCCATGGCCCAGCCAGAGGACAGCGTCGCACCGTCTGATCTTCTGCGATGAAAAAACTGTAGTTGGCTGGGTTGCCGGCGGCGGGGACCACTTTGAATCCAAAACATTGAGCTGGAATGCCACAGCTTCCGGCGCCGTGGTCTGAAAAGGTCCAGCCGGTTACGGTGGAGTCGCTCGCGGTTAGTAATGGCGAGCCGCCCGCGGTTGCTGCTTGCAGTTCGGCCATGGTGCCGTAGCGACGTTTCCCGAGCAGGGTTTTAAAGGCTGTTTCTTGCTGGCCCATGGCCGCAAGTTTTTGTTTGGCGGTGGCTTCATAGGCGGCGCGGCGAGAAGCGATCAGGTTGGGGATTGCGATCGCTGCGACGATTGAAAGCACCACCACAACGATCATTAATTCGATCATTGAGAAGCCTGCTGCGGAAGCATGGTGAGTGTTCTGAGATTGCGTGGATGTCGGTGGGACGGTGTATTCGACATCAATAACTTCACCGATTATTTCTTCGCAGTCGTCCGGTGTAGCATCGGTCGGTCGCATGCCATCGCCGCGGGCATGTTGTGCTGCTGGGTTATCGTCGTACGAGGTTTCCCATACGGGTTGTTCTGCTTCCGGCGCCGCCTGGTTCGCTGAGATCAAAAGATGCTTCACATCGTCGTATGAGATGATTCCACGGCAGAGTTTGCGGGCGGCGGCTTCGGCTAGTGTGATCATTCCGCGACGAATGGCGTAGTCAACAATCTGTTCGCTGTCGATATTCCTGCGGAGCATGCGGCCGATGTCTGGCGTTACATGCAGAAGTTCGGCAATACAGGTTCTTCCCTTTTTGCCCGAATAATTACAGGCTGGGCAGCCTGCTTTTTTGAAAAAGGGGGTTTGCCCCTCTGCTTTTGTGATAGATGCTTTGAGATCTGGACGATTCGGAAAGACGACGTCGAGCAGCTGTTCGGCGATTTCGCGTCCGCGGCGATCAGGCTGGCGACAGTGTTGACAAAGAAGCGGTACGAGTTCCTGGGATACGATGAGGCGGATGAGGTTGCCCTGTTTGTCACGCGCGATCTTGAGGAAATCAAGGCGTGAGAAGGTTTGTTCGACGTTGTTGGTGTGTACTGTTGTGAGTGTGAGGTGGCCGGTTGTGGAGGCCTCGAAGACGATCTTGGCTTCTTCTGCGGTCTTGAATTCTCCGGGGCTGAATATATCTGGGTCCATTCGCAAGGTGTCCTCGAGGGCTTCTGCCCACGACTCTGCGCCGTCAACGGGCCGCTGGTTACGCTTGGGGTTCGGGAATTCAATGGGGTTGCCTATCTGGACAATGTTCTTACTGAATTCAAGAGTCTCTTCGAGACTTCGTAGCATGGCTTCCAGCGTATTGGATTTGCCGGATCCGGTGGGACCGGTGACGAGAATAACGCCGTTGCGATAATTGAGGGCGGTTTGGATTTCTTGTTGTTGGCTGGGTTCCAGTCCTATCTGATCGAAGTTGCGGAAGACTGCGCTGTTTATTCGGATAACGATGTTCTTGCCGTAGTAGCCTTTGGTGCCGTGAAAGCGAAGGTTCTTTTTTTTCTTCCGTCCGGAGTCGTCCTTGAATGAAAGACTTATCTCGGCAGCGCGCCCTCTTTGGGTTAGTTCATAGGCGTTGACTCCGGCCATGTCGGAAAAGGCGTTGGCGAGATTCTCCATTCGGGCAGCTGGAATGTTTTCATAGATTGTGTAGACGCTTCCGTCAGTACGGGCGCGGATCATGCCTACGCCCTCACCTGGCATTAGGTGAATGTCGCTGGCTCTACGTCTGATGGCTTCGAGAATGATTTTCTCCGCCATCGCGCGCAAGCTAGTGCCTACTCCTATTTCGATTTGGGGCTCAGCAAACTCTTGTTGAGTCGTACCGGCGGCAGCGTTTTCGTCGAGGGAGTTCCAGTCAAGGGTTGTTCTTAAAGGTTCTAGTGTCTGTAGGTCCTCGAAGTCCTCTGTCGCAAGCGAGTCTTGACGTTGTTCGTAAGCGGTTTGCTGTAATTGGGATAGACGGGCAGGCGCGACGAATCTGGGGATGAGTTTGTTTGAGTGGATTTTTAGAGCCCGAACAATGTTGCGCACGGCTACCGCGTTGAGCGGATCGGACATTCCGACCAGATATACGCCTTCGGAAGTGCATTCTAGAATTACAGCCTGGTTTTCCAGGGCGAGGTAACGGGGGAGCTGCCTGGCGAGAGCTTGGAGCACTTCGGGTTCATAGATCATTCGAATCGGCATCAGAGCGTCGATCGCTATGTCTACGTCTGATTCAATTCCGCTTCTGTCATCAGCGGAGAACGGTGGTTCCGTGGTGGTTGATTCTTCTTCGTCTAATACTGTGGGTTGCATGATTTTGAAACTCTCCCTCAGGTAAAAGTCCGCAGTTGTGGAGTGGGGCTCTCGGTCTAATCGTGCTTCTTGTAAGGCGACGGCTTTTGGGCGGAAGGCGGCGGCGGCTGTGTTGTTATTGCGTCGGAGGGCGCTTGGAAGTTAGGCATTGGAGAATCCTGCGGAACAACCTCCACAGTGATCGCGAAATAAAGCCGGTCGCGGTTTTCCTGGTTCGTTCTTTTCTTGAATAGATTGCCGAGGAGGGGTATGCCGCCGAGGCCGGGTACGCTGCTTTGAGCGTTAGATACCTGGTCGGCTGCTAGGCCGCCGATGACTACGGTCTCACCGTTTCTGAGACGCAGCACGGTTTGGAGACTTTGGCGGTTGACGCCAGGTACGCCATTGAAAGTTCCAAGGCTTGTGTCGACGCTATTGTTCTCTAACTGTATGTTGAGGGTGACAAAGTTCGGTTGTCCTTTTTCATCCTCCGCGACTTGAGGGGTAATACGGGCGATACGGGAAGCCTCAATAAATTGGACCTGCCCGGCCTGAAATGGCGCACCTCCTGCGATCGTAGTGGTAACGACTGGGATTTGCGTGCCCGCGACCAGGTCGAACGTGTCGCCATCGGAAACGATTCCAAAGGGACGGCTCTGGATGTTTACAATTCCTTTTTGCTGGGCCAGCGTTAGTTGATAGGCAAATTGTGCGGTACCGAACAGGCTGGTAAGGCCGAAGGTTGCAAGGGGATTGGAAGCTCCGAGTCCGTTGGATGGAGGACGCATGCCCTGAGCGAGTGCGGGAATCCCGCCTGGATTCAGGCCTGATGGTGGTGGTGTAGTCGAGCCGCCGCCGGGCGTGGTCGGTGCGGTTTGAGTGGCTGCCAGGGTAGCTCCGCCGGCCAGGTTCGTGGCCGCGCTATTACCGACCACGATGGCGAGCTGCGAGCCGATGTCTCTTAAGCGATTTTCGTTTGCGGTATATACGAGGGCTGAAATTTTTACCTGATAGCCGGGCCGGTCCACCCGCGAGATTAAGTCGCGAATTTCGGCCATTTGTTCCTGGGTTGCAGCAATTAGGAGTTCGTTGCGGCCAGGCACGCGCCGGGCTTCGCCGCGGGGGTCGCCGCCTGCTTTGAGAATGTCTCTTATGGCATCCTCGAGAGACTGAATCGTTGCGCCATTGCTTGCTTGGGTTTGACCGGCGAGGTTTGCTCTGCCTCCGGCCGTTTGCTGGAGGTAGCGGAGTTTGAATACTTCGCGAACCACAGGCGCGCTCCGTCGACGAAGGTCGCCAATGGAGGCGATCTTTGAGCGTTTGGCTATCTGCACGATGCCGCCGTCGAGACAGACCATGTCGAGGTCATTGAGGTCGAGTAATGTGCGAAGAATGGAGGTCCACGGTGCGTTGTTTATGGTAAGCCTGATAGGGGTCTCTTGAACGTCGTAGTCGAGGACGATGTTGGGGCCATAGTTTTCGTTAAGGCGATTGACGAGGTTTAACAGGCTGAGTGGTCTATTGGATTCGTTAGTAATGGTGATGTTCTCGCCGCGAAAAGTGGGGTCGCACAGGGTGCCTCGTTTTGGATCGCGAGGGGTCTCTTCTGCGGGTGCTCCTGCGTGATGATCTAGTGATGGTTGGGGCGCAGCTTTTGTGGATTCCTGACGCTTCTGCGTTTGAGTCTCTGTGGGTTCAGAGACGGGCTGGCGAGTTTTATCCTGGTCGGGTGCGGCGAGGTCATTGATCGGTGGGTTTTCGGTAGTTGGCTCGTTCTTGTGGTCCAGGGACACATCGAGTGAAGAGGGTTCTTCGTTTCGGTCTGGGGGAGAATCGAAGGAGTTTGGATCATCGAGGTCGAAGATGTTGGGCTGAGTTTGGCGTGACGATGTGGTACGTATCTTGGGACGGGTTGTGTAGTTAGAATAAACCGCGTGAGCGTAGTTCAATTTGTTGCCGCGGAATGTCCCGGTTGAAAAGGAGTTCGTTCCGGAGAGCGGTTGGACGGGGCTTTTGTTCTGTCCGTTTGTAGTCGTGGTTATCAGGGCCGCGCTTTCTGGTTGGTCACTAGTCCTGGTGGAGGATGAAATGCCGGCCGTGTTTAGGTTTGTGGCGGGTTGATTGGTAGCTTGAGCAAAGTGCTGGCTTGGGCCAGGTAGAGGTGTCGAACGATACCGGTCGCGCACGGCAATCTGGAGATCAGAGTAATCCTCGCGGGTGGGTTTAGGCGTCGAAGAAATCGATTGAACGGGGGTCACAGGCGTGACCGGGGAGATTGGTATTTCCTGGTACGGTTGGGCCAGACGGCTGTTTTGAGCGACTGGCTTTGACAACCGTGATTCCGGAAGCTGATGTTGCGGTTCTGCTTGAAGCTCTCTAACCGACGTTGGGTGCGAGATCGGGGATGTGCCGGTGAAGTCTTCCTGGCTGTCCCAGTGAAGCATAGTGGTTTGGCCGGTAGAGGTACGAAAGACTACGCCGCCAGTATTGGGATCCGGGTCGATCGATGCGAGCACTCCATCGTAGAACTTAGCGCCGAGGTTGGCGGGGATCTGTCGTTTCTCGGCTTCGATATATAGCCATGCACCTTGATTACCCTTCATATCGACCCTGCCGGTGGGCCGGACCTCAGAAATGAGGTAAGCGGTTGTGATCGGCGGTGGAATGGTTCCGGCCGCGATAGCGGCGCGAACGGATTGTTGCCACTGGGTAAGGCGTGAGAGTTTTTCCGGGACTGGTGGCGCAAGAGGTAGTGCTGCAGCTGAAGTTGACGCCGCATTAAACCGGACGCGATTGGGCATTCCAGTTGGATCGTCCGAGCCGGCGCGGGCGATCGGATCGGAAAACGCTGCGGTTACCGGAGCGAGTTGAGGGTAGAGAGCAGCCGCGAGTCTCTCTTCAGTGTCCTTCGGCAGTTTAGGGATGGCGGCGACTGCTTCGGCGCGGGCTTGTAGCAGCTCAGCCTGCGTAGGTTGGGTATCGAGGTTGCGTCCGAGTGCGCGCCGGCCGCCGAAGGTTAGAACGGCAGTGACGGCAAAGATGGTGATAACGGTGACAAGTGCCATTATCGGAGTTGCGGCGCTTTTTTTGGTAGTGTGTTTGGTGCGGGTCATTGTTGTTTCCTTCTTAGTGGGAATGCCTTGCTGAGGGGTCGGTTATTTAGGATCCAGTTGAGCTGTTTGGTTCTCGAGTTCTTTGCGCAGTTCTGCCGGTATCGGCGGCAGGATTCCGGAGGTTGGCGCATCGTAGGTGACGAGCGTCAGGTTGACGGATTCCTGTCGATTGAGTGAGGTAATAGAGAAATCGCGAACATAGATAATTCGCGGATATCGGGCTACGGCGCTAAGAAAGCGAGCAACGTTGGCGTGTGTGCCTTGTATTTGAGCGGGCATCACGCGCTCGTTGAGGCTGATTTGGGGTTGGGCTGCAGCTGGGCTCCCGGAGGTGGCTTCGGCCGGAGGTTGGGTTGTGGGAGGCGCCGCAGCGGTGCTGGATTTCGCGCCAGGTTTGGAGGCGTCGAACATAGTGACTCGAACCTGGTTGAGGCGGGCCATCTGCTGAATGGCGTTGGACTCAAAGGCGAAGAGGGCCAGGGCGGCGCCGTCACGCTGATCCGGCGTTTTGGCTCTGCCGCCAACCTCAACATCCACCTGCACTGCCTGGTGCTGGACGGCGTGTACCGGTGCGGTGCCGATGGTGTGAAGGTGTTCGTCCAAGCCGGTGCGCCCAGCGACGACGAACTGCACGCGCTGCTGC
>JANNJZ010000493.1:0-6999 GCA_031396065.1 Pyrinomonadaceae bacterium | reverse complement strand
AAGGACAAGGCATTCTTCTTCGTCTCTTATCAAAACACGCACGAGCGCAACGGCGCTTCGATCATCAGCAGTCTCTCGTCCAACATCCTCGTCGCGCCAGGTCTGACTAATGACCGTTCGAACGCGACGTTGCTCGCGACGTTTCGTCCCACCAGTTTATTCACGGGACTGCCGGTGGCCGCTATCAACCCAACGACGCTTGCGCTCCTTAACACCAAGCTGGATAGCGGTCAGTTCCTGATCCCCACGCCGCAGGCGAACGGACTATATTCCGGTTCTGCCATTTCAGAGTTCAATGAGAATCAGTTCAACGCCAACTTCGATTACAAGTTCAGCGACAAGAACCTGCTCTCTTCAAAGTTCTTCTTCTCGAATGGGCCGCAGGTGCTACAGATGCCGGCCTTCCTGGGCCGTGGGCCTAACGTCCCCGGCTTCGGCGTGGACCAGGTCAACAACAACAGACTCTTCGTCGTGCAAGACGTATATACGGTCAGCCCGAATCTCATCAACGAGGCGCGCGTCGGAATTAACCATATTCGCGTGAATGGCTTTCCGCAGGAGCCGGTAACGGACTCGTCCATCGGCATCAGCAGGTCTAACGCTGCTGCCTCTCCGGGGCTGGGGTTGATACAAATCAACCCCTCAGCCAACGGCGTGGCCATCGGCACCGCACCGCTGATCGACGTCCAGGCTTTTGGCTTTTCGATGACCTTTGCCGATACGGTTTCATACACCAGGGGCAAGCACTCTTTTCGGTTCGGAACGGACATCCGCTACAACCAGAACAACTCCGTGCTCAACGGCTTCTCCCGCGGTCAGATAGTTTTCAACAGCTTTAACGATTTCCTCACGGGCACTCCCTTCCTGACCGTCTTCGCCGGCGGCATTAACACGCGAAGCTTCCGGGTGACCGACTATCATTTCTTCGTCCAGGACGACTGGAAGGTGACGCCTAAGTTGACGCTCAACCTGGGTCTTCGCTACGAGCTTGATTCGCCTGCAACCGACACGCGCGGGCGCATAGCGACCTTCGACCCGGCGCTCTACGTCCCGCGCCCGGCCGTGGGTGGAGCGGTTGTTGGACCACCACTTGGCGGGTATGTGCAGGCGGGAAACGTTATTCCAGCCTACGATTCGCCGGTCGTGCCAAACGTGAATGACAGCGTCGTCAACAGCATCGACCCGAACAACTTCGCGCCACGCGTCGGCTTCGCTTACTCGCCGCTCAATTCGGGCCGGCTGGCCATACGCGGCGGCTACGGCATCTTCTACTCGCGCACCTCGCTCCAGTACGCGATCCTCGGGTTCTTCAACCCACCCACCTACGTTTTAGGCGCGCGCGTCCTTCCGCCACTCTCGGATCCGTTCTTCGCGGTTCCGCCCCCGGGCCAATTCCCAACTTTCGTGCCCGGCATCGCCCTTTCCGGCACCTTCTTCGACCGCAATATTCGCACACCGTACCTGCACCACTTTAACTTGAACGCGCAGTACGAACTCGTCAACGACTTAATGCTCGAGGTTGGCTTTGTCGGCACGCGCGGGCGTAACCTGTTTCGGCAGGTGGCGATCAATCAGTCTCGGCTCGTCCCCACCGGTGGTTCGATTACCAACGCGGTAACCGGCGCAGTAATTACTACCAACACGCCGGCTAACGCTGCCCTGCGTTCGCCTTTTCAAGGCGTCGGAATCAATAACTTCTTCCAGGACCAGTCAACGGCGAAGTCCAACTACAACTCGTTGCAGATGAGCCTGACCAAGCGCTTCTCGAAGGGATTGCAATTTCTCGCTGCCTATACCTGGGCCAAATCGATTGACAACGCTTCGGGTCAGGGCGGCGGCGGCGGACTCGGTGGCGTCATCGACCCTGGGGCAGTCGGCGAGGCGAGCGCCATTCTGGGCAACCAATTTAACGACAGTGCGAACCGCGGCGTGTCGGATTTTGACCGCACGCACCGGTTCGTCCTGAGCTATCTATGGGATCTGCCGACTCCAACTTTCGCTCGCGACTCGAAGGCCGGTCGCCTGTTGCTTGGCAACTGGCAGCTTGGAGGAATCATTACGGCAATGTCGGGGCTGCCGATTGACATAGTTGACACCGGCGCCGGCTCTTTTTACGGTCTCTCGGGCGGCACTACGGTGCTGGCGCGTCCGAATATCGCGGGCAATCCGTTTAGCAATGTTCCCGCCGGCTACTACTTCAACCCGGCGGCGTTCGTCCGTCCAACGGTACTGGCCGGACAATTGATTCCTAGTTCAGGAGGCGCCGCAATCGCGGGCGCAACCGGCACCGACATCGGCAATGTGGGCCGCAACGTCCTACGAGGACCGAGCCAGAACAACGTGGACTTCTCAATCTTCAAGCGCTTCCCAATCAGCGAGACGAAGAACATCGAGTTCCGCACTGAGTTCTTCAATCTCTTCAACCACGTGAATCTTGCCAACCCTCTCAGCGATTTTAACGCCGGGACTTCGTTCGGAAAAATCACAGCTGCGAGTAACAATCCACGCATCATCCAGCTCGCGCTGAAGTTCAACTACTAGGGAGGGTGATTTGACCATTGCCGCAGAGCAGCAAACAGCTCTCAGGGTCACCAGAGAGGCGCGGGGACGCGTGCCCGGCGATGGGGTGGAACTCGCTTTCGGCTACTGGCCCGGGCGCGGTGCGCCTGTCGTAGCTATCCACGGCCTAACGGCCTCTTACCTCAGCTTCGTTGGCGTCGCAGAACGCCTCTCCTGCAGGCGACCGCTCTTCGCTGTCGACCTGCGCGGCCGGGGTGACTCCGACAAACCGGAAGGCCCTTACGGGATGGCACAGCACGCTCGCGACGTGGCGGCCGCTATGAAGGCGTTGGATCTGGGGCCGAGCGTCATCGTCGGACATTCGCTGGGAGCTTTTGTCGCCACGGCATTGGCGGCCCAAAACCCGGAACTGGTCAGCGGAGTCATCATGATCGACGGCGGTTATGTTCCCGATCTGCCAGTCGAAGGTGACACCGCGCAGATCCTCGACGCCACGCTAGCCCTGCGCATCGCGCAACTTCGGCAAACCTACGAATCACGGGATGTCTATCGTGACTTTTGGCGTAGCCAGCCGAATTTCCCAGGCGATGAATGGGGGCCCTGGGTGGAGGCGTTTTTTCATTACGAGGTCGGGGAGGTCGGGCCGGGAGTGAGGCCCAAAGCTTCTGAAGCGGCGGTGCGCACGGACCTTGCCGAAGCCTTCATGAAAGAGGAGATTACTCAAAGGTTAAGGTCTTTGCGCGTTCCGGTGTTGCTCTTGCGCGCGGCAGCAGGACTCACGCCGGGACAGCCTCCGATTTTCCCGGATTCGATGATGCAGCCATTTCGTGGATGCGTCGGCGGAAT
The DNA here is from genome assembly GCA_031396065.1 of Pyrinomonadaceae bacterium. Taxonomy (GTDB): domain Bacteria; phylum Acidobacteriota; class Blastocatellia; order Pyrinomonadales; family Pyrinomonadaceae; genus PSRF01. The sequence continues at coordinate 3,633 of JANNJZ010000493.1, read as the reverse complement.
GCAGGAAGAAATTATCAGCGGCACGACGCACTACACCATAACTCTCGGCGAACGAGGTGCTTCCAGAGTCGCCGATCTTATCATCGAGTTCGTTGAGTGCTGCCAACCAGCTCAGCAACCTTAACCCTCGACGATAAGTAGAAAACGGCGACAGTCAATAAGGCATGAAATAGTGAGCGCACCAAATACCGCAGAGATAGCAGCCACATCCGATACAGCATCCGCCAGAGTCCGGGCCGGAGACATCGAGCTGCATTGCGAGAGGTACGGCTCGGGTGAACCCGTCCTGCTCCTACACGGGCTGGGCTCCAGCACCCTGGACTGGGAACCTCAGATTGCTGCTTTGTCGCAACAGTATCAGGTGGTCGCCGTTGATTTTCGAGGTCACGGACAATCCGACAAACCTGCAGGTCCCTACTCAATTCCAGGGTTCGCGGCAGATATAGCGAATCTCATCTCCCAACTGGGCCTTGGGCCGATGCATGTTGTCGGCATCTCGATGGGCGGGATGGTTGCTTTCCAACTCGCGGTTGATGCACCGGAACAGGTGCGCAGTCTCGTCATCATAAACAGTGGACCTGAATTCCCATCGCATACGCTCAAGGCGAAGTTGGTGATTCAGTCGCGGCTTTTAATGCTCAAGTTCATGGGGATGCGCCGTCTCGGCACAGCCATCGCTAAGCGCCTTTTCCCCGCGCCGGAGCACGAGTCTTTACGCCACCTGTTTGTGGATCGATTTTCGAGTAACGATCCGCGGGCGTATGAGAACTCGGTGCGTGCGATAGCCAGGTTTAGCGTCGCCGAACGACTCGGCCAGATTCGCTGTCCCGTGCTCATCGTCTCATCAGATCGTGACTACACACCCGTCTCGGCAAAGGAGGCTTATCTGCCGCAGTTGGCCTCCGCCAAGCTGATCGTGATAAGAAACGCAGGACATGCCTGCACTCTCGATCAACCTGACCAAGTCAATACGTCGCTGCTCGACTTCCTGCACTCACAGCGAGGCGCTAGTCGTTGACGAGCACGAGCCGCAAGGTCGGGCGCGGGGCGCTGCTTCCGGAAAACCACTCTGGGTTCAGGCAAACCCGTGCTACAAAAGATGTGAAGCCGAAGAAAGCAAGTTTAACAAGGAGAGCTTCATGAACATCGGTTCGCTGCTCGCCAGGCACGCACGCTACCGCCCTAATCACACGGCGATCGTCTTCGAGCAAGAGCGTCTCAGTTACCAGGAGTTCAACGCCCGCGTCAACCGCCTGGCAAATGCGCTTATCGACCTCGGTGTTGGCAAAGGTGACAAGGTCGCCACCATCCTGCCCAACTGTTTGGAGTTGCTTGAAACCTACTGGGCGGTCGGCAAGATCGGGGCGGTAATCGTACCGCTTAGCCAACTGCTGCGAGGCAATGCCCTTTCCACTCTACTCCGCGATTCGGAGACCACGACAGTTATCACGAACAACGACTTCGTTGCCGCTATAAACGACATCAAACCCGGCCTGCCGGCCATCGCCGCCGACCGCTACCTCCTCATTGGAGGTGAAGCCGCCAGAGGCTATCAGGATTACCACGTGCTGACCGCAGCCGCCAGCGACAAGAACCCACATGGCATCGAGATCACCGACGAGGATCTCTTCAATATCATCTACAGCAGTGGCACGACCGGATCGCCGAAGGGCATCGTTCACACGCACTACGTTCGGGGGATGTACTGCTCGCTCTTCGCCTCATCCTTCCGCATGAGTCCCGAGAGCGTCGTCATACACGCGGGCTCAATCGTCTTCAACGGCGCCTTCGTCATGCTGATGCCGTCCCTGTTCCTCGGCACGACTTACATCCTCCTTAAGCAGTTCGACCCCGAAAGCTTCATCGAGGCAGTCAAGCGGGAGAGAGCGACGCATGTCATGATGGTTCCTTCGCAGATAGTCGCCGTACTCAACTCACCAAGCTTTTCTTTCGAGTCGCTACGCTCGCTGGAGGCGCTCTGCGCAGTGGGCGCGCCGCTCCACCGGGAGCACAAAGAAAAACTGACCCGCGAGCTGCCGGGCCGCTTTTATGAACTCTACGGCCTGACCGAAGGCTTCGTGACCATCCTCGACAAGAATGATTACTCCGCGAAACCGTGTTCAGTAGGCTCAGTACTCCCTTTTTTCGAGATGCGAATCGTGAATAAGGAAGGGAAAGAGGCAGCGGCCCGCGAGGTCGGCGAAATTGTCGGGCGTGGCCCCATCATGATGCCGGGCTACTATAAGCAGCCTGAACTGACCGCGCAGGCCGTGATAGATGGATGGCTTTACTCGGGCGATCTCGGCTATGTCGATGAGGACGGATTCCTTCATCTGGTTGACCGTAAGAAGGACTTGATCATCTCGGGCGGAGCAAATGTTTTTCCCAAGGACATAGAAGAGATTATCGTGCAGCATCCGGCGGTACGTGAGGCCGCCGTTTTCGGCGTCCCTCATGAAAAGTGGGGCGAAACGCCGCTGGCAGCGGTGATCCTTCACAGGCCTGGCGAAGTCACCGAAGAAGGCTTACGCGATTGGATCAACGAACGGGTTGATGCCAAGTTTCAGCGAGTCTCCGCTGTATTCTTTATGGAGGATTTCCCGCGAAGCACGGCGGGCAAGACGCTCAAGCGCGAGATGCGCGAGCCCTACTGGGCCGGGCGGGACCCCAGGATCTAGAGAAAGAGTAGCCACAGATTCACAGGATAAACGCGGATCTGAAAAACTTCTTTAGCTTGATTGCGTTCTGATCCGCTTTTATCTGTGAAAATCTGTGGCTGAAGACACCTACTGCCCGCGTTCCGGTCACGAAGATCAGAGACGACAAACCCATCGTGACGTTGGAATGCGTTTGCGAAAATTAACGTGGTGAGGCGCTTTGAAAGGCGAAGCGGTAGTCCTGGTGGAACAAAGAGGGCAATAGATTAATGTCCAGCGAAACCATCCGCATTGGGGAACAAGTGGTTCCCCCTATCCCTGAGAGAGTGCCAGCCTACTCATGGTATGCGCTCGGCGTGCTGACGCTCGTCTATGTACTCAACTTCCTGGATCGTACGCTGATCTTCATTCTGTTCACGCCGATCAAGAAAGAAATGGCGTTTACAGATCTGCAACTGGCGCTACTAGGCACGACGTCTTTTGTCATCTTCTATACGTTGCTCGGAATTCCCTTCGGACGAATGGCCGACCGCGCGGTGAGAAAGAACATGATCGCGGGCGGCCTCGCGGTGTGGAGTCTTTTTTCCGGCCTGACGGGTTTTGCCAAAGGCTTCTGGGCAATGTTCTTTTGCCGCTTGATGGTCGGCGTCGGCGAAGCCACGCTCGGGCCCGCAGCCCTTTCCCTGCTTAGCGATTACTTTCCGCCGCGCATGCGGGCTACGGTGCAGGGCGTCTACTCCTCCGGGATCGCCATAGGCAGCGGTCTCGCATTCTTTTTGGGCGGCTGGATCGGACAGAACTATGGCTGGCGCTGGGCTTTCTACTTCCTGGGATTTCCGGGATTGCTGCTCGCCGTCGTCGTATTCTTTTTGAGAGAGCAAAAGCGCGGGCAGACGGAAGTTGCCGCCGTTCGCAATACCAGCAAAGACTGGAAGATTCTCTTTCGATCAGTCCCTTTGAGATACCTCTATCTCGG
>JANNJZ010000301.1:0-5250 GCA_031396065.1 Pyrinomonadaceae bacterium | reverse complement strand
CACCAAGAATGAAATTCTCTCCGAACTTCAAGAGAAGACCGCTATTCCCGGCGTGCTGCCGACATTCCTGCAACCGATCCAGACGCGCCTCGTCATGCTGCAAACCGGCTTTCGCGCCATGATGGGCGTGAAGATTTACGGCAGCGACCTGAAGGAAATCGAGCGCATCGGCCTGGAGATTGAGCAGCTTCTCAAAAAGGTTCCCGGCACGACCGACATCGTGGCCGACCGGATCGTCGGTAAACCGTATCTGGAATTCGAAATCGACCGCGACCGAATCGCCCGCTACGGCGTCACCGTCCGTGAGGTGCAGGATGTCATCGAAATCGCCATTGGCGGCATGAACATCATGGAGTCCGTCGAGGGTCGGGAGCGCTACCCGATTCGCGTTCGCTACCTGCGGGAGTTCCGCGAAGACGTTCCCGAATTGGAGAAGATTCTGGTGCCCAGCTCCACCGGCGCCCAAATCCCCCTCGCGCAAGTCGTCACCATCAAGAGCGTCCTTGGCCCGCAGGAAATCAAAGGTGAGCGCGGCCTGCTCGTGGGTTACGTGACGATGAACACGCGCGACCGCGACGAAGTGAGCGTGGTCGAAGATGCCGAAGCGGTGCTCCAAAGCGCAGTGCGTGATGGCCGACTCAAGTTGCCGCCCGGCTACTACTGGGAATGGAGCGGCCAGTTCGAGAACCAGGTTCGCGCCACGAAGCGGATGAGCATCCTCGTCCCGTTGTGCATGTTAATCATGTTAGTGATGCTCTACCTGGGCTTCAAGCGCTGGTGGATCGCGCCCATCATATTCTTCGGCATCCTTGTGTCAGCGTCGGGCGGATTCATCATGCTGGCGCTGTGGGGCGTGAACCTCTCCATCGCCGTGTGGGTCGGCTTTCTCGTCCTCTTCGGCGTCGTGGATGATGACGGGGTGATTATCTCAACATACCTCGAAAACATTTTCGACAACGCGACTTTCAACTCAGTGCAGGAGGTTCGCGAAGCTGTCGTGCAAGCGGGGTTAAAACGCATCCGCCCTTGCCTGATGACGATTTCCACAACCGTCTTTGGCCTGATGCCGATCTTTTGGGCGACCGGACGAGGCTCCGACGTGATGCGGCCGATGGCAATCCCGTCGGTTGGCGGCATGGTCGTGAGTGTACTCGTGACAATTTTCATCGCGCCCTGCCTGTTCTGCGCGGTAGAGGAGTGGAAATGGAAACGGGCCAAACGCGTCGCCCCCAAAGGAGTTGCCACATGACCACGACACCCGCCAACGATGCACAGCAAAAAGTTGAGGCCTGGCACAGCAAGTCTGTAGAGGACGTGCTGGCACATCTCGGTTCCTCAGCGACCGGACTTTCGGCGCAGGAAGCAGCGCAACGCCTCGCGGCCAACGGCCCGAACGAATTGAAGGAAGGCAAGCGAATCAGCCCGCTGCAGATTTTCCTTGGCCAGTTCAAGAGTCTCATTATCTGGATTCTCATTGTCGCCGGTGTCATCTCCGGCGTGCTGGGCGAAGTGGTGGACGCTATCGCCATTCTCGCCATCGTTGTCCTCAACGCCGTCATCGGTTTCTACCAGGAGTTCAACGCGGAGAAGTCCATCGAGGCGCTCAAACAGATGACCGCGCCCCAGGCCAGGGTGCAACGCGACGGGCAAGTCACTTCGATTCCTGCCTCGGGAATCGTCGCAGGTGACATCCTCACGCTGGAAGCAGGCGACCTGATCGCCGCCGATGCACGTCTCTTGGAGGCGGCCTCCCTCAAGTGTATTGAGTCCGCGCTGACCGGCGAGTCAGAAGCGGTGACGAAGCAACCCGCGACTTTGGAACAGGGCGACATCCAGCTTGGTGACCGCGAGAACATGGTGTTCATGGGAACCAGCGTCGCAGCGGGCACCGGCCAAGCCGTCGTTGTGGCCACGGCGATGAATACCGAGTTGGGCCGCATCGCTGGGCTGATTGAAGAGGCGGGTGCGGAAGAGGGGACACCGCTTCAACAGAAACTCGATTCGTTCGGGCGCATCCTCGTTTGGGCGGCGCTGGGCATCGTCGCGCTCCTCTTCGGGCTGGGGCTGCTGCGCGGGACGAAAATCCTTGAGTTGTTCATGACCTCGGTCAGCCTCGCTGTTGCCGCCGTGCCGGAAGGGCTGCCGGCCGTCGTCACGGTTTCACTCGCGCTCGGAGTGTTGCGTATGTCCCGCCGCCACGCGCTTGTGCGCAAATTGCCGGCAGTCGAGACGCTCGGCTCGACAACGGTCATCTGCACGGACAAGACCGGCACATTGACGGCTGGCGAAATGACTGTGCGCTCTTTCTACGTCGCAGGCCAAAGCTACGATGTTACCGGCGAAGGCTACGGGCCGGACGGCGAAGTGCGCTTCGAGGGCAAGAAGGCGGAAGCGGAGCACGTAGCGCCGTTGCTCGAACTGGCAACTATTCTTCTTGGTTGCAACAACGCCCATCTCGTCCAGGAAGAGGGGGAATGGAAAGTCATCGGCGACCCCACCGAAGGCGCCTTGCTTGCCGCCGCTCCCAAGGCGGGCGGCAACCTGGAACGCATCGAGACGGAGTTGGCGAAGCATCACGAGATACCTTTCGACTCCGACCGCAAACGGAGCACTGTGATTCGCAAAATGCCGGACGGGAAGCTCCGTGCCTTCATCAACGGTGCGCCCGACGTGCTGTTAGAACGCTGCACAAGCATCTACACCAACACAGGGGTCCGACCCGTGACGGACGAGGATCGCCAGAGCATCGTGGCGCAAAACTCCGCGATGGCGGAGCAAGCCCTGCGCGTGCTCGGGTCGGCCTATCGCGATCTGGACAACGCTTCGCCCACCGACCTCACTGCGGACGCCGTGGAGCACGATCTCGTGTTCGTTGGTCTGTCGGGAATGTATGATCCGCCGCGTCAAGAGGCCAAAGAGGCCATCGCAAAATGTCGCGCCGCCGGTATTCGCGTGGTGATGATTACTGGCGACCATCCGAACACAGCGACGGCCATTGCGCGGGAAATCGGCATCGCTGCAGCCGACGACATGACTATCGCGGGTGTTGAGTTGGACAATCTGTCCGATGACGAACTCCGGCAGCGCGCGCCCAAGATTGCCGTTTACGCCCGCGTCACCGCTGAGCACAAACTGCGCATCATCCGCGCCTGGAAAGCGAATGATGCGGTGGTCGCGATGACCGGCGATGGCGTCAATGACGCCCCCGCCATCAAAGGTGCCGACATTGGCATCGCCATGGGGAAATCAGGAACGGAAGTCACCAAGCAGGCGGCGGACATGATTGTCACCGATGATAACTTCGCCTCGATCGTCGCCGCCGTCGAAGAGGGTCGCGGCATCTACGACAACATCCGCAAGACCCTGCAATATCTGCTGGCGGGCAACACCGGTGAACTGCTGCTGATGACCATCTGCGTGGTCGTGGGTCTTCCGATACCGCTCCTACCAATTCATCTGCTTTGGATTAATCTCGTCACCGACGGTCTGCCCGCGCTTTGCCTCGCCACCGACCCCATCGACCCCGACGTGATGAAACGCCGCCCGCGTCGCCGGTCTGAGCGGATCACTGACGGCGGCTTCTTGGGAACAATGCTTATCACGGGTATACTCACCGCCGGTGTGTCGTTCGCGGTTTATTTCTACGGTTTGAAAACCGAAACACCGGAACTCGCCCGCACCTATGCCTTCGCCGTTCTGGTCTTCGCCGAGCTCCTACGCTCTTTTGGCGCCCGCAGCGAGACCAAGCCCGTCTGGCGCATCTCACTTTTCACGAACGTTAACCTCGCCATCGTGGTTTCCGTTTCTTTCTGCCTCCAGGTATGGAGCCATCACAACGCTATTCTGGGCCGCTTCCTGAAGACGTCATTCATGCCGCTCGCTGATTGCTTCCTACTGCTCGCCGTGGGCGCAATACCGTTGATAGTTTTGGAGTTAGTGAAGGTCGTGCGGAACTCCCGTCGAAGAAAGACTGAGCCATGACCAAAAGATCCTAATCGGCGTCGTCGCCCTCGCGGCCCGCTACGGCAACTTCTCGATGCGCGCCGGCGACCGCATGAAGATGGGGGCCGACTCCGGTCAAAGCCGTGACCCGTCATATATGGCACTTATGTCAAACATGACAGATTCCGCTGACGGTTTTCCTTTCCCTGAACTCTTTCGCAACATTTAAACCTGTACAATCAGCACGTTGCACTTTCAGCTTCCGCAAATTCTATCTGGCTCGTTAGTTGCTTTAAAAGTCGCACTGCAACTAAAGGAGCATGATGATGAACCATACAGACGGATGGATGGGTGGATGGGCTGGCGGACAGATGTCGATGTGGGCGGTGCTCGCCGTACTGGTGGTAATCGTAGTTGTGATTAAGAGTCTGTCCAGGAAAAAATAGTGAGTTCACGACTCGCCTGTGAATTCGGCTATCTTATTGTTGCCATCTGTCCTTGAATGAAGAGGTGGGTTTAATTTCAATCAGCAAGGAGAGTTTTATGACTACTCATAGTGCAGAGCACACCAACATCCACGACAATCATCAGCACCTTGACCCGGTCTGCGGCATGGAAGTTGACTCTTCTGCACCTGCCGCCACCCTGTTACATGAAGGCACGACGTACCTCTTTTGCAGTACCCATTGCCTCGAAAAGTTCAAATCAGCTCCAGACAGTTTCACCGGAGCCGGCATAACGAAACCGGAACATACGATTCCACCCGCCGGTGAGAACGATCTCAAAACCGACATCTTCACCTGTCCGATGCATCCGGAAATACAGCAGCAAGGGCCTGGTTCCTGTCCGAAATGCGGCATGGCCCTGGAGCCTTTGATAGCGCCCGCTCCGGCTGAACGGGTTGAATACACTTGTCCCATGCACCCGGAAATCATGCAGGACACACCCGGCTCCTGCCCAAAATGCGGCATGGCCCTGGAGCCCCTGACAGTGGCGGTGGAGGAAGGTGAAAACCCGGAGCTGGTGGATATGCGCCGGCGTTTCCGCCTGAGTCTCCTCCTGACTATTCCGGAATTCATCATCGCCATGGGGCACATGCTGCCCGGCCACCCGCTGGCGGCGCTGGCAGCGCCGCGCACCTATGGCTGGATCGAACTGCTGCTGGCATCGCCGGTGGTGCTCTGGGCCGGCTGGCCATTTTTTGTCCGCGGCTGGCAATCCCTGGTAAATCGCAGCCTCAACATGTTCACCCTGATCTCTCTGGGAGTTGCTGTCGCCTATGGCTACAGCGTCGTGGCCACACTCTTT
>JANNJZ010000289.1:0-3853 GCA_031396065.1 Pyrinomonadaceae bacterium | reverse complement strand
GCTCATCACTACGAGGGCTACAATGGCCCCACCAAACCAGTAAGGCACCAGGCCGCCGCTGATAACATTCAGGGTTGTGCCGCCGCCCATGATGCCGATGATGATGTAAGGCACGAGCAGGACTGCCTGGACCACAAAGATCACGGTACCGATGTGGCCACACTCCCAGCGGTCGCGAAACATCTGCACCGGAGTCATGAAGCCGTATTTCTTGCCCAACGCCCACACGCGTGTGCCAACAAAGAACAGCGACAGCGGAATTACCAGGCCCGAAGATGAGGCCATCAATCCAAAAGTAACGATTCCGTTATTGAAGGCATGGCCCGACGAACCCAGGATCGCAAAGGCCGTCATGTTGGTGCCGAAGAGCGAGAAGAGAAAGACAAACGGTCCGAGCGAACGGCTGGCGAGAAAGTAGTCTTCAGCTTCTTTCTTGCTAGCTGCCTTTCTAAAGGCGAAGATGCCGATGTATAAAACGACGGCGAGATAAATGAAAACGAGGATTGCGGGAATCAAGAGGCTGAACCCTCCTTAGGTGGTGGCTGTTCGATCTCACTCTCCAGGTGGGAAGGCCAGGCAAATTTCACCAACATCCACATCAGTAGTGCCGCCGCGACGGAAAAGCAGCCTTGGTAGAAAAGACCGATGGGAATAAAACCAAAGACGATAGGATGGGCCGTGCGCCAGTTCCAGAAATCCTGATGCAAGACGTAGAGACCAATCACCGCGATAACGAGCAACGTCCGTTTCATGATCTAATTTTGAATTAAACGTAAAGCAAACTGTTAGTTTGCGTCGATTGGTTACCACTCAGTTGAAAGGTTGCGCATCACAGCAAACTAACAGTTTGCTTTACATCACGATACCCACGATTTTGACGTGCGCGAAGTTTGCCATCTTCTTAGCAAACGCGCAACGCTTATCCTGACAAGTGCCATGTAATCCATTTTCGTCCCTCGGTCATAGACGATCATTCCACGGGATGGCGGGCAGTTTCTTCTCGGGGGCTGGGCGCACCAGGTTGAAGGTGGTCCAATCTTGTTCCAACGTGCGCTCAAAGAAGAACTTGATGCCGCAGATGGCGATGGTCATGGTGGGGCGGGAGTAGTGTTTGACGTTCTTGATGAAGAGGAAGTACTGACGCAGTTCTTCCTCGGTGATCAAGGCGGGTGATTTGTGATAGTGTTCGCTGAGTTGGCGTACCGCCCGGACGTACGCCTCCTGAGTTCGCTCCGAGAGACCTCGGAGTTGCAGACACTCGATCATTCTCTTTCGCAGTTCAGTCATGGTTACACCTCCGGAAATGAAAGTTGAACGGCCCAGTTTCCTTGGACAGAATCACTGGACCGTTTTATGGAAAGGCGTAATCGGAAAGCACTTGCGAGAGAGAATGATCGGGTAGTAAGAGGTAGGCTTTAGCTGCGCGCAGCGCTTAGCTTCATGGAATGGGACGTAGCACGATCCCCAGACGCAGGAAAGCACTGAAGAACGCGGTTTGAACCTCAGGAAAGAGTGACGGCCGCGGCCAATCGGAGGCAGATATAAATGAAAGTGATAATCACAGCATTTGTAATCCTTCTCGCGGCGTTACCGGCTCAACCTGAACAAGACCGTCAATTAGTCCAGGAGAACTCGAGTGGTTCGCCTCGACGTTTAGCGCTCGTTATAGGAAACGGAGCCTACGAGAACGCACCGCCTTTGAAGAATCCGCCGAATGATGCAATCGACATCGCGAATGTTTTATCCAAGGTGGGATTCAGTGTAGAGCATGGCGTTAATCTCACACAGCGACAGATGAAAGCAATGATTCGCGAGTTTGGACAGAAGCTACGGGCCGGAGGACAAGGCTTATTCTACTTCGCCGGCCATGGCGTTCAACTGCGCGGCCGTAACTATTTGATTCCCGTTGATGCGAGTATCCAGAGTGAGACTGACGTCGAGGACCAGGGAGTCGACACCAACCTCATGCTCGGAATGATGGACGAGGCGGGCAATGGTTTGAACGTAGTAATCCTTGATGCATGCCGCAACAATCCCTTTAGTAGGAGTTTTCGTTCTGCCTCAAACGGACTAGCCCAAATGGATGCACCCAGCGGGACGTTGATTGCATATGCTACTGCGCCTGGCTCTATTGCCAGCGATGGCAATGCTCGGAATGGACTCTACACCCAGGAACTACTTAAGAACATGCTGATACCGGGCTTAAGTATTGAAGAAGTTTTCAAACGTGTCCGCATTTCTGTTCGCAACACCACCGCAGGCAAACAAACTCCCTGGGAAGCATCATCTTTGACGGGTGATTTCTATTTCCGTCGCTCAAACGAAACGGCAAACGTGCCCGGACCCAGGATCGCGCCATCAGCGACGGGGCGTTGGTCAGGCTCCTGGGTCAACACTCGCGGTGCGACAGGCGATTCAACGATTCGTATCGTCGAGGAAGCGGGAGGAGTAATAAAAGGTGATGAGAACGGTTGGATACTTCAAAACGGACGTCGTGTCGGAAACGTTCTAAGTTGGGAATACAGGAATCAGGAAAATGGCTGTCGTGACTACAAAGTGCGCCTGGAGATCTCGCCCGATGGTCAGACAGCGAGTGGGGACTACCAGGTTACAGACAGATGTGAGAAACAAACATATGCAGGGACGTACAGCAATTATACAAGGCATTGAGGGCCAGTGATCTTTGCGAACCTCTTGCTGGTTTCTGGATGCGTGTCGCTGATGAAATTTTCGTCGAGTCGTTCCTCGCTAATTATTCTCTGGCTGAGTTGGTGAATTCGCAGTGTGGCGCGAAAATAATGAACCAAAGCGGCTCAGATCCGGCTGGATTTTATTTTGAATATAGCGAAGGAAAGACTCACGGTCGAATCAGCATCCAGGGGAAGAAGAGCGGTCGAAAGTATTATTCTCTGGACGCCCACCTTGATGAGAAAGCGAGATGGAGAACCAGTGGTCCTCGCGGAGCGCAATATAAACAAAGGCATGCAGCGAACGCGAGTTAGCATGTCTCTCAGGGAGGGTTTGTCGCTGGCGGCGGTTCGTGCGCGCCGCTGATGCCCAGCGTTAGCCGTCGAAAAGAATCTGTTTTGGAGGTGCATATGTCGGAGCCCAAGACCAAACCCACAGACGTCAGCGCCGATAGTCACATTGCTGCCATCACGAACGAGGAGCAACGAAACGACGCGCAGACGCTGGTTGCTCTCATGCGAAGAGTTACCAGGCAAGAACCAAGGATGTGGGGGCCAACCATCGTCGGGTTCGGGAGCTATCATTACAAGTACGCAAGCGGTCATGAAGGAGATTCCGCTCTCGCTGGGTTTGCCGTGCGGGGAAGTGAGTTGGTTGTTTACATCGCAGCAAGCTTCGAGGGCCGTGACGTCTTGTTGGCCAAGCTGGGAAAGCACAAGACTGGGAAGGTATGTGTCTACATCAGACGCCTGGCCAACGTCGATCTGAAGGTCCTGGAGACGTTGGTAGTCCGATCGATAGCAGACACGAAGCATCGCTATCCAACAAAATGAAAACGACGCCTAACCCTGTCTTGCCAGACTCGCCTTCGGCGAGCCGGTGAAGGCCACCGTTAGACGGCTTGCTGGCCGCGACTCTGAGGAGATTATGGATACGCAAACGTATCACAGCCCGCGGTAGTGGGCGACGGCATAAAGCCTGGGGTGGAGCGCAGCGGAACCCCAGGGACAACGGCAGTAAAAACCACAGCCCGCGGTAGCGGGCGACAGCTGATGGAAATGCGTTTCCATTCCATCACCATCCAACACAGAAAGGCGCCCTGCTGAGCCAGCGGGGCGCTTTGTTGTCGATGGACTCAACTCTTTGGAGTGCGCTGCCTTGTCAG
>JANNJZ010000262.1:0-3541 GCA_031396065.1 Pyrinomonadaceae bacterium | reverse complement strand
TCAGTGTTCAGATAACTTGCAAGCGAGTCTGGAGTACGCGCGACATCGGTAGGCCGAATGGCTTCATGGGCATCCAGCGCACCCTTTTTCGAGCGATAGTGGATTGCCTTCACCGGCAAGTATGGAGCGCCATACTGCTTGCTGATGAAATCTCTCACCTCACCCAGGGCCGCATCGGAAACACGTGTAGAGTCGGTGCGCATGTAGGTAATCAAACCGACTGAGCCTTCAGCGCCAACCTCGATGCCCTCGTAAAGCTTCTGCGCAATCATCATCGTCCGTCTTACGGCGAAGCCAAGTTTGCGAGCAGCCTCTTGCTGCAACTTTGAAGTGATGAAAGGTGGGACGGGGTTACGTTTGCGCTCTTTCCTGGTTACCTCGCTAACAACGAACGTTTGCTGATTTGCTTCCGCCACAAGCTCGGCAGCCCTGGCTTCGTCGTTGATTAGAATCTCGCCGGGTTTGGTGTCCTGGTCGAAGCCACCAGTCTTGACGGTTTGTTCGCCTACTTTGAACAGCCGGGCATCGAACGCTGGCGGTAGTCTCGCGTCGACACCGGCAATGATTGTCCAGTATTCTGTCTTGAGAAACTGCTCGATTTCTCTTTCGCGCTCAACAACCATCCGCAGGGCAACGGATTGCACCCGTCCTGCGCTTAGTTTTCCCCCCACTGTGCGACAAAGGAGCGGCGAAACCTTGTAACCGACCAGCCGATCGAGCACGCGCCGGGCTTGCTGAGAATCAACCAGGTTTTGGTCGATCTGTTTCGGGTGCTCAAAAGCTTCGTTGACCGCACGCTTCGTGATCTCATTGAACATCACGCGAAAAGTAGCTTTCGCGGGTCGCTTCGGCACGATCTCTTCTGCCAGGTGCTGACAAATCGCTTCACCCTCCCGATCCGGGTCAGCTGCGAAATAGATCGTGTCTGCTGCTTTAGCAGCCGCCTTAAGCTCTGCAACGATCCTTTTATTATTTCGCTTTTTCGAATCCGGAATTACTTCGTAGGTGGGCTTGAAGTCGTCGTCAACGTCGACGCCGAGACCTTTCGAAGGCAGATCCTTGATGTGGCCTATCGAGGCCTTAACCAGATAGTCCTTCCCCAGATATTTGTTTATTGTCTTCGCCTTCGCCGGCGATTCAACTATTACTAGATTTTTTGCCATTATGATTTGTTTATAACTTAACTCTAGGCTGCTGAAAAACTACGAACGATCCACGAAACAACACGAAGCGGCACGAAACAAAGCCGTCCGTTCGTGTTGTTTCGTGTGCTTTCGTGGATCGTCTCCTTCTTCCCGACAAAGCCATTCCTTTTTCAGCAACCTCTCCGCGCTCCTTCCAACTCAGAGCCCGCTCATATTCGCTGCCAACGTTACCGAGTTGCTCAGCAATCGTCATAGTATGCCAACGTCCATTGGAGAGTTCGGGATGATAGGTTTTGTTTGCCTTCATCACATTTTCCTTACAAAGCACCTGCCCGGCAGCGCCCTTACCAAATCACGCATCTCCAGGGTTAGCAGTGCTGCCGTTAAATCCGAGATCGTCAGTCTGCTTTGGTCAACCAGCGAATCAATGTGCGCAGGATTATCAGCAGAAAGCAACTTGAAAACTGATTGCTCGAAACCAGTTAGTCCCTGCGGCATGAGGGCCAGTTGGTCGGCCAAAGACTGCTCCTTCTTCTTCTGGCCCTTATTATCCCCCAGGGGCGGCGGCAATAGTTTCGCCGCGATTTGGGGCGGCAGTTCAGCAGCAATATCCTGCCATTGCTGTACGAGCTTCGCGCCGGCGCCCTTGATCAAGTAGTTAGTGCCAAAGGAGTTTCGCGAAGTTATGTTTCCCGGCACCGCGTAGACTTCCCGGTTCTGCTCGATTGCCAGGCGCGCCGTTATCAATGAACCTGAATTCTCCGCCGCCTCAACCACGACAACGCCCAAACTCAAACCGCTAATGATGCGGTTGCGGTATGGAAAGTTTTCCGAGACAGGAGGAGTACGGAGCGGAAACTGGGTGACCATCGCGCCGCCGCCATCTAAAAGTTCCTCACCGAGCTTCTTATGATCGCGTGGGTAAACCTCATCGATGCCGGTGCCCAGAACAGCTATCGTTCGGCCACCAGCCTCCAGAGCGCCTCGATGCGCTGCCGCATCTATTCCGCGCGCGAAACCGGAAACGACCGTCACACCACGCTGGGCCAAATCCCGCGCCAACATCAAGGCTGCATTCTGGCCATAGGTGGAACACTTGCGTGAACCAACGATCGCTACACAGGGTTGATCCAGGCATTCAGACCAGGTTCCCTTCACGTAAAGCGCTATCGGTGGATCATAAATCTCTCTCAACAATGATGGGTAAACACCATCATCCAGGACCAGGATGTCGCCACCGAGCGTCCTGACGTTTCCAATCTCGCCCTCCGCCCGTGTATGCATATCGCGAGCGATGATGCTATCAACTGCTTCCGGCAAGAGACGGCACTTCTCCAGCTCCACGCGGGTGGCGCCATAAACCGCCTCCGCCGACCCGAAACGTTCGAGGAGTTTGGCAGCGGCGCGAGGTCCGATGCCGGAGGTCATGTTGAGGGCAACCCAATCACGCATACGATTTCTGATTACGGATTGCAGACTGCGGATTAGCTCGGAACCCTTTGGCGGTTTTGATCGAAGAGATCACAATCGAAAGAATCTGATCTGCTTCATCGAGCAAGTCGGCTATCCTGGGGCGCTTCACAATCTCAGCATCAATTGATAACTCCATCCAGTAAATAGTCTCGTCGGCTTCTTCTTCTACGGTTCCCATCTTGGAAACGAAATCCGGCTTTGATTTGGCTCTACAGGCAGCCCTGTAATTAGCACCAACTGACGGACCACAACGGAGCATCTGATTTCTAATCACTTTCGCAGTAGGTGTATTTGGAAGGCTTTCCGCTAACCGTATGATCCGCAAGGCAAAGGCACGTGTTCGTGCTTTCATATCTTCAGGATTCATAGATTCCTCTCAGCAGTCTAAAATCCGCAATCCACAATCGTTATGGCGGAGGCGTGTAGGAATCGAACCTACCTGAGCCTGTTCTCACAGTCTCACTAACGGTTTTGAAGACCGCGCCGTTCACCAGAACAGATTCGCCTCCACGTCTAATTATCGAATCTCAGATCTCTAAATCTCAGATCCTTAAATCGAGATCTCAGATCTCAAATAGTCTCATTCACGCGGGTGACGGCAACCTGCACCCGTTGATCACTTTGAGCCAATCAAACTCCAGATCGGCTCAACACCCCTACCGATGTGTCGGAGCGAAAACCCTACGCGCCGCACCGCGAGCCTGTCAAGCCAGTGACCAAAGCAGCGGGTTTTAGCGCGATGCAACACATTATGCGAAGCAGCCCTTTGTTATGCCCCCGATCTATTGGCGCTGGGACAAGTTTGGGGTAATCTTTGCCGCATGCCGACAGACGACAATCCCCGGAAAACGTCAGGGCCCAACGAGCCCGCCCCAACGGTCATGGATCCGACCCGACTTCCTTCCAACAATGAATTGATTGGG
>JANNJZ010000239.1:0-3215 GCA_031396065.1 Pyrinomonadaceae bacterium | reverse complement strand
TGACAGCATCGTCAAGTTCACCGGCGCTCTTGCTGGTGCCGTTGAAAATTATCTGGTCGGGCCGAAAGCCGACGCGCAGGGCCTTGAAGAGTTCGCCGCCACTATTCACCTCGACGTCAATGCCCGACTCCAGCACGGTCTTCAAGATGGCCATGTTTGAGTTTGCTTTCGAGGCGTAGAAAAAACGGATTGGATGCTCGACTGACTCGGCGGCGCTTTTGAGTCGATTGATATTTGATTGAATGCGTGGCGCTGAAAAAACGAAAAGTGGTGATTCATGTTTACTGACGAGCTCCAGCGCATCGGCGCCGTTGATGCTGAGGTGCCCATCTGAAACTTCCAAATAATCCGGGATGCTCCAGGCCGGAGCTGAAGACAAGACTGTAGAAGACATCTTTGATCTCTCTTAGCTTACGAAAGTATTAAGAAATAATTTGAGCGAAGATAGACCGGGGACGAAAGGGCGTCAAGTATTGTTTCTGAAGATTTGGCCACGGATCAGTGCAGAGGAACGGAGACCAGATTAGTTATCCGCAGATTACGCAGATTACGCAGATAAGAAATAGTTGGCCTCAAACAGGTGGTATTTTTTCCTTACAGGTCGTTTGGTTTGAATCAGTGTAATCTGCGTAATCTGCGGATAGCTCAATCTGATATCCGCGTTCGTCCGCGTGATCCGCGGCTAATTCTTTTCAGTTATCGGCGGCCAGCTTCTTTAGAACTTCACTAATTTGTTTGTAATGCCGCTGTTCGTGGTAGCCGATAAACGAGATGGTTTTGACGCCATCGATTTCGCCCAGAAAGGGATGCTTGAAGACAAGGTTTCTGAAACGCTGGTGACCGTGGGTTGAGCAGAGTTGTTTCAGATTGCTCCTGGCGCGGTTGTAGTTCTCAATGGCCACTTCTTTCTCGAGAACTGCGACCGGGTTCATAGCCTTCGGCGCCTTCACCCGCAAGAGTCTGGAGGAAACAATGGAAGTTGGAATCAACCTGCGTAAGGGGGAGACAGTTTGAGGATCTTTTGCTATCGCCAGTTCAAGTTCCCTGGTGACTCGCTCTTCGACCAGACAGAGGTGTTGCACTATTTCGGCGACGCTCCACTGGTCTTCTGCAGGTCGGCGCGAAAAAAGTTCCGCCTCCAGTGGTGAGACTGTATTAATGAGTTTTTGATGAAATGAATCCAGCCGCTTGAGAGCTCTGTTCATAAGTAACCTAAAGAGGGCAACAAGCAATCACCCGGTCGTTTAGAGGTGGGCGGTGCCCACCCCTAAACGTCAGTATGATCCCGCGGCTACGGCTGCCGAGCAAAGTTGAATATGATGACACCGGTAACCTTCACCGGCTCACCCATTAGTAACGTGGGGCTAAACCGGGCCTGAAGTGCAGCGTTCACCGAGGGAGGTTGCAAAAGCGCATGTCCTGAGATGGCCTTTGCATCAATCACCATGCCCGATTCATCAATAGTTACCTGGACAGCAACCGCTCCCACAGCGCCCGCATTCCTCGCCTCGGTAGGATACTCTGGTTTGGGAAGTACGATGGCCTTGCCGTTCAACACCCCGCCTGAAATGGGCTTACGCTTTTCAGTCGGAGAGCCTGATCCGGAAGCATCAGGTTTCGCTTCACCATTGGCGGCGACGGCCGCATCGCTTCCCGCACCCTCTGGTCCAGGTTGCTTCGCCATCGTCTTTGGATTCACCGTCTCGTTCGGCGTCTGCGCGACGGTCGGTGGAGGTTCATCAGCTTTGTCTGGGAGAACGAAGGAACTGACAAACTCATCCTGCACTGCATCGTCTTTTTTTGAATTCAAGTAGACCATTGCGTAGAAGCGCTTCCTGGTCGCAAAGACTTGCACCGTTCCAGATAAAAGACCGACGGACATCTTGTATTCGCGACCAGCGTGTCCCTGTAAATTTTTCGCGCCCACGAGGGCGAGTTTGACAGGCGCCACTGTCTTTGATGTCTTGGGTGCAATTTTGGGAGGAAACAGATCCTTGAAAGCATCCACGTAGGAGTTAACCCGTTGCATTTCCGTATACAAGGCTGGATTCGATTTGATACCGCTCAAAGAAACGATCGCGAACACCGGCCCACCTGGCGAATTGGAAAGGTAAACCCGCGAATTGATCTCCATCTTGTGATAAGGATCTTTGCTCGACTCAAACGTGGAGCCCTTTGGCATTTGAACGGTGAATTCCTCTCCTTCGGGACGGAGGGTCTCCCACTCTGACGTGTTTGCCGAAGACTGTGCATTCACGACTGACAAAAGGCCTGCGGTGAACACGAGAATCAGTGCGAAAACTTTGCAGCTGGGTATTGACATGCCGCTATACTCCTTTTGAAAGCTCCAAAAACCATCCGTAGATTGCGCAGATTCAAGAACCCCACAAAGCTACGGACGCGGAAAACCAGAACGGATCCGAGCATTGGCTACTTGTCGCATTGGTGGTCTCTTAATCTGCGTAATCTGCGGATACATCCTCCTCGGCTAACTATACCGCAGTTGAATTCAGCGCTAAAGTTGAGCCACCATCTCGGCAGGGTTCCAATAAGCGTGGAGCGTCTGAATCTCACCGGCCTCATTTACCTCGATGACGTCGATACCTTCAAACTTCACTTTCTTACCTTGTTTGCTGGTGCCGCGTCCGGTCCATTTCACTGCCGCTCCATTGCCGGCAACAAAAACCTGATCCTCGGTGAGTCCAACCTCTTCGAAGGCAGCCGTAATAGTCTCAAAAAACTCCTTAATCTTTTGATGACCTTCGATCGGTGGGGCGCCGACCGGATCGTAGTCGATCGCGTCTTCAGCAAAAGTATTTACAATCGCGGGGATGTCCATAGCGCGCAGCGCCTCGAAATAAGCTTTGACTGCTTTCGACACAATTTCAGGTGACATTATCCTTTGTTCCTTTCTCGTTCTTGTTGAACTAATACCCGGCGCAGGATTTTACCTGACGCAGATTTGGGAATCTTATCGATAAACTCGATGCTGCGTATTTTCTTGTGAGGCGCCACCCGCTCAGCAACAAAAGCCATCAGTTCCGCCGCAGTGACCGGCGCGTCCCCAGAGTCGGTCGCCGCTTTTAATACGATATAACCTTTGGGCACTTCGCCTGCTTCATCATCCGGCACGGGAATCACCGCGCAATCGGCAACCTGGGGATGTGTTAGTAACAACGCCTCCAGTTCAGCGGGCGGCACCTGGAACCCCTTAT
>JANNJZ010000215.1:0-15724 GCA_031396065.1 Pyrinomonadaceae bacterium | reverse complement strand
GGGCACCGCCCACCGGTGCGGCGTTGATGAGACCATTCAACTACACACTCAGACGCTGATTATTTATCTGAATCGTTTCTTCCACGGCGCACCGGTGGGCGGTGCCCACCTCTAAACGAACCGTAGTTCCGCACCCGAACCGTAGCACCGGTGGGCGGTGCCCACTTCTAAACGAACCGTAATTCTGTCCTGCGCGAATCCAAGCCCTGCCTACTTCTTCGCGGTCTTCGCCGGTGCGGCCTCGCCGAAGGCAAACAGGTGATTTATCCCACGCACGATCAGCAGGCCGTCAGAAATCGCCGGCGTGGCCATCATGACCTCACCGACCGCATTGGTCGCGAGCAATTCGTGTTTCGGTCCCGCTTTCACCACAAACACTTCGCCGTCCTCGCTAGAGAGATAGACCTTACCGTCTGAGGCGACGGGCGAAGCAGTAAAGGCGCCGCCCTTGCCGCCGAGTCTTTCCTGGTAGACCTGCTCTCCCGTGATTGCCTTGTACGCCGTTAACACCCCGCTATTCGAACAAGCGTACAGCAGATCTCCATAGACGATCGGCGTCGGCATATACGGTCCACCGCGTTTCTTGCTCCAGGCTATGGAGTCGTTAGACAACTTATCGTCTTTTAACGAAATGTCGCCGTTAGCGCCGGGTCGGATAGCGTAGATCGGCTGAATGATCCGATAACCACTGGTAACAAAGATCAGACCATGAGCAGCGAAAGGCGTCGGGGTAGTAACTTCTGAATTTGGTGTCAGTCGCCACAACTCCTTCCCGGTGGCCGGGTCGTAACCGCGAATTGCCTTCGTGCCGTTGGTCACTAACTCCGCGCGCGTCTGCCCTTCGTAAACGGTCGGCGTACCCCATGATGAAATCTCATCGCGCTCTGTCTTCCAGACTAATTTACCCGTCTTCAAACTGTAGGCGGCAATGAAGGAATTCTTCTGAACGTCGGCTTGAACGATTACCAAATCCCGGTAGATGATCGGCGAGCTCCCGTGCTCCCATTGATAGTCCGGATCGTAAAACCAACCCGCATCGAGCACGCCCAGGTCCTGCTTCCAAAGAAGTTTGCCCTTCAGGTTGTAAGCGAACAGCCCTTCCGAACCGAAAAGCGCAACCACATACTTGCCGTCGGTCACCGGGGTCGAATCAGCGTGGGTGGATTTGGGGTGTCGCATCACCTTGGGGACTCCCTCGGCGGCTATTCGCTCCCAAAGGATTTTGCCGGTCGCCTTATCCAAAGCGTAGACCTTCCAGGTGTGTTTAAGGTCACCCTTCACCGGAGCGACATCACCGAAGAGACCGAAACGGGTCTCGTCCTTTGGGGCGCTGTGAATCGAAGTGGTGACAAAAACTTTGTCGCCCCAGATCACGGGGCTCGAGTGCGCGAGGCCGGGAATTGCCGTCTTCCATCGGGTGTTAATTGATTTAGCCGCGTCCCAGGTGACTGCGGAGGTGCGTCCTTCGGCTACGCCAGCGGCGCCCAGACCACGGAACTGAGGCCAATTCTGGGCTTGGGCGAAAGTGACAGCGGCGGCGCCGAGCATCAGACCAAAGGTGATAGATAAGATTCGTTTCATTATGTAAGCCTCGGATGAATGTTGGTAGGAGTTCGCCCTCGATCATTTCTACGAGGGCCCGCCCCCCTTCGGGATGATTTGCCTAAGGGCTCCGCCCTCTGATGTGCGGAAGGTCTATGACCTTCCGATAATGCTCTCTCTATTTTGGGGCTGCGCCCCGGTTTGCGTGTTAAGAGAAGGGGCATAGCCCCAGGAAACTTTTTAAAGACGCTCGGAAGGTCGTAGACCTTCCGCACATCGGACGGCGGAGCCGCGATCCCGTCTGTCCTCTGCTTTCTGCTTTCTGCTTGCCTTCTGCCTTCTGCCTTCTGCCTTCCGCCTGCCGCCTGCCTCCTACTGGTCAGCGATCCGCTTCATCTGCGTCGTAGTCCCCCTTTGCAAGAGCGCAAAACCGACGGACTTGCCGCCCTCGACCGTGAACGTCATCGTGATGCCGTCGAAATCAACGGGTTTGAAGGTGACTTTATCAACCGCCATGAGGGCGAAAGATTGACTACCCTGACCGGCAACGAGTTTTCCATCCTTTACCGTGACAGACATCTCCGGGCCCGTTTCACCCTTATACTTGCCCACGTAAGACTGGAGAGTTGCAGCGTCGATCTCTGGGGGAGGTACCGCACCCGCCTTCTTCAACATCGCGACGATCTCGGCCTTCTTTTCATCGCTCATTGCCGAGGCTAACGCGGCTGTCAGCACTTCCGGCTTCAGGCCTCCCTTTTCGACCGCCGCACGAGCGAGCTCCAGGTTGCCTTCGCGCGCCCCGGTAAGCAACACTTCACTAAGGCTGGCGGTGTCTTTTTCCAGAAGCGCGCGCACCGCCTCAACGTGATTATTCTGAAGCGCCCAGGTCATGGCGGTGGCACCGTAGTAAGTATCCTTGACCGTAACATCGGCGCCGCGGGCTAGTAGCAACTTAATCACCTCTGCATAGCCACGCTCAGCAGCCTTGAAAAGCGCGGTCGATCCATAACGAAACCTGGCGTTTACATCGGCGCCTTTGTCCAGTAGTGCTGTTACCGCGGGCGCGTCACCTTTGCGCACCGCTTCCCAGAATTGATCGTTGAGTTCTTGTTTGGGATCCTGGGCCGGCGCAGAGAACGGAAGAAGGAGCAAGGCTAACAGAAGAAGTAAGGGCTTTCTTAGTGGCATAGAACCGCTCCTCGGTTTTGGTAGTTAACGAGTAGATGATAGATTCGTTGCGCCTGGATAGACGGGCGCTAAAAAAATCGCAGAAAATTGAATCACTGCAACTCAGAGGTACGTAGTAAACATCTCTAAGGTTGCACGCGCTTGAGACTTCTTTATATCCTTTCGACATCCCTGATTCAAGAGCTTTGACGAAAATCCAAAATGACTAACCTTATGTCCATAAATTCGTACTTTATTCTGGCGCTCATCTTGCTGGTTCCCACGACCCCAGGCGATTGGACCGAGTGGCGCGGCCCCGCCCGCGACGGCATTTCGCTGGAGAAGAATCTGCCGAACAAATGGTCGCCGGCTGGCGAAAATCTCTTGTGGAAAGCTCCGTATGGCGGACGATCAGCTCCGATTGTTATGGGCGATCAACTCTACATGCTGACCTCGGTGGGAAAAGAGGCTAACTTGCAGGAGCGGGTGGTGGCGCTGGATGCCAACACCGGCAAATTCCTTTGGGAGTATCGCTTCAACATTTACCTGAGCGACGTTCCACCACATCGTATTGGGTGGGCTTCGCCGGTGGGCGACCCGGCCACCGGAAATGTTTACGCTTTCGGCGGTGGCGGCAACTTACACGGTCTCGACCGGAACGGAAACCTGGTATGGCAGCGCTCATTGGGAGAAGACTTCGGTTTACTTACCACCCACGGCGGCCGCACTGTCTCTCCGATCATCGATGGCGATCTGGTAATCGTTAGCGGCGTCACTTTCATGTGGGGCCAGCACGGGCGGGGCGCCCATCGCTTTATGGCTTTCGACAAAAGAACCGGCGACACAGTTTGGGTTAGCGCTCCCGGTGGCCGGCCGTATGACACTACTTACGCGCCGCCCATTATCGCGAATATCAACGGCACGCGCTTGCTGGTCCAGGGAGCCAGCGATGGAGTGGTCCATGCGATCAAACCCCAGACGGGTGAACCCGTATGGAAATATGAGCTCAGCAAACGCGGCCTCAACACCGGCGTAGCGATCCATGGCACCACCGCAATCCTGACGCACAGCGAAGAGAACCTCGATTCGAACGAAATGGGAATGATCGTCGCCGTCGATGCCACTTCGAAGGGCGAGATTAAGAAAGATCAGATCAAGTGGCGCACTTATGGTTGGCAAGGCGGCTTTTCCTCCCCGGTGCTCGATGGCGATCGCCTCTACCAGGTGGATAACGGAGCAAACCTCGGCGCCTTTGACGTTAATACCGGCAAGCAACTTTGGCTCAAGAACCTCGGCACGATTCAGAAAGCTTCGCCCGTTCTGGCTGACGGCAAGCTCTATGTAGGAACAGAAAACGGAAAGTTCTTCATTCTCAAACCGAGTGCGACGGGCGCACAGATTCTCGACGAAGACCAACTCGGCACCGAAGCGCTGCCGGAAACCATAATTGCTTCGCCCGCAGTTGCCAACGGTCGCGTCTATGTCGTCAGTGACTCGAATCTTTATGCCATTGGACCCAAGGTCAAGACCACCACCCGGCAGGTGACTCCAGTCGAGGGATTGCCAAATCCTAATCGTCCGGCAACCCATGTGCAGGTAGTTCCTACCGAGCTGATTCTCACCCCTGGTGAGAAAGTGAGTTTTCGGGCTCGCCTCTTTGATGAACAGGGCAAGTTCATTAGGGAAGAGCCGGCGGCCACCTGGTCCCTCGATCAACTCAAGGGAACAATCGCCAAGGGGCAACTTGAGGTAGCCGCTGATGCCCTGGCTCAGGCGGGTGTGGTGAAGGCCACCGTAGGTAGTCTCACCGGGTCGGCCGGCGTCCGGATATTTCCTCCGCTGCCATGGAGCGAAAACTTCGAGGGCCTGGCGGTCAATACTATTCCTTCAACTTGGGTAAACAGCACCGGGAAGTTCACGGTCCGCACCCTGGAAGGCAACAAGGTATTCGTCAAAACTACCGAAGGTTCATCCCTACTGAGCCGTGCCCGGGCATATTTTGGTCCATCCAAGCTTTCAGATTACACCGTTGAAGGTGACGTTTTCGCCACCCAGAAGCGCCGCCAACAGGGTGACGCCGGCGTGATCGCGCAGCGGTATGTATTGGCGCTTTATGGCAACAGTCAGATGCTCCATCTCGAGCCATGGCAACCTGAAACCAAACGCACCGTGGCCATTCCGTTCGCCTGGAAACCTGACACCTGGTATCGCATGAAACTCGAGGTCCGGAATCTTGGTTCCGGCGTAACGCTGGTGCACGGGAAAGTATGGTTGGTCGGTGAAACTGAGCCGGAAAAGTGGATGGTTGAACGCATTGACCCCATCCCGAATCGCCAGGGCGCCCCGGGAATATTCGGTAATGCGCTGGCGGAAATCTATTTTGATAACCTGAAGGTCTACGTAAGCAAGCCACAATTGCCCGAGAAAAAGGATGAGCGATCAGTGAGCAGTGCGCAGTAAGCGGTGGGCGAGCGGAAGCAGGCAGAAAGCCGAAGCCAGTAAGCAGAAGACATAGGGAGAATAATAATGATTTCGAATGAACGGGGAAATAGATCCAGCAATAAATCACACATCACGCATAGGGAAATCTCCGGATTTTTTAACAAGGCGTCGAGACTTAGAAGGCACCAGCGGTTTTTCCTGCCTACTGCCTACTGCCTTCTGCTTACTTTCTTCGCCTACTGCCTACTGCCTTCTGTCCCCGCTTCAGCTTCCGACCCGGGCGGCACCGGTGACTGGCCCATGTGGGGCGGCACCCCCGATCGCAATATGGTCTCTAACATGAAAGGACTGCCCACCAGCTGGGACGTTAAGGATAAGAAGAACGTCAAGTGGGTGGCCCAGTTGGGTTCGCAGACCTACGGCAACGCCGTGGTGGCTGGCGGGATGGTCTTCGTCGGCACCAACAATGAAGGACTACGCGATCCAAAGGTCACCGGTGACAAAGGCGTGTTGATGGCCTTCCGTGAATCAGACGGTCAATTCATGTGGCAAATGGTCCACGATAAGTTAGCGGCAGGCCGAGTCAACGACTGGCCTTATCAGGGAGTCGCTTCTTCGCCGCTGGTCGAGGGCGACCGCGTTTACTATGTCTCAAACCGCGCCGAACTCGTCTGTCTCGACACGCAGGGTTTTCGCGATAAAGAGAATGACGGTGTTACTGATGAAAAATTGAAGACTGATGTTGATGGCGACTTGGTTTGGAAGTTTGACATGATCGAAGAGGTGGGCGCGCTGCCACACAACCTGGCGAATTCATCCCCGGTGTCTTATGGCGACTTAATCTATATCAGCACTTCCAACGGGCAGGACGAAAGCCACGTAAATGTGCCTTCGCCGAAATCGCCCTCAATCATTGCTGTAAGCAAGAAAACCGGAAAGCTGGTTTGGGAAGACAACTCAGTCAACGAACGCATTCTCCACGGACAATGGAGCTCACCCACCGTCGGCACGATTGGCGGTGTAGTGCAGGTGATACACGGTCAGGGCGACGGCTGGATTCGTGGTTACGAAGCTCTGACTGGCAAAAAGCTTTGGGAGTTTGATCTCAATCCCAAAGATTCAGTTTGGCCGAAGACGCGCAACGAAGTGATCTCGACCCCGGTGATTTACGAAGAGAAGGTCTACATCGCTAACGGTCAGGACCCGGAACACGGCGAGGGCGTCGGACACATGTATTGTCTCGACGCCACCAAGCGTGGCGACATAACGAAGACCGGGATGATCTGGCACTACGACAAGATCCGCCGATCTATCTCGACGCCGGCAATCAAAGACGGCATCGTCTACCAGACAGACTTCAGCGGCTTTCTGCACGCCCTCGACGCAAAGACCGGTCAGGTTCACTGGACGCACGATCTCTTCGCTGCTGTTTGGGGCTCGCCAATGCTGATCGACGGCAAGCTTTATGTGGGTGATGAAGATGGTGATGTGGTGATCATGGCCGAGGGGAAGACGAAGAAAGTTATTGCCGAGTTGAATATGGGCAGTTCAGTTTACTCCACTGCGGTGCCGGCCAACGGCGTCTTGTACATTACCAATCGCAATCAGCTTTACGCTCTGGCTGAGATGCCTGCGGCGAAACCTGCGACGCCGGCGAAGTAAACTGTTGTGTAGCGAGGTCATGCAAATAAGCGGGGCACCGTGATGCTGGCTAGCGAATCCTATTGATCGGACTTTCTTGATTGCGCTCCGCCGTCTGATGTGCGGAAGGTCTGTGACCTTCCGAGGGGGCAACAAAGATTTTCGGGGCTCTGCCCCAATCACGGGCGTAGCCCAGAGAAGTGTAAGCATCCGTTAATGGCAGGGGCGAAGCCACCGCCAGACATCAGACGGCGGAGCCGCGACAACCCTTTGATAACTCTCCC
Organism: Pyrinomonadaceae bacterium; assembly: GCA_031396065.1. Classification (GTDB taxonomy): domain Bacteria; phylum Acidobacteriota; class Blastocatellia; order Pyrinomonadales; family Pyrinomonadaceae; genus PSRF01. Next base: position 8,648 of record JANNJZ010000215.1, on the reverse strand, counting down.
CATTCGGCCAGCACCAAAGTGTTTGGCTAATTTCAGACGCCCCACAGAGGGCGGGAGCACAACCCTCGTGAACCGGCTAATTACCCTGCTTCTTTGTCTCTCCAGCACCCTGGTCGTCGTCAATGCACAGAATTGGCCGGCCTTTCGCGGCCACAATGCTTCCGGAGTTGCTGCTGGCAACAAAACGCCGACGACCTGGAACGTCGAAACTTCTCAAAACATACTTTGGAAAACAGATATACCCGGGCTCGCGCACGCGAGTCCGATCGTCTGGGGAAATCAGATTTTTGTGATCACTGCCATCAGCAGTGCCGCCAAACCCACTTTCAGCCCGAAGGATCCAGGTATTGGTCTTGCCACTGATGAGGTCAAACATACCTGGCGGATTTATTCACTCGATAAGCAGAGCGGGAGGATCAGTTGGGAGAAGGTAGCTTACGAAGGTGTGCCGAGGGCTAAAAGGCACGTTAAGGCGACCCAGGCCAATTCGACACCAGCGACCAACGGGAAGTATGTAGTGGCCTTATTTGGTTCGGAGGGGATGGCCTGCTATGACGTAAATGGCCGGCTGCTCTGGAACCAGGATCTAGGTATTCTGAATCCTGGCCTTTGGGACGATCCCACGTCTTCGTGGGGCCACGCCAGTAGTCCCATTATCTATCGTGACCTGGTAATCGTGCAGGCTGACGGGCATAAACAATCGTTCATCGCCGCTTTCAATCTTAAAGACGGAAAACAAGCGTGGCGCGTCGAGCGGGGCGAGATTACCTCATGGTCCACTCCGACCATTAACGAAACCAAACAACGCACCGAGCTGATCGCGAATGGTGGTCGCTTTATTAGAGGCTACGATCCCTTGACCGGCAAGGAACTCTGGCGATTTTCAGATGACAACACCCAGGTGAAGATGCAGGCCCCCCTGGTTAGCGACGGACTGATCTACGTTACCGGCGGATATCCGGCAGGGCGTCCGATGTATGCGTTTCGGCCCGGGGCAGTCGGCGATATTTCACTCAAGCCTGGCCAGGAGACTAACGACTTTATTGCCTGGCGTGCAGCCAGCGGCAGCCCTTACACGCCGACGCCGATCATCTACGGTGACCTGTTCTATGTACTTGCCGATAACGGTGTATTTAGTGCCTACGATGCGAAAACCGGCGAGCGTATCTATCAGGAAAGGTTGCCCAGTTCGTTTAGCGCATCCCCAATTGCCGCCGATGGGAAGTTGTATCTGGCCAGTCAGGACGGCGATGTTTTTGTGGTCAAGGCCGGGCGGAAGTATGAGCTCCTGGCAACCAATCCGATGGGCCAGCCATTGCTTGCAACGCCCGCCATCTCGGATCGGCTGATCATTGTGCGCGGGGAGAATACCATTTACGCGATCGGTGAACGCCGATAGCAGCGAAGCAGAAGGCCAACCTCGATCCGTGGATCGCTCGACCTGGATTTAGTTGGCCCACCTGCAACCGACCGCTTGGCTTCGACAACCATTTTGCTCTACAGCCATGGACCCTTTCGACTTCCAACTTCGAACTCGCCTGGTTTTTGGAGCCGGCTCCATTTCGCGACTCGGCGAGTTGGCCCAGGAACTCGGGTTTCGCCGAACGCTGCTGGTTGCGGACCTGGGTCTGCTAGCCTCGGGTCATGTTGATGAGGCCCTCGCACCATTACAAGCGTCAGGCATCGAGGTGTTTCGCTTTCACGATTTCGAAGTGAACCCAGACACCCGAATGATCGAGGCGGGGCGCGCGTTTACCGCTTCTCATAAAGTAGACTCCATCATCGGCCTGGGCGGCGGCAGCTCTTTGGACTGCGCCAAAGGAATCAACTTTCTGCTAACCAACGGCGGACAAATGCAGGACTACCAGGGTTACGGCAAGGCCTCGCGGCCGATGTTGCCGATGATTGGCGTTCCCACCACTTCCGGCACAGGGAGTGAAGCACAGTCATACGCTTTGGTTTCCGACGCCGACACACACTACAAGATGGCCTGCGGCGATCCCAAGGCAGCTTTCAAGGTCGCACTACTGGATCCCGCGCTAACGGTTTCGCAGCCGCGCAGCATTACGGCAACCTCGGGCTTCGATGCAATCGCCCACTCGTTAGAAACTTACGTCGCCCGCAAACGAAACGCTGTGTCCCAAGTGTTCTCTCGCGAAGCCTGGAGGTTGCTGGACTCGAATTACGAACGCGTGCTAGCCCAACCGGATGATCTTGAAGCGCGCGGCGCGATGCAGTTGGGCGCGTTCTACGCCGGCGCTGCCATTGAAAACTCGATGCTTGGCGCTACTCACGCGTGCGCCAATCCGCTGACTGCGCGTTACGGAACGGCCCACGGCGCTGCCATCGCTATGTTGCTTCCGTCAGTCGTCCGCTGGAATGCGCCCGTGGCAGCCGAGCGTTATGCAGAACTTCTAAAACTATCGAGCGCCAATCAAGTTTCTGGCAATGCAGAGCCAGCCGAAATGCTGGCGCAACGATTGGAACAACTAGCGACGGCAGCCCGGTTACGAAGCAGCCTGAGCGAGGCCGGGTTAACTCGCGATGAACTGGCCTCCCTGGCCGCGGATGCTGCCACCCAATGGACCGGAGGATTTAACCCCCGTCTATTTGATGTGTCAGGCGCCATGGAGATTTATGAAAGCGCGTTCTGAAATGGACAATGAGAAATGACAAATGAGCAATGGAAAATCGTTCCGGTTTTCTGCCTTCTGCTTTCAGCCTTCTGCCTTCTCCCGTCGCCCGTCGCGGCGCAGGACACGCCAGCCGACAACTGGTCGCAGTTTCGCGGCAACCACAGCCTTACCGGCGTTTCGCAATCTGCCGTTCCTCAGACCATCAAACAATTATGGACCTATGAGGCGGGAGACTCGATCGAGTCGTCTGCGGCAATTGTGGGCAGCACGGTTTTCGTGGGCTCTCAGAAGGGTGAGCTAACGGCACTCAATCTTGATAACGGCGCCGTCTTTTGGAAGTATTCAATTGACTCGCCGATCGGTGAATCTTCGCCGGCTTATAGTAATGGGGTTGTCTACGTCGGCGACCTGGGTGGTTGGCTTCACGCCGTAAATGCCTCGACCGGGAAAAAGATTTGGGCTTTCAAAGCCGGTAATGAAATCAAATCGTCACCGGTAGTGGTTGGCGACCGGGTCTTGATCGGCTCTTATGATCAGCACCTTTACTGCGTTTCGACAGCCAACGGTTCGTTACTTTGGAAGTTTCGGACTAATGGTGCCGTTCACTCGACGCCCAGCATCGCCGGCGATTTGGCCTTCATCGCCGGCTGCGATGAATTCTTCCACGCCGTCCGCATCACCGACGGCAAAGAGCAGTTTTCTGTTTCCTCCGACGCCTATACCGGCGCCTCCCCTGCTCTCCGAGGGACGTCAGCTTACTACGGAACATTCGACAACGAAGTCCTGATGGTTGACCTTGCGCAACGTCGGGTCGGCTGGCGTTATCAGCACCCGCAACGCCACTTTCCGTTTTACTCATCAGCCGCCGTGACGGCGAGCCGCATCGTAGTCGGCGGGCGCGACAAGATGGTCCATGGGTTGACTCTGGCGGGCAAAGCCGTTTGGACTTTCGACACGCGGGCGCGAGTAGAATCATCACCAGCCATCGCGAGCGAGCGAGTCTTCGTTGGTTCTAATGACGGGCGCTTCTACGTATTGAGCCTCAACGACGGCGCCAAGGTCTGGGAGTTTAATGCCGGTGCTCCGTTCTCCGCTTCGCCGGCAATCGGCCGAGGCCGCATCGTCATTGGCGCCCAGGATGGGCGGCTCTATTGTTTCGGGTAACCTGGGACCGCAGGCGGCCCGCCTGCACAAGCGGCAGAGCCGCTCTTAGTTGGGTAGTCCGAACATGGTGGTCACATCAAGTGGCATAGTCTATTTGCGCAGTGAAGCGGTGTTGCACGTTCACGGACCATCTGCGCCTGACGGCGCTCCTGCAGGCGAGCCGCCTGCGGTCCCAGGTTTGACTTGCCGCTCGATTCGGCATAGATAGATTCCGTCCAACTCCACTTCAGTACAAATCGAGGCAGTAAAAACATGAAAAGTCGCGCTCTTTATCCGGTCCTATTTGCCGCCGCCCTGATTATCTTCTCGGTCGCGTGTGTGCAAACTCCGTCAACCAACCAAAATACATCGACGCCCGCCACCACCACCTCGGCCGCAATCCCTGCCGAGCTGAAACCGGCGCTTGATTCAATAACTGCCAGCGACATCATGACGCACACCAAGGTGCTAGCGGCAGACGAGTTTGAAGGGCGTGGACCAGGTACCAAGGGCGAGGAACTCTCGGTCAAGTATTTGACCGAGCAGTATCAGCGGTTGGGACTTAAACCCGGCAATCCAGACGGAACTTACGTCCAGAAAGTGCCGTTGGCGGGTTTTACCGCCGCTACGAAAGCTTCATTTACGGCAGGTAGCAAGACGATCGATCTGGCCTTTCCGACAGACTATGTCGCGGTCTCCCGTCGCTACGTGCCGGAATCAAAAGTGGAAAATTCCGATATCGTTTTCGTTGGTTATGGGGTAGTGGCGCCGGAGTATGGTTGGGATGATTACAAGGGGGTGGATGTGCGCGGCAAGACGATTGTCATGCTAATCAACGACCCGGCGGTGCCTGACGCGGGCGATCCTGCAAAGCTCGATGAGAAGATGTTCAAAGGGAAGGCGATGACTTACTACGGTCGGTGGACTTACAAGTATGAGATTGCTTCTGAAAAAGGCGCAGCGGCGGCGATCATCATTCATGAGACTGGGCCGGCGGGTTATCCGTATGAAGTTGTCTCCGGCAGTTGGGCGCGGGAGAACTTCGACATCCAGAGTGCCGATAAGAATATGAGTCGCGTCGCGGTTGAGTCTTGGATCACCACCGACCGTGCCAAGGAACTCTTCACCGCCGGAGGGCAGGACTTCGACGCTTTGAAGAAGGCGGCCGTAACCAAAGACTTCAAGCCGGTAACGCTTAACGCCAAGGCCAACATCGAAGTCAAAAACACTCTGCGCGAAATCAATTCCAGCAACGTGGTTGCCAAACTTGAAGGCTCGGATCCCTCGCTCAAGAATGAGTACGTGGTTTACACGGCCCATTGGGACCATCTCGGCCGCGATCCCAAACTCGCGGGCGACCAGATCTTCAACGGCGCCATCGATAACGCGTCGGGCGTAGCCCAACTGCTCGAGATCGCTGAGGGCTTCACCAAACTAGCTACCTCTCCAAAGCGTTCGATCCTGTTCCTGGCCGTTACGGCTGAAGAAAAGGGCTTGCTCGGATCGAAGTATTACGCCACCAATCCGCTCTACCCGCTAAACAAAACGCTTGCCAACATCAATATCGATGGCGTCAATCAATGGGGTCGCACCAAAGACGTTACGATGGTGGGCGACGACAACAGCACCCTGGTCGATCTGCTGCGTGAGGCCGCAGCCGCGCAGAACCGCACGGTTAATCCCGATCCGGAATCTGAGAAAGGTTTCTACTATCGTTCAGACCATTTCGAGTTTGCCAAACAGGGCGTGCCCGCCGTTTACCCGGATTCTGGTACTGACTACGTGGGTAAAGACCCGAATTACGGTAAGCAGAAGCGCGAGGAGTATACGAGCAAGGACTATCACAAAGTCTCAGACCAGATTAAGCCCGACTGGGACCTCGCGGGTGCAGTCGACGACGCGCAGCTGTTGACGATGATTGGTTATCGCGTCGCGCAGGGCGAGAAGTATCCCGAGTGGAAAGCCGGTTCCGAGTTTAAGGCGAAGCGTGATGCGTCGTTGAAGTGACCAGCTAATCCGACGGTGCCATATCAGGCTGAGAAACCAGGAACAATCCGCCAACTCACACGGAACAAGAAAATTCTTTGATGTCGGTTCGCGTAAGTTGTTAGGTCTTCTTATTCCCGCTGCAAAGACTTTGGCATTTCTTTGATCGGGTAAGGTATTTGCTCAAGCTTGGATACCGCCAATAATTTCGCTAAACTGCGCTTTCCGAATCGGAGTCAGAGGTTTGGCTTGATGAATAGTGAGAATTTCGAGAGGCACATGGAATTTATCCTTGCGCAACAAGCGCAATCCGCGGCCAAGATCGGGCAGCTAGAGGATCTTGTCGTTAGCCTGGCTAGTGGAACCCTCGAGCGTTTTAGAGCCACCGATAAACGCGTTGATGAAATAAACGAGAAGATTTCAGCGCTGGTCGATTCACAAGTACGAGCCGAAGATCGACACCGTCAATTAGACGAGAAGATTGCGGTGCTGGTCGATTCACAAGTACGAGCCGACGATCGACACCGTCAATTAGACGAGAAGTTTGCGGTTTCACAAGTACGAGCTGAAGATCGACACCGTCAATTAGACGAGAAGATTGGAGTACTGGTCGGTTCACAAGTACAGGCGGAAGAGCGAGGTCGCAAATTGGACGAGAAGATTGCAGCGCTCATCGAGATACAGGCACGCACGGACGAGAACGTCAAAAAGACGGATGAAGGTCTGAGGACCTTAACGAACGTCGTGGACCGTTACATCAGAAGAGGTCGTAATGGCGATTCTAACGATAAGTCTTGAATCGGTGGCAGGGTTCGCTCCGTAATTTTCAACCAGTCACTCACGAGCGAAACCTACCGCTCATAACTCAAACCGAATCCATATCCAAACAACGGGTTGTAGCCCTTATCACCAACGTTGCTTAACGCGTCACTCATTGATCGAGGGAAACTCACTGACAGTTTTCCAGTCGGACGATAATCTCCAAAGATTACATCGGCAACGCCCTGCCCTTCAGTCCCCGGCAACCACGCAGCTATCAGCGCAGCGCACTTCGCCAACACAGGTTCCATGAGTAGCGGCCGACCCGAGACGAGAATGGCAACGACTGGCACTCCGGCGCGATTGAGATTGTCGATGGCGGCAACGTCTTCAGGTGCCACGGACAGTTCAGTCCGGTCGCCTCTACCTTCAGCGTATGGAGTTTCGCCAATGACCACCACAGCTACGTCGGCGCCCTTTGCGTTCGTTCCGTCAGACGAAACGATCACTTCCGTTTTGTTTGATACAGACTTCTTGATAGCCTCGAGAATCGTGGTCCCGCCCGTCATGACGTTCCCGCTCTTGCCCTGCCAGTCGATGGTCCAACCGCCACATTGATTGCCGATGTCGTCCGCGCTTTTCCCGGCCACGTGGATGCGTCTGGCGGTTTTCGCGAGTGGTAGAAGCTTGCCATCGTTTTTGAGCAGCACCATCGACTCGCGCACACACTGACGCGCGACCTGCCTGTGTGCGGGAGAACCAAAACTCGCGTGCAAACTCCTATCGGCAAGGTGCGATCGCGATTTGTCCATCAGGCCCATCGCAATCTTGACTTGCAGAATGCGCAATACCGCGTCATCGATCCGCGCTTGGGACACGCCGCCTTCCTTCACCAGCGCCACCAGCAGTTGATGGAATTCCCGATACTTCTTCGGGACCATTACCATATCCATCCCGGCGTTAATTGAAATCGCAATCCCTTGCTTGAAATCCGGGGCTAACTGATCCAGCGCGTTGTAGTCAGAAATAAGAAAACCCTCAAACCCCATCTGTTGTTTCAAGATTTCGGTCATCAACCTCTTACTCGCCGAGACCTTGACGCCATTCCAACTGTTGTACGAAGGCATGATTGAACCGACGCCGGCTTTGATTGCGGGCACGTAACCTTGCCCATGAATCTCGAGTAATTCACGCTCGCTTAACCGAGTATCTCCCTGGTCAAGCATGGGCTTCGAATTGGGCGCGCCGAACGTGCCGGTACCCATCGCCGTCCCGCCGTCGCCCACCCAGTGTTTCGCACAGGCGAGCACGCTCAACGGATCCGACAGGTCATTTCGCTGGAAACCTTTTACCGCCGCTCCGCCAAACATCCGCGCCAGTTCAGGTGATTCGCCAAATCCTTCATAGCTTCTGCCCCAACGTTTGTCTCGCGGCACGGTGACGCAGGGCGCAAACGTCCAGTTGATGCCGGTCGCCCGAACCTCGTGCGCGGTTATGCGCGCGGCGTCCTCAACCAGCCTGGGATTTCGGGTGCAACCCAATCCGATGTTGTGGGGAAAGATGGTAGCGCCGAGGACGTTGTTGTGACCGTGGACCGCATCGATGCCATAGACCAGGGGGATACCCAATCTGGATTTCAAGCTCTCGGTCTGCACCCGGTCGTACAAGTCTGACCATGCCGTTACCGAGTTCCCTTCCTTCGGGTCTGAACCGCCGCCACTCAGGAGCGACCCCAGCGCGTAAGTTCTGATATCGGCAAACTCCTCAAGCGCATCCTGTTCGGGTTGGGTCATCTGGCCGACTTTTTCTTCTAAAGTCATCTTGGCCAGGAGTTCGCGGGCCTGGGATTCATAACTTCTAAGCGGTTTGCCTGAATTTGGGTTTTTCGCCGGTGAGGCATTAGCAGATCGGCCTAACTCCGCAGATAACAATTCATAAGCGGCCAGGCTGGCAGCCCCGCCGAGCGCGGACGTTTTGAGAAACTCGCGACGTGTTCGTTTGTTTGTCATATTCTGGTTTAGTTTGAGTTATAGGTCGACTTCTTTTTGGGACCGCGGGCGCCCTCGCCCGCTTGTTTGCGCAGAAGTTACTTCGTAGAAAACTGGTCGTGTTTTCCCACCTTAT